>JBHIEG010000007.1:0-81576 GCA_046760505.1 Candidatus Hydrothermarchaeota archaeon
TGCAAGCCTGTAGCGGTAGTAGTACAACCGAAACCCATCAGCCCTAGTACTGCTGGGTTTGCCCAATCTGCCGCCGCTTCTGCCATTTTCTCACCTCCCTAAAAGTTCTTACAACCCCCACCTTCTAACTGTAATGAACTATTGTTATAGTTCTTATAGGGGTTGATCATTTTCATATATTAAAGTTTCGGTTACCGGTTATATAGGATTTTGACGACTAACCCGATATTATTTTCATTTTACCCGTGAGGATAAAAATTAAAAAATGATCAAAACTTTTATATCCCAAACCTCAAAACTATAAAATCAACTTTTCAACTCTCAAATCGGTTTCATTCCTATTGGATCTACCGTAAATGTATGAACCCGGTCAGTGAGGAAAACAAAGTTTAACCCGAATTTTGAGGAAAAGGCAAAGGAGGAGGGAAATGGAAGCGCTTATTCTCGCAGCGGGAGATGGGACTAGGATGGGGTTGTTTACCGCGAGAACTCCCAAAGTCCTGCTTGAAGTAAACGGTGAGCCCATAATAGTCAAAACCTTAAATTCTCTCAAAAATATAGGTATATCGCGAGTAATCGTCGTGGTAGGCTATCTAGGCGATCGTATTATTAAATATCTGGGAGATGCATGGAAAGGTCTAAGAATAGACTACGCTTTAAGCGACTGGTATGGAGATGGAATTGTTAGATCAATTATCAAGGCAAGAGATTACATAGACGAGAGTTTCTTGTTGCTTCTGGGAGATAACATATTTGAAGAGGAACTACTCAGGAACCTAGCAAATGCAAGCGGAGACTTCATTCTCCCGGTAGATAAAGACCTTTCAAGGGAAGGACTCAGAATAAGATATGATTTTGAGGGAAAAATTATAGAATGGGGAAACGAACTGATAGAATATAACGGTATAGCCATAGGCGCTTCTCTCTGTTCTCCTGTTGTTTTCGAGGCTTATGAAGAGGTCCTAAGAAACGATAAGGCAGATAGACTCGATTGTGTACCGTGGCTCTACGAAAATGGTTATTCTGTTAAGATTCTTGAAGTATACAACAAGAAATGGTTTGATGTAGATACGCTGGAAGACCTTTACCAGGCTAGGAGGACTCAAGGGCTGAGAGGGACTTTATGAACGAGTAGAAGAGTAAAAGAACCACCGTTGTTTGGCAAATAGATATGAATAGCAGGGCAAGTTCCGGTTTCCTCAGGATGCACAAGAGTGCTGCCGTAAAAAATGAAAAATCTCTGTCCCAGGGTCTAATTTTAGGTCCGTCCAACGCTTTATAATACACTTTTTCCCATTTGAGATCTGTCTCTGCCCTGCAGTATTCTTTCAGGTAAAAACCCATGTTAAAGGAAAATGCGCCTAAGAATCCAAGTAATATGAGCAGGGGAGTATATAAACGATTTAAACTTATATATGTTAGCGCTAAGATTAATGCCATTTCACCCACTCTATCGAAAAAGGAGTCTATGGTTGATCCCGTGAGAGACGTCTGACATCTAATCCTAGCGACTTTTCCATCTACACCATCCAGTAAAATACCCAGATAGAGGAGTGGCGAGCCGTATAGAAAATTTCCGGTGGCAAGAAGAAATGAAGCAAGTAGAATTATGCTCAGACTCATCAGGGTAATATGAGTCGGATTCAGTGGTGTACCGATAATGACTCTGGTAATCAACCGGGAAAATGGTAGGTTAAAGTACCTTGTAAACTTAGAATAACTTGAAAAAGGAGATTTTAAATCAAATCTGGTTTCTACGGAAAAATCAAATATCGAATTCTCAAATTCTCTCTCTGCTGGTTTTTTTATTTCCTCACAGAAATAACCTTCAGTATCTATCCCCTCAAATTTCTCTAAGTTCATTTCTTTAAGAGGTCCTGTTATATCCTGCTTGGAAATCTTGAAGGCTGGCAATCTGTTGCCATTCTTCACCAGTATGGCAGATGTCCCTGCTTTTTTTAGTTTATCCAAAAGTCGATGATCCAAGAGAAGATTTGCTTTTACCAAAACAAACGTCTCTTCTTCGATATTTTTTAATTCTTTATCAAATGTAGATTGATCTAGAAACATTGGGTCTAGATTTGCGCTTTTTGCTATCCATTTTAATCTATCTTTCCATTTCACCCCCCAATGAGTATGGGTCATTTCTTTTTCGTCCTCATAAAAAAAGATGCATTTCATTGTTTCACCTGAAATGATTGTCTACAAGTTCTTTAAGATCGTTATAAGACCTTTTAATCCATTCTATAAAGTCTAATTCCCCATATGTATGCATAAAAGAATCAGGACCTGATTCAAGTATGAAAGAGCCCCGGTATCCTTTTCTCGCCAATACCCTGATGAAATCTTCTACCGGAGTCACTCCGAATCCAACTGGTAAGTGTAAATCTCCTTTTTTATCCTTATAGTCCTTTCTTTCGTCTAAAGCACCCGATAAACCATAATTTGAATGTACATGAACATGAATGCACATGTCAGCAAATTCTCCAATGAATTTTTCATAGGGGATCTTCATTAGAGTATGAGTTATGGTAGCATGCCCGAAGTCCCATACAGTTCCAACGTATGGGGAATCGAGACCCTTTATAATCTCGAGTATTTCCTCAGGCAGGGTACCTATCCTCTTTACGCCTATTTTTGGTGGCATATTCTCTACACCGACTAAAAGGGGCATATCATACTTTTCAACCATCGCGATTGCATCTTTTAAGCTTGCGTAAATCCTTGAAATCAATTTTTCTTCTACTCTGACTTCCCAGTCATGCCTTACTTTATGACTTGGATGAACGATTGCTACCGGTGAATCAATTTCCACGCAAATTTCAAATCCAGCATCTAATATGTCTATAATCCTCTCGTGAGGTTTTCCATAATTTTCATCCAAATAAACAGGCGCATAACCTGGATATGGGGAGTGGTAGATGTAACAAAAGTCGAATGAACTAAGGGTATCAAGAACGTTTCTCTTCATCTCTTTATTCAAGTTACCCATGGTGTCAAATATTTTAAGATTAACTGCTTGAAACTCAACTACTTTTACTTTAGCCTGAGAATAAAGTTCTAGAACCTGTTCCAGACTCAAATTGTAGGGATCCGATAGCCACCCCTTAGATACATTCATTCCGCATTCGTTACATAATCTCCTAGTTAAGTATTGATCCAAGGCCATTGTAACGTTATATTCTTGAGATGAATTATAAAATCTTATTGTTTTGAAATAGCAATTAGATCTAAGTTCATAAGGGACGTTACGTGTAATTTATATTAAAAGAAATCACATTATTAAACAACATATTATTCAGATACCAACTACCAACCAAAGAGGTGGTAATTTGAGCAAATTTTCTCATTTAATCGTATGGCTATGCTTATTGACTTTCACAATAAGTGTTACATTCTCTGAGGAGTTCTATCCTCTATCTGTATACAAGAAGTATGAGGGTAAAACGCTTAACGGCCTCTACATAAGATATGTAACGAAGGATGGAGTTGGGATAAGGGATAACTTCGACAGACTATGGAGTTTTAATCCTGAGACCTTTCCGACTTGCTGTTCCTACAACAAATTAAGGAGATATGTCTGGAGGTTGGAGAACGGAATCAGCATGCAGGAATACGGTTACCTTAAATTCAACTATACTGAACTGGAGCTGGATCCGCTATCAGTTTATAAAAGACATGAAGGAGAAAATATTAATGGAATAACAATATTATTCGTAACAAAAGATGGAGTAACTGTAAAAGATGAAGAAGGCAATTATTACGGGTTTAATCCTGAATATTTGCCTAAATGCGCCTGTTTTTCTGGTAAACTAAACGACGTGATCCGAAGATTGACCAGGGGACTCGAAATTCTGGAGGGTTACTGATGGAAGTTAAGAGGATAAAGATAATTCATAAAGACTTTGAAGTATTTGCCGAGCTTACAGATGAAAATCCCAAGACAGTCGAGTTATTACTGGAAAAATTACCCTTGGAAGGCTCTGCTAAGCTCTGGAAGGAAGAGGTTTATTTTGAAATACCGCTAGAATATGTTCCTGAAAATCCCTCTAGCACTACAAAAAAAGGAGATATAGCCTATTGGCCACCAGGAAAAGCCTTTTGCATATTCTTTGGTGAGTCTCAGCCTTACAGCGAAGTTAACATACTGGGAACCATAAGGGAGGGAGTGGAAAAACTATCTAGCGTTAGGGAAGGAGATACCATAAGAATTGAAAAATTATAGTTTGATGCAAGTTTTCTTAATCACTCAAACCATTCAGTTTACAATTCTAAAATTTACTGCACAAAAAATTAACATTTTTAACCAAAGAAATTTGAATAGGGTATTCGTGGTTTGGGGAGAACTATATATAAATGAGATATGTTAAATCTTATACATGGAGAAGGTGCAGCCTAATATCGAATTATCTGATAACGCGATAAAAGTACTGAGAAGGCGGTATCTGAAAAAGGACGAAAAGGGTAATGTGATCGAAACACCCGAAGAAATGTTTAGGAGAGTAGCCCGCAATATTGCTTCCACCGATGAAAAATATGGTGAGGACCCTAAAAAGTCTGAGGAAGATTTTTATAGAATAATGGCAAATCTCGAGTTCCTGCCCAATTCTCCCACCCTCATGAATGCAGAAACAGAACTTCAACAACTTGCAGCCTGTTTTGTCCTACCGGTAGAGGATTCGATAGAAGGAATTTTTGAAACTTTAAAAAACGCAGCCCTTATACATCAAAGCGGTGGCGGAACCGGATTTTCTTTTTCTAAATTGAGACCAAAAGGAGATATTGTTAAGTCAACAGGCGGCATAGCTTCGGGTCCAGTATCATTCATGAAAGTTTTTGATGCAGCGACTCAGGCAATAAAACAGGGAGGAAAGCGTAGAGGAGCAAACATGGGGGTGCTCAGAGTAGATCACCCAGACATAATGGAATTCATAACCGTAAAGAAAGATCCCAGAGTTTTGACCAACTTCAATATATCTGTAGCGGTTACTGAGGAATTTATGGAAGCCCTAAAGAAAGGAGAAAAATACAACCTGATTAACCCAAGAACCAAAGAAATCGTAGATAGAATAAATGCAGAGGAAGTTTTTGATTTGATTGTAGAAATGGCCTGGAGTACTGGCGATCCCGGAATAATATTCTTGGATAGAATAAACAAGGACAATCCTACACCTCAGCTGGGAGAAATAGAGGCTACAAATCCCTGCGGGGAGCAGCCCCTGCTACCATATGAGGCTTGTAACCTTGGATCTATAAATCTTTCCAAAATGGTAAAGAATGGGGAAATAGACTTTGAAAAATTGGGTGAAATTGTAGATATTGCAGTAAAATTTTTGGATAACGTCATAGACAAGAATAAATTCCCATTAAAAAAAATAGAAGAGATGGTAAAAGGAAACAGGAAGATAGGTTTGGGTGTTATGGGATTCGCTGATATGCTGGTAAAACTGGGGATTTCGTATAACTCGGAGGAAGCACTTAAGATCGCTGAAAAGGTCATGAAATTCATTTCAGAAAGGGCAAAAAGAAAATCAATGGAAATTGCAAGGAAAAGAGGACCCTTTCCTAATTATGAAGAGAGCGTGAAATATAATCCACGTATCGAAAAGGTAAGAAATGCCACTAGGACAACGATTGCTCCCACGGGGACGATAAGCATAATAGCAGGTTGTTCGAGCGGCATAGAGCCTTTTTATGCCATATCTTATGTGAGAAAGGTTCTTGATGATGAAAAACTATATGAAGTCAATCGACTCTTTGAAGAAATCGCTAAAAAAAGAGGGTTCTACAGCGAGGAACTGATGACAAAAATCGCAGAAAAAGGATCGGTCCAAGGGATGAACGAGGTACCGGAAGATGTTCAAGAACTATTTGTTACCGCCTATGATATTTCTCCGGAATGGCAGGTAAAGATGCAGGCAGCATTCCAAAAATATGTGGACAATGCGGTGTCAAAGACCGTGAACTTGCCGCAAGAAGCAACTAAAGAAGATGTGAGAAGGGTTTTCCTGCTTGCATATGAACTAGGATGTAAAGGTATAACCGTTTACAGAAACAAGAGCAAAGAGGAGCAGACTCTATCAATAGAGGAAAAAGTACCGGTAGAAGAGTGTCCGGACTGCGGTGAAGAACTCAAGTTCATTGAGAGAGCAGATGTCTGCATAAGATGCGGTTACACAACATCCGTGAGTTGATTTCATTTAATTGACGAATATTATTGAGAATCAAACTCTAAAAGAATCCAACTCCCTTGGAGCCTCCACGTGGAGGTCTGGAAGTCTATTTTTAATCAACTTACGTAGCTGAAGAGTATTTTCTTCCTCTCCGTGCACCACAAATATGTTTTCAGGTTTTTTGGAAAGAGAATTTAGGAAATTCATTATCTGCGGTCTGTCGGAGTGTGCACTAAAAGTATATGATTTTACCTCCATATCCAACTTCAATTCCTCGCCATTCAATTCTATGATTTTTTTTCCATCCAGTATTTCTCTACCCAGTGTTCCTTGGGCTTGGTACCCCACAAGTATCAGCAGGTTTCTTCTATCGTTGTGCAGTCTTTTAAGATGATGTATCACGGGTCCACCTTTCATCATCCCTGATGTAGCAAGTATAATCGCTGGTTCCTCTATACTTTCCCTTCTTTTTGGCGTGATTACATGGAATATATCTGACAAAAATGGATTATCTTTAGTTTCATCAATTCTTCTTCTTATACTGGAACGAAGAAAGTCAGAATAATGGGTATATATAAGGTTAGCCTCCCTAACCATACCGTCCACATAAACAGGGTATCTTTTTAGCGCACCGGATCTCATGTACTCTTCCAGAACAAGCATTATCTCTTGGGCTCTTCCTACGGCTGCTACTGGAATCAAGACGCTACCTCCCCTTTCCATGCATTGTCGTACAGATTTTATGAAATCAGATTCTACACCTTTCCTTGATGGATGAAGATCTTCTTTTCCACCGTAAGTAGATTCTATGATTAAGGTGTCAGCATGTATTTTTTTTCTGGATATATCAAGCAGTCTTGTCTTCCTATAACTGAAATCACCCGTGTACAGTAATTTATAGTCATTGAGAGAAAGATGAATCAGAGAAGATCCAAGAATGTGTCCTGCGCTGTACAAGGTTAATTTCACATTTGGAGACGCCATTACGCTCCTTTCATACTCGAGAGGTATTGCGTGTTTTATGGAAAGTTCTATTCCTTTTTTTGAGAACAATGATTTAGAATTTCTTTTGCTCAGTCTTAGTGTATCGTTCCATAACAAATACATCACATCAAGGGAGGGTCTAGTGCAAATTAAGGCTCCTTCAAAGCCGTTTTCGTAAAGATATGGAACAGCCCCGCAATGGTCCAGATGTGCATGAGAAACAACGATTGAGTGTAATTTATCGATTTCAAATTCAGGTAAATCAAATGCCGGTAGAAGGGGTGGAGACTGTGATGCATCAATGCCGCAATCAAGGAGTATGCCATCGGAGTTTGTGTGAAAAAGAAAGCATGACTTTCCTACCTGTCTGCAACCTCCAAGGAATGATATACGCTTCCACTTTGCTTCTCCTTTTTCTCTCAACTTTTCACCTATTTTTCTCAGATGCTCTAGTCTTTCTCCATAGAGTATCTTGTTTACATTTCTGGTTGCTTGACACAGTTTTCCTCGAGTTTCCATGAACTCGAATACCCAACCGGTCTTTTTCATCAGGATTTCCTTTGTTAATTCTACATTTGCCAAAAAATAATTTGACTCCAGTTCTACAAGAACTACCCCAAAATCTGAGAAAATGATATTCTGTATCCCCCTTGGAAAAACTTCCTTCAGTAAATCTTTAACTTCATCTTTTTTTGCCCGATTTTTTTCATCTACCCTGATCAATACTTCTTCTCCATGTTTTTCTCTTAGTTCTTCCCTTAAATTAGGATCAAATAGTTGATCTATTTCAGCGGCGAAGTAAACCAAATCAGTACCTAGCGCTTCAGCCTCCATTTTATTCCTCCTAGAAGGAGAGGCTAAAAATACCTCTCTTAAAGAAATGGTATAAATAGAACAAAACGATCATTATTATTACCGCAATAGCCATCAAAGAGAGCCAGTATGCTCTTTTATACTTTGGATATCTTATCTCCTTATAGATATAGGGTGGTCGGTAAACTTCTCTCTTTTTCTCAAGAAACAAAATTTTGGTATCTCTTTTATTTCTTTCCAAGCTTGCTATAAAATAGTCCCTGGACCTTATTCTGGCACGTTCTCCGCTTTGCCTGTCTATTAGTAATATATCATTGTATCCTCTCACAATGGAAATATGTTCAGGAATAGAGACATTTATCTCTATTTTTTCCTTTTTTTCCGTTATTTTTTGCTCTATCTCTTCTTTAATGCTTTTTAATTCCATATTAATCTCTCAATTCTTTTGACATAAGACTTGAGTCTGTAAAGGACCGGATCTTTTATCGATTATCTCAAATCCATTATTTTCTATATGATTAATTATCTCTTTTTCATCGTACATATAAAACCTAATTCCCCACATGAACCTCGGCAGGTTTAGAATACTCTTTTGGGAGAAGGATAACAAAACCTTTCCATCCCTTTTCAGGATCCTGCAAATTTCTTTAAGTAAAATTTCCTTTTCTTTGATGTACTCTAGGACGCCTATCATTGAGACAAAATTAAAACTCTCGTCCTTGAATGGTAAAGTTAAGGCGTTTGCTCTGACAAATTCAGCATCTAAATTCTTTTCCTTAGCGATTTTTATCATCCTTTGAGATATATCGATTCCATAGAGTTTGTTTTCCTTCTCTTGAGGTAGATTCTTGTACAAGGAGAGGATCGTTCCGGTGCCGCATCCAATATCCAGTATTCTTGCGCCCTTTAGGTCCATAGAAGATAGAATATGTTTAAAAATATTTAATTCCCCTTCTCTGATGTTTCTGAAAGGAGGCATTTTGAATAGTCCATCATGAATCAATGCCTTAATATCCCATACACTCAAAACAACACCAAAGATAGATTTAATATGAGTTATTTAAAGATACTCTCGAGGTTTCAAAATGAGGATGAAGGATCCCTCTACCATAACTGTGGGAGAAGTCATGACTAAAAAAGTCATAACGGTTAATGAAGACGACAGTTTTGAAAAAATAACCAAAATATTCAAGGAAATAAAGGTAAACGCCTTCCCTGTTTTGAACAGACATAATAAACTGGTGGGAATCGTTTCTGAGAGTGATGTAATGAAGGTTGTTGAGAAGCGTTATCTGAGTAAACACGAGATGTTCGGTACAATCGGGAGTAGGGCTAAAATCTTGAGCCCTAGAAAGGTGAAAGACGTTATGACAAGGAATCCGGTGACAATTTCTCCACTTGCGACGCTGGAACAGGCGATTATCCTTATGCTAATTCATCATGTGCGTGGTTTACCCGTTATTAACGAAAAAAACGAAGTTATAGGTATTATCGTGAAGAGGGACATCGTAAACACTCTTTTGTCGGAGAGTGAATAGTTGGATTTTCTCTTTCAGCTCATACTGATTCTAGTTTTTGCAACAGTATTCGGAGAACTTTTTCAGAGACTAAATCAACCAAGCGTAGTTGGAGAAATTGTAGCCGGAATTCTGCTCGGAATTTTCCTTGTGCCTTCGGAGAGTATAAAAGATATGGCTAACCTTGGTATTCTGTTCCTTCTCTTCTTGGCAGGGACAGAAATTGATATTCAGGATCTTATAGATGTTGGCAGGCAATCAACATCTACAGCAATATTTGGCATGGTCCTTCCTTTCTCAATTGGATTTACCACATCTTATCTCATTTGGAAAGGGGTTTTGCTTTCCCTATTCATCGGAACCGCTTTCACCGCAACATCGATTGGAGTTACCGTTAAGACCTTGATGGACATGGATAAGTTAGATACCATAGTGGGGAGAACAATAATCGGAAGCGCCATTATAGACGATATCTTGGGAATATCTCTCCTCGGTATCGTCACATCTCTTTCTATAGGAAAGGTATCAGTGAGCAAGACGTTTTTCAGCACCTTAACCGGGATATTCTTAATTGTTGTGGTCCTCTACATAGGAATCAAGACCATAAACAGTGTGGCAACACACATGAACAAATTACTCTTAATTGAGGGAAGTTTCATGGTTTTTATAATACTTGCCCTGACTCTGGCTTATATTGCCGAAAAAATAGGTTTAAACATGGTACTGGGAAGTTTTGCAGCTGGCATCATTATTGGAAAAGTGGTGGATCATCATTTGCTTGGAAAAATATCAGCAATGTCTCGAGGATTCTTTATTCCAATATTTTTCGCGTTTGTTGGCATGTCTACACATTTAGGTTTGAGTTATCAGAACTTAGATATCGTATTCTTATTTCTGGTTTCCGCGAGTTTAAGCAAGGTCTTTGGCGCCAGCATTGGATCTCTGATAGGGGGAATATCTCCCAGAGAATCTTTGGTCATAGGTATAGGGCTGATGCCGAGAACAGAAATCGCTTTGGCGGTAATCACAGTGGGGGCTGGATTGGGTATAATTCCTCCTGAAATCTTTTCCGTACTCGTGATAACCTTCGCCCTAACCGTTTTTATAACTCCGATGCTATTATCTCTTTCCTATAGAAATTTATAGGGGGTTTTGCATGAAGGTCCTGGGAATAAATGGCAGCCATAGATATGAAAAAACAACAAGAAAGTATCTTGATCTTGCCATGGAGGAAATAAAAAAGGAAGGATTTGAAACCGAAATCTTAGAACTATCAAAGCTTAATATCGAAGATTGCAATGTTTGTGAGAAGTGCAGGGAAGAACCTTGTCCAATACAGGATGATATGCAGGAGGTATATAAAAAGTTGGAAGAGTCTGATGGAATAATCTTGGCGTCTCCGGTCTACTTTGGTACTGTATCTGCCAAACTAAAAAGAATGATGGACAGAACGCTTTACCTAAGGAGAAAAAATATGGCTCTCTCAGGAAAGGTAGGAGGAGCCATATCAGTGGGAAGGACAAGAAATGGAGGTCAAGAGTTTACCAACATGGCGATCTATAACTTCATGTTCATACATGAAATGATAGCAGTAAGCGATAAGTCCACGGCTCATTTTGGAGGGATAGCCCACTCAGGAGTAGAGGAGGATCCGGAGGGAGAAAAAACCTGCAGAAATTTAGGAAGGAAAGTTGCTGAGACACTGAAAAAATTAAGTCCGAATAGTTAGCCTCAATCCAATCCTCGGTGAGTTCTAGAAATTTCCTCCAGAAGCTCACAGGGCTTACATATGTTTCTAGATGTAGGTTCCCCACATATCTCGCACTCCCTTATCCTTTCATCTACGAGATTTCTTACATAGGGTAACATCTTATCCAGAGAACTTACCACTCCATGCTTCGTGCCAGGCCTCTTTCTTTCTATCTCGTTTAAGAAATCACGAACATCTGCCCTGAAAGAAGTTCCAGAATATGTACATTCTTTCAACGAACAGGGAATATCTTTCAAAATTGTATACAGAGCTATTTCTTTCTCAGGTAAGTTCCTCAGGGGTTTTAGTCTTGGCACAATCAAGGGATGCGTATTATGGGGTAAAGGATCTAATCTTGCGAGTTTTTTTAATGCACCCTGCATCATGTTCAACATTATCGCCTGAGCCTCGTCATCCAAGTTGTGTCCGGTGAATATCTTGTTGCATTCGAGTTCTCTGGCGTATTTATTTATTAGATATCTCCTCAACACGCCACAGTAAGTACAAGGGTTTTTTTTATACCCATTCTCCTTGCTAATTTCAACCATTCTATCAAGGGAGTAATCGAATTCTTTTTCAAAAATGAACATGTGGTGAGGAATACCTAACTTTCTGCATAATTTCCTTCCACTTTTTAGAGTGTGCTCCCTGTATCCTTTGATTCCTTCATCTATGCTTATTGCGATTACCTCCACATCAGGAATCCGGTTTGCAACCTTGTTTATCGTATAAAGGACGCATGAACTGTCTTTTCCTCCAGATAGAGCAACCGCTATCTTGTCGCCCCTTTGGATACCTTTAAGGAACCTTAATTCCCGTCTTATTCTTTTTTCAAAGAACGTAATAAAACATGATTCACAAAAAAACTTTCCAACATACCTTAAATTAATGACTGCTTCACTTCCGCAAACACATTTCAAACTAGCCACCAGAAATCACGTTAATAATTTCTAAAATATCTCCATCATTTAATTTTTCTTCCTCTGGTCTAATACGTCCATTTAGGCTAACCACTACGGTTACCGGGTTTATGTTTAAGATATTAAGTACATCCATTATGGTGCTTCCATCTTTCAGAGAAAGTTCTTCTTCTTTTCCCACTCTTTTTACCTTGATCTTCATGGTGAATAAACGGTGAAATAGAAATTTGAAGGTTTCGTCATAACTTAATTCTTTCCACCTTGTATTTTGAGTATACTTCGGCTATTACCGATCGCTGGTCACAAAGATTAAAAGTTATGTCGTCTTGATAGGTTATGAGGGCTCATGCCCTCTGCCCCCCATTTTTCCAAAATCTTTTCAAAGTTTACTACTGTTTTCGTTAGGTCTCAGGAGTTCTCTGGCTCTTTTCTCCTTGTATTCATAAATTATGTCTTCGATTGCGTCCAAACTTTCCGTATCTTTTCGTTTTTTGTCTTCTCGGAGCCAGTTTTCAATTTCTCTTCTGAAGAGTTCTGAATCTATAACCGCGAAATCATCCACATGTCTCAGTCTTACCTTATCAGGGTCTATTATGGGGATATTCTCCTCTTTAAAAACCTCTTCAGCCACATGAGACATCCCTTTCTTTGCTATGATGCATTTTACCCCTTTGGCCAGCGTCCTTGCTGTTGTGGCTCCGCCTCCGCTCGCATCCATAATGTACACTACATCGTTAGAAAGTCCCACCTGGTCTTTTAGTTTTTGTATACTTCCTTTGGTGAACGTTTTCAGTATTTTAACCGGTTTTAATTTTTTTGAAGGTTCTAAAGAATGGATTCTCTTTAGAGTTTGGAGTTCTTTTGCATATCTTGACGATCTCTCTTTTTCTTTTATTATCTCCGCTTTTAAATCTTCAATCATTTTTTCTTTAGATCTGAGAAGAGAATCCTTTCGTATCTCCATGTCTTCTTCTTTTATAATTCTCTCTAGTTTTGCTTGCAATTCATTTTTCTCATGAATTAGTTTTTCCCTTTCTTCCATCAAGAATTTGTTTTCTTCCTCTAATTTTTCTATCTTCTTTTCTAATTTTTTAATTTTATTTTTTAAATATTCCAGATCGTCTTTTTCTGGATGTTTTTCTGATAATTTCCTTGTTTTCTCTTTTTTCTCTTTCAACATATCAACTGCATCTTTGAGTGTGTACCCTTTTATCGTTAGTTCTTTAATTTTATTTACGTCGCCTTTGAAACCAATTTCTTCTAGTTTACCATCGATCTGTAAAAATTTATTTTTATAGGAATTAAATGCCTTTACGGCAGCTGCCAAAGAGTCTCTCTGATGAGAATCGCTCGGGGGGTGTATTTTCTCTTCCATTACGTAGGCGTTCACAATCTCTCTTTTGTCCTGCACGCTCAATTGGTCGTGGGAAATCAATTTGGCGTTAAATATTGCCGATATTTTTTCAATTTGCTTGGGAGGGGGGTGAATATCTGTTGCAACTATAGCGGGAGTCCCGAATTTCTCGATGAAATTTATTATGTCACTTCTTGACATATTTTTCATACTTTTCATTGAGACCAGATGACCGTTTAGATCGAGTATGGATAGCCCTGTTGTCGTCCCGGGGTCTATTCCAACAATTAGGGGAGAGTATTTTTTTCTCTTTTCAACTGTAATCTTCGCCGGTTTTACCGTAACTTTGACGTCAGGACCTTTTACTTCTCTAACAATTTTTCTGACCTTAGGATAGGTTGCGTAAGCAGTAAATTCACTTCTAGAATATCCTTGATCTTTAGTTTTTATATTCAGGTCGTAATCTATACCTTTTTCATCTAAGTTTCGCTTTATATCTCTTGTAACCTGCTGTATAAGGTTGTGAATCTTTCTTCTGTACCTAGACTGGCTGAATCCCCCTGGTCCAATACTTCTTGCCCTACTTACTATGATTTTGGTCGTATCTTTGACGAGGGTTACTTCTGTTCCTATGCCTTTATGCGCGAGTAGTGCGCATACACGGGCTTCCTCTAATGAAGAAGCCCTTTCTCCAACAGGGATTCCGTGTTTTTTGGCTATCTTGTAGAGTGAAACCTGCCCTCCAAAAGGGCCGGTTACTTGGAGAACTTTGGTTTCGGGGGATAATCTACCTAAAAAGCGTTTCAGGCGCTTTCTGTTGGGTACCAGTTCATATATATTATCAGTAGCAAGTATATCTGGCTTTTCCTTTTTGATCAGCCTTAAAAGTTTGTGAAGATTGGCTCTTTCAAAGGAAAAGACTATTTTTCCGTCTTTCACTCCAACGACAGAGAACCATGGCTTTCTTTTTCCTCTGATAGAACCGTATGCAACATCGATTCCTATCACTAGCAAACGAACCACCGCTCTGTATGGTATATAAAGAGAATTCTTCTTTAAAAAACTTTAAGACTGAATTTTAAATGATGTCCATCAGAGGAAGTCTCTCTTCAGTTTTTCTAATTTCTTCATCAGCTCGCTTGAATCTATCAAGCCCTTTACGATGGATGAATTGACATCTAGCAGTCTTACAGTTTCTATGGCTGTAAAAAAAGCCCATAAGTCTTGATCTAGGTCATACATTCTAATTTTATGTTTAAATTCAGAAATAGTCTTCTTTTCTATGAGATTTTTCCTCTCTTCTTTCAATTTATGCGACAGTATCTCCACACCTTTGCTCAATATTTCGCTGATAATTTCCTCCGAAATATCCTCAGGAATTTTAATTTCCTTAATAAAATTAGTATCCTCTACATCTTCTTTTGAAACTTCCAATAAACCTTTTTTACCTAGCACGGTAACCATGGAAAAATTCAGTGCCCATTCATGGAGTTTTACAAGAAAATTCATCTCTTCTCTCCGGAAATAAGGAACAACTTCATATCTTCCAAAATCTTCTCTTCTCTTTTTTACTTCTTCAATGGCTTCAACAAGGATCCTTTTTGCTTTTTCTTCGTCAATATGTCTTTTTAAATAATCTTTTAGATTTTTTCCAATTTTTTCAATTAATGACTTTGAAAAATGATATTGTTCTTTATTGCAGGATAATCTAGGCATGTTTTCTATCACATCATAACATGCTGCAAAATCCTTTATCAACCGAGAAACAGAATCGTCTATATCTTGGTTAGTCGATTTTAACATAATATCCCTTGGGTTTGGAAGGATATAAATATTTATTTCAGTTTTGCGAATCTCTCAATAAAATAACTTTTTTATTTCGGTTATCTTAAATAGGAGAATATGAACCCAGACTCTCTATTCGTGTATGGGACTCTCATGAACATTGAGTTATTGAAAAGATTGATAGGTGATGTTTCAATAAAAATAGAAGAAGGAAGGGTTAACGGTAGATTGTATAACTGTGGTAACTTCCCAATACTTATGGAATCTAAAGATGAATATGTGCATGGAAAGCTTCTCACCATAGAAAATTTAATGGAAAAGATAGACACTCTGGATAGATACGAAGGCTATGAAAAAAATAATCCAGAATGCCTTTTTATCCGCAAAAAAATCGAAGTAACTCTAAAGGACAATAAAAAGAAAATAGCATGGGTCTATGTAGGAAACCCAAATTCAGAGTATATAAATAAAATATGCGTTAAAGAAAATTACATTGGGAGCGGATCGTGGAATCCTCCTTTGTAGTCAAATTATTTTGGAGTAAATTTTTTCAACCTCATTTACTATATCTTGAATCCCTAACTCAGGGTTCATAACCAAAGTTGTAAGCGCTGCTCCGCCTGCTCCCACACCTTCCTTTACAACTCCCCTCTCATAGGCCTTTAGTCCATCGTACCTAGTTTCAGAAAAGTCTAAATCTACTCCAATGAGAGGTACCTGATTTGCGATTTTTTTGACCAGAAATTCAATATCTGATGTTTTGTCTTCCAGTATCCACCTTGTTGTCCCTAGTATAACATTTTCAAGAGAATTGGGATTGGTTTTGGAGAGGATAGAGAGTATTGCACCCATCTGGGTCCCTCCCGCGAGTATTACCGGAACGTATTTATGTGCTCCATCTACGATCCCGCTGAAGGCGGCTTGCATTGGATCTCCAACCGCTTTTATTGCCGAAAATGGATCTTCTTTGCAGTCTCCCTCTTTTATTCCAGCATTTCTTAATCCTTCTTCAACGACTTTTATCTTTAATTCGCTAGGATTATTCGGCATGCTGCTGCTCACCTTTTCTCTTGCATCTATCCCCATGGCAAGAAGAACACCTAGAGCAGTGGTGGTTCCCCCGGGAATACTTTCTCCTATGCATAAAAAGTCTACTGCTCTGGCGATTTGCTCTCCTATCATTTTTCCATTTTCATAGATTTTTAGTGGGTCTTCTACTGCATTACCGGTTCTTATGTCGTTCCCGGGAATTGAACCTGCCACAATAAAAGGCACTGCTGGATTAACCCTGAGACCAGCACTGACACCGAAAACTGGAAATTTCGCAAGATTTTTGCATGCTAGTGTAATTATAGCTGGGGTGGGGATACCTTCAGGAGTTACTGGAACCCCATCTAAGCAGACACATCTTTCTAAAAGGAGGAATTCTAGATCTCCTGCAGGAGTCAGATCCGTAATCTCTGGAAATGCTCCTGCTGCGGATATTCCAGGGATTTTTGCTGTTTCTGTATTCCCTAAAACGCATAAGAATGCTGATTTTTTATTATAGATTTCTGATAAGAGCTCTTTTCCTTTTTTCTTATTCAAAACAATTTTAATCCCCTCGATCACGCGATCACCTTGTCATTTTGATTGCAACGTATCTGTGTCAGGCTTCCATAAAATAAAGATTTTTTTCATCCATTCCAAGCTCTATATATTTTCCGGTTTTCAATATCTCATGAGTCTCCTTTAGTGGTGCTACTCTTTTTCCAGGACCTATTACAGAATTTTCATAGATTTCGACGTTTTCTCCAATAACTACAGTTTTGTCGATATCCTTACCGTAGAACTCCAGGGGAAAATCGCTATCCAACAAGCTTCCTGCACCAATATCAGTGTATCTTCCTACAACACACTTGTTTAGGGTAGAATGCTTTCCTATATTCACGAAATCCATTACAACGCTATTTTTTATCGTGACGTTATCTTCAATTATACAGTTGTCCCCTATTGAGGAGTTTTCTATCCATACATTTTCTCCGATCTCACAGTCTCTTCCTATTAGGGTGTATTCTCCCAAGTTAATGCTTCCGCGGAGTAGTTTTGATTTATTTCTCTCTTCAGTTGAGGATAGAACCCATCTATTTATCCCGCAAATTTCACACTCGTTGATGAGCTTAATATGTCCGAGTTTTTTCTGCAATACGTCAAAACTGGTTTGAAGATATCTTCCAGGAGTCCCAACATCTGCCCAGTAGCCGTGAAATGGGAAACCATAGATTGGATATCCCTTATCCGTGAGATAAGGTATCACGTCCTTTCCCACGTCCCTCACTCTGTCTCCCATCTCGTCGAAGACATCTTTTATCTCAGGCGAAAAGAGATATATAGCCGTATTAACAAGTCTTGATGGTTCCTTGCCTTTTTTAGGTTTTTCGACAAACCTTATAATTCTATTGTCATCAGTAATCTCTGCAACTCCAAATTGAGAGATGGATTCTTGAGGTTCCAGTATTTTAAGTCCTATTGTGAGTAACGCATTCTTTTTCTTGTGAAACTCGAGCATTTCTCTAATTTCAATATCCACCACATTGTCACCGCTAACAACCAAAACATCTTCGTCGATATTGAAGTACTCCATGCAAAATCTAATCGCATCTCCACTTCCTTGATCATCGTATCTTGGTTGATATCGAAATTCTACTTCTTCGTCTAATCCCAATCTACCAGAAAAACCTTTTCCTTCTTTGAAATATTCTTTCAATCTGGTTGTATTGACATCGCCTTTGCTAGCAATGTAAAACTCCCTGCACCCCTGATTTGCGAGACCCTCAAATAATATCGCTAAAATAGATTTGTTGCACATTTCTACAAGAGGTTTGGGCTGGTGAAGCGTTAAAGGAAACAGTCTCGTCCCTCGCCCTCCTACGGTGGCAATTACAGGCGGCATTTCCTTCATATCTTTACTATTTTGAGGGTCTTACTTAAACATTACTTGTTACAAAAATTTGCAAAAAAATTTTAAATGCTGTTATTTCCCCTTCCCAGACCCATATATAGGATATCATCTGTTTTTTCCAAAATGCGTCGCGTGTCTATTAAAATAGGATTGTTCATACTTTTTATGTGTTTTTTTACTTCTTTAAACTCCTCCCAATCCGTGACTATCACACAGCAATCGCTTCCCCTTAGAGAAGATTTAAGGTCTTCTGCGTACTCTATGGAATCTCCAAATATTTTCTTTGCGTTTTCTATTGCTCTAGGATCATAAACAATTACCCTTGCGCCATTCTTTTTGAGTTCGTTTATTATAGGAATTGCTGGAGAATTTCTCATGTCATCTGTATTCGGCTTGAAAGAAAGACCTAGTACCGTTATTTTCCTTTCATTAAGTCCAGATAGGATATTTTTTACTTTCTCTACAACATAAAGAGGCTGTCTTCTATTTACTTCCAGCACAGATTCTAATAAGATTGGTTCATAACCTGCTTTTTTCGACTCACTTATAATTGCGTGAACATCTTTGGGAAAACAGGATCCGCCAAAACCAGGTCCTGCCTTGAGGAAATGGGGTGAGATTCTGTGATCTAAACCTATGCCCTCTGCTACCTTATCAACGTCAATCTTGAATATCTCGCACATATTGGCAATTTCGTTAATAAACGAGATTTTCGTTGCTAAAAAAGCATTAGATGCGTATTTGATCATTTCAGCAGTTCTAAAGTCTGTGTATAATTTGGGACAGTCAAAACTCTCGTATAACTTTGAGATTTCTATTCGAGAGGTATCATCCAGAGATCCGATCACAATGCGATCAGGATTGAAGAAATCATATACTGCGTTACCTTCTCTCAAGAACTCAGGATTAACAACTATTCCAAAATCTTCTCCAAATTTCTTGCCCGAGGCTCTCTCAAGGACTGGTTTTACTATACGATCGGTTGTTCCGGGAATAACTGTGCTTTTTACCACAACGATATGATTTTTCTTTAAAGCCTTACCTATCTCAAAAGAAGAAGATTCTACATATCTTAAATCGATGCTGCCATCTGCTTTGCTTGGAGTACCTACACAAATGAAAGATATTTCGCTGTTTTCAATAGCATAGTTGGTATCTGTAGTGAATTCCAATTTTTGCGATGATTTTTCCAGCAAATCACTTAACTCAGGTTCGTAAAAAGGAATTTCTCTCTTCTTTATTTTTTCTATTTTCTCCTCATCTATGTCTACGCAGATTACATCGAAGTTCATAGAAGCAAAGCATACAGCAGTAGTTAATCCAACGTAACCAGTTCCTATAATTGAAATCATCGTCTCACCATGTCTAGCTTACTGTACGGGCCGATTACATTTCCTGCTCTAAAATGAAACATCGGACCTATAACGCTGAAATCACCTATCACAACTCCAAATTCGTCGTTAGATCCCTTTGCAACAACCTTGGATGCTAACTCAGAACCTTCTCCGACTATACTTCTCTCAAGAAAGACATCATCCGAAATTATCACGTTGTCTAAAACAATAGAATTTGCAATAACGGAGGAACTAGAAATCTTCGTACCGGGACAGATGTAAGTATAAGGACCTATTGTGCAGTTTGGACCTATGTCCGTGTTTCTTGATATGTAAGAGGGTCCTATTATGCGAGTACCAGATCTTACTATTGCCCTCTCCTCTATGACTACATTTCCCTCTATGATTACGTCTCTATCAAGATCTCCTTTGTTATCAGGGGATATATTACTTAAAAACTTCATGTTGGCTTCAAGCAGATCAAATGGATGACCTGTATCCTTCCACCACCTTTCAATAATGTATCCAAGTACTAATTCTCCCCTGTTAACAAGTCCCTGAACTGCGTCCGTAATTTCATATTCTCCTCGCCAAGAAGGCTCTAGCGTCTCTATAACTTCGAATATCACTGGATCAAAAACGTAGATGCCTGCTACCGCAAGGTTGCTTGGAGGAATTCTTGGCTTCTCAACTAAATGAGTTATTCGATTCTCTGACATTTTCGCGACTCCGAATTTACTTGGATCTTCCACTTTAGCCAGGCATAAAGTTGCTTGAGCCTCATTTTCTCTATGAAATTTTAATAGGGGATTTAGTCTGATATCACTTAGTACATCACCAAGATATACCAAAAAATCGTCATCAAGATAATTTTCAGCGCAGGTTAAGGCGTGAGCCAACCCCAAACGTCTTTCTTGAGTTACATACTCTATATTGAGATCGAAGCGCGTTCCATCTCCGAAGTAATCTTTGATGTATTCACCTTGATGTCCTATAACCATGATTATATCCTTGAAGCCCGAACCATGGAGCTTTGTTATCACATGTTCGAGTATAGGTTTCCCTGCAACTGGAAGCATGTGTTTGGGTCTTGTAAACGTAAATGGTCTCATCCTAGTGCCTAGACCCGCTGCCAAGATAACCGCTTTCATGCTTAAACCACTCAATGGTTTTTTTCAACCCCTCCTCCAGCGAGACTTGGGGTTTCCAATCCAGTAATCTTCTTGCTTTAGATATATCCGGGCATCTTCTTTTAGGATCATCTTCTTGTTTAGGATAGAAGGTTATCTCTGATTTGGATTCCGTTAGTTTTTTTATCATTTCTGCCAGTTCGATTATTCTCGTTTCTTTGTTGTTCCCTATATTTATTACCTCTCCTTCCAGTCCGTCGAGCAAAGAGAGATATAGAAAGCCGAGTATTTGATCTGTTACATAGAGAAAAGATCTAGTTTGGTTACCGTCTCCAAATACGGTTATTGGTTTTTCAGAGAGAGCTTGTTCTATAAACCTTGGTACAACTCTACCATAGACATCGCCTGCTCGCATTTTAGGTCCATAGGTATTGAATATTCTTGCGATTCTTACGTCTAATCCATGTTCCCTATGATATGCTATCACAAATGATTCTCCACATCTCTTTGCTTCATCATAACATCCTCTAGAGCCTAAAGAATTAACATTCCCATAATAGGATTCAGGAGTAGGGATAAATCTCGGATCCGGATCTCCATAAACCTCACTGGTACTTGCGTAAATAAATCTAGAATTGTATTTTTTAGCTATTCCCAAAGTAATCCAGGTACCAAGAGTATTTGCCTTAAGTATTTGTATAGGATACCTTGAAAACTCTAGTGGAGAGGCACGACTGGCAAGATGCATTACTAGGTCAAATTTTTCATTAAAAAAGATAGGCTGGGAGATATCATGTTTTATGATTTTAAAGTTTTCTCCTATTAGGTGGTTTACGTTGTCCAATCTTCCGCTTGAAAAATTATCTATGCATGTAACATTAGCATTTTGTGAAACGAGGACATCGCAAATCCAAGACCCCAAAAATCCTGCTCCACCCGTTACTAGTACACTTTTATCTTCAAACGATAAATTTCTTTTCCTCAATTTTTCTAATATGCTACTTACTCCCTCTCTGCATACGTCCATGAAGCCTTCCTACCTAATTCTTTCTTCTCAACTTATTTTTAAATTTTTGACTATTTATAAAGGCTTGGCTAGAAATGCGCGAGAGCATCTAACACTCCATGCTATCGAAATAATTATATAACATCATGGTTCACCTACCTTTTCCCACTATCTCTCTCATCGAGGCAATCGCATGGTAAAACTAACAGACACAATATTCAGGGATGCTCACCAGTCTCTTGCGGCAACAAGAATGAGAACAAGGCACATGCTACCGTAGCAGAGAAACTGGATCAGGTTGGATTTTTCTCCCTCGGGGTATGGGGCGGCGCCACATTTGATTCATGTATAAGGTTTCTCAACGAGGACCCGTGGGATAGAATTAAGTCTCTCAAAAAAGTTCTTAAGAATACGCCCATGCAGATGTTGCTTAGAGGTCAAAACCTAGTCGGCTACAGACATTATTCTGATGATGTGGTTGAGAAGTTTATAGTTAATGCAGCGAAAAATGGAATAGACATATTCCGTATATTTGACGCCCTGAATGATATAAGAAACATGGAATTCTCCATAAGATTGCAAAGAGGGAGGCCGCACATGTACAGGGTTGTTACTGCTACACCATCAGCCCGGTTCATACTATGGAGAGAACTATTGAATTTTTCAAGGAATTAGCCTCTCTGGAAGTTGATTCTTTATGTATAAAAGACATGGCAGGACTTATTCGTCCAAAAATTGCTTACGACATGATAAAGAAGTTAAAAAAAGAAATCAACTTACCTATCGATTTACATTGCCATTGTACAGCGGGTCTAGCCCCAATTAGTTATTATGCTGCTTGTGAGGCAGGAGTGGACATATTAGATACGGCTATTTCACCATTTGGATGGGGCACTTCCCAACCTCCAAGAGAATCTATAGTCGCTGCCCTACAAGGTACCCCCTATGATACTGGTATAGACCTAGAGTCGCTTGTTGAAATAGCGAGTGACATCAAAAAGATAAGGGAAAAATACGCGCATCTCATAGTCCCTCTATCAGAGAGAGTTGATACCAGAGTTCTGGTTCATCAGATACCGGGAGGCATGTTTTCCAATTTGATTTCTCAGCTGAAAGAGCAGAATACTATGGAAAAATTTGAAGATGTATTAAAAGAATTGCCTAGAACAAGGAAAGAACTGGGGTATCCTCCTTTAGTTACTCCTGCAAGTCAAATTGTAGGGATTCAAGCCGTTTTAAATGTCGTTTTGGATGAAAGATACAAGATGGTGCCAAAAGAGGTTAAAGATTACGTAAGAGGGCTATATGGTAAGACTCCCGCTCCGGTCGATGAAAAGATTAAAAAAATAATCATAGGAGATGAAAAACCTATAACCTCTAGGCCTGCAGATCTTTTAGAGCCGGAGTTGGATAAACTTACAGAGAGGCAAAAGAAAAGGGAATTCTACATAAAGAAGAGGATTTAATAACCTACGCTTTGCATTCTCAAGCGGCTGAGAAATTTCTAAGAGGAGAATTAATAGAAGAGCCTCTGGAACCTGTTGAAGAGGTACGAACACCCGAGATTATAAGTCCTGAAGCCGGTCCGGTGAGAGAATTCAAGGTTATTATTGACGATAAGCCTTACAAAATAAGGTTACAGGAGTTTGAGGCCGAACCATCTGTAAGAGAAGAAGTTTTATTGGCGAAGGAGAAGACAGTTAGTCCAGAAATCACGGTTCCAAAGGCTAAAGAAGTATCTCTGCCTGATGGAGAAATAACAAGCCACATGCAGGGAACAATAATAAGGATAAATGTTAATGTTGGGGATTTCGTAAATGAAGGCGATGTGCTAGCGGTATTGGAAGCAATGAAGATGGAGAACGATATAGTAGCGATAAGGTCAGGAACAGTCAGTAAGATACATGTTTCTGTGAATCAAACCGTAACTAAAGGAACACCCTTATTTCTAATATCGTAGTTTATCATGAAATTACCTTGATTTTTTCCGCAACCTTTTATCCCATCGTAAGTTTCCTTATTTTAAGTTCTTTTTTATTTTAAGTTCCTTTATTTTATGGGGTAAATGGGCGAAATCTTTGAAGTCAATTCCGTAACACAATACGTTAAGACCCGCTTTTTTAGCGCCTTTGCAATCTCTCTTACGATCGTTTCCGACGAATATGCATTCTTTTGGAGAAACCCCAAGTGAGGAGACCGCCTGTTCAAATATCTTTCTATGGGGTTTGCGCACCTTTACCATATCTGAGGTTATTATTAATTCAAAATAATGTGACAGTCCGGTATAATTTAGATCAGACAACACCCATTTTAAGGGGGCATTGGTTATGATCGCGAGTTTATATTTTTTTCTGAGATCTTCGAGTGTGTTTTCAACGTTGATAACCGGGAAAACGAGTTCGTAATATTTTTTATAAATTTGCAATAGGAGTTCAACATGATTTTCTAGAACTTCATGCCCTAACAGGGAAAATATTTTTTTTACCGCGCTTTTATCATCATGGAGTTTGCCCAGACTATACTCCAAATAGACTGTATTGCGGGCGTCTTCATATTCTGAATATCTTACATCGTATCCAAGTTCTCTGGCTAGTTTACAAATTGAATTGCCAACTCTAAATGAATCTTTCTCATTCCAAGTTAGAAGCGTGCCGTATAGATCAAAGAGAATTGCCTTTATTTCTGTCATTCTATATCAGCTACCTTGTGAGATACTATTAATTTGTTTCTCAACATTTCACATTCAACGGGAAAAATAAGTATAACTTATCGACAAGAAATTAATGTCAGGAGTGACAAATTTTGGCTGGTAAAGATGTTTTCCTATTTAGAAGAGGAGAATACAGAAGATACGGGGAGTTTCCTGGAATTGTGGTAGATCTGTTGAAACCGGAAGTGGACTGCACAATGGAGCCTGCTATTGCTACATTTGAACCTGAAGCCTCTACTGGAAAGGATCCGTATGTCCATCATGGGGATGAGTTCATACTGGTATTAGATGGTGAAATCGAAATAAAAATAGAGGATGAAATATTTACATTGAAAGAAGGGGATGGAATCTACTTTCCTTCGACAAAACCACATGCGGTTTATAATAAAAGTAACAAAAAGGCAAAATATTTGGCGGTAAATTGCCCCCCATCTCTCGTGATCATGCCCAGAAGATACGGAATGAACGAGGAATAGTATCAACCTCTGATATGAAAGATGTTGTATTTTTATTTACGATAAAATTTACTATTTCTTTTTAATACTCATCGAAAAATATTTTAGTAAAGATATTTTTACGTTGATTTGAGTTCTTTTGGAGGTATGATTTGTGGAAAAAGAACTGGTAGAGAGGGCTTATGAGGAAATTAAAAAGGTTTTAGGGGATAAAAAAGTCAGAAAAGATCCTGTGGAGTTGTACTGTTATTCATTTGATGCCTCAATTTATAAGGGTAATCCGGACATTGTGGTAAGGACCTCGAGCGCATATGAGGTCTCAGAGGTTGTTAAGATCGCTAACAAATACAAGATTCCAGTAGTTCCTAGAGGAGCAGGGACTGGGTTAACTGGAGGTGCATGTGCATTATACGGTGGAATAGTTTTGGATCTCATGGCCATGAATCGAATTAAAGAGATAAACATAGATAATCAATACGTTGTGGTTGAGCCAGGAATAATTTACGACGATTTGAATTTAGAGCTAGCAAGCTATGGTTTTTTCTTTCCTCCTGCTCCGGGCAGCGGAAGCGCCTGCTCGGTAGGAGGCATGGTCGCGAATAACGCTAGCGGGATGCGAGCAGTAAAGTATGGCACGACAAGAAATTACGTCTTAAAGTTAGAAGTGGTAATGCCTGACGGAAATATAATCACTACGGGATCTCTTTCCTCAAAGAGTTCAGCCGGATATTCTCTAAAAGATCTTTTTGTAGGATCCGAAGGAACTCTTGGCGTTATAACAGAGATTACACTAAGAATAAAACCTCTTCCTAAGCATTCATCAGCACTGATTGTTTCCTTTAATAATGTAAGAGAGGCAGGAAAGGCAGCATCGGAAATTTTGAAGACCGGAATAGTGCCAGCGGGAATGGAAATCCTGAGCGAGGTGTGCATTGAAGCGGTTAAAAGGGTTAAAAAGATAGAGTTTCCGGAAGGGAAGGCAATTTTATTCATTGAGACAGATGGAGATGATGTATGCGTCAAAAATGATACTGAAAAGATAATTAAGGTCTGTAAAGAAAACAATGCGTTATTTATCCAGCACTCTGAAGATAAAGCAGAAATAAAAAGAATGATGGCTGGCAGGAAGGCTCTAAGTCCCTCTCTATTCAACTATGATCCGCGCTTAAATCCGGTATTTCTAGCAGAAGATATTGGTGTGCCTATTTCAAGCATCCCTGATGCCATAGAAGAAATAGAAAAAATAGCATCTGAAGAAGGTTTGGTTATAGCAGTATTTGGACACATAGGTGACGGAAACCTCCATCCAAGGATGTTAATAGATGTTAGAGATGAAGAAACTTGGAAGAGGGCCGATAGGGCTGCTAGAGAAATATACAAGATAGCCAAAAAATACGGCGGAACGATAGCAGGAGAACACGGTGTTGGAATTACAAGAGCTCAGTTCTTAAAATTGGAACACGGCGAGAGCTTAGAGATTATGAGAAAAATAAAGAGGGCACTGGATCCCAACAACATAATGAATCCTGGTTTGCTCTTTGATTATAAAGAAACTCAATTAGATCATTTAAGATACAGGGAGACAGTCTTATGATAGATTACAGAGACAGAATTATAAAATGCGCCCTTTGCGGGGAATGTAATACACAATGCATAGTTTTAAGAGAGATCGGTTGGTTGTCTAGCGGTCCAAAAGGTAAGATTTTAATGTCCGGACTTGCTTTAGAAGGTAAATTAGAAAAAGACCTTGATAATTTGTATTTGTGTACGACCTGCGCTAAATGCGAACCGGTTTGTAATGTAGGGTTAGAGATAGTGGATATCATTGAGCATGCTAGGAGAAAACTGGTTGAAGCAGGGATTACAAAATTACCTCACGAAAAAATGGCAAACAATATCTTCAACTACGGAAATCCCTATGGAGAAAAAGAAAAGATAAGGTTAGATTCAAAACTTGTGGAAAAAGAAAGCGCTGAGTACGTTTTTTTCCCAGGTTGTACGGCTAAATACAGAGTAAACGAGATAATGTTATCTTCTATAGATATATTTAATAAAATAGGGTTGGATTATGTGGTGTTTGATGAAAATTACTGTTGTGGAAGTCCACTATTTAGAACGGGTTTTGCGGGAGGTTTTGAAGAAAGAGCAGGATTACTCGTGGAAAAACTTAATAAAAAAGGAGATAAAGTAATAACTGCATGTCCTGGGTGTTATAGAACCATGAAAAATGACTACAGTAAAAAATACGATCTAGAATTAGATATTCAGCATATATCTGTTTTTTTAAATGAAAAGTTGGATGGAATTGACCTTTCTCTCGAGAAAAATATGACAGCCACATACCATGATCCTTGCCACTTAGGAAGGCATATGAATGTCTACGAAGAGCCGAGAAGTCTATTAAAAAAAGTTAAAAACCTAGAACTAGTTGAAATGACAAATAATAGAGAAAATGCCCTCTGTTGTGGATCAGGTGGCGGTGTACGCGCCGCATTTGATGAACTTGCATATCAGATAGGTAAAAAGAGGTTAGAAGAGGCTAAAGAAACCAATGCAGAGTCTATAATCTCATCCTGTCCATTTTGCAAGTTGATGTTCGATACTCTCAAAGAAAATGGTTTAAATGCTTATGATGTTACTGAAGTCATTGCAAAATCCATGAGATAGTATGATATGAACGTTGTAATTTAGGGATGAAAATGACAAGAGTGCGTTTGAGATATGGTAAGGGCTCAATTGAGGTAGACATACCGGAAAAAAATCTAATGGGAATTATTGAACCTAAAGAACTTCCTAGAGCAGTAGATGAAATAAAAGAGATTAATGAAGCCATCAAAAATCCAATAAACTCAAAAAAGATCTCAGAAATTGTAAAAAATAAAGAAAAAGTTGTAATCATTGTGAGCGACATAACAAGACCAACTCCTTCATCAAAGATTCTCCCACCGCTCTTGAATGAATTATATTCCTGTGGTATAAAAAATAAAGATGTAACCATTGTTTTCGCATTAGGAATCCACAGGGCGCACACGGAGAAAGAGAGAAAAAATTTGGTGGGCGAGGAAATTTATAGAAAAATACGTTGCATCGATCACGACCCTGAAAACTGTATAAACATCGGTAAAACTTCATATGGAACAAATGTAGACATTTTTAAACCTGTAGCAGAAGCAGACGTAGTTATTTGTACCGGAAACGTAGAATTTCATTATTTTGCAGGATACAGCGGAGGATCAAAGGCTGTAATGCCGGGCGTAAGTTCTAAGAGAGCAATACAGGAGAATCATCGGATGATGGTTCTGCCAAAGGCTGAGGCTGGAAGGCTTGATAGCCCGGTAAGATTGGACATCGACGAGGCTGGAGAAATACTGGGAGTCGATTTCGCCCTAAATGTTGTATTAAACGAAAAAAAAGAGATTGTCAAAGCCTTTGCTGGAAATCCCACTGATGTGTACAAAGCCGGTGCAAAGTACGTGGACATGATGTATAAAGTTCCAGTTGATCCAGCAGATATAGTAATAACATGTGCTGGTGGATCTCCCAAAGATATTAATCTCTATCAGGCGCAGAAAGCCTTGGACAATGCCAAAAATGCAGTGAAAGACGGTGGCTCCATCATTCTTGTTGCAGAGTGTTCGGAAGGTTTTGGAGAGAGCACGTTTGAGGAATGGATAAGGGAGGCAAAGGATCCAGAAGATCTAATAAAAAGATTAGAAGAGAATTTTGTATTGGGCGGACACAAAGCAGCGGCTATTGCCTTAGTGATGCGGAAAGCGGAGTGCTATCTGGTATCCAATATGCCTGAAGACCTCGCAAAGGAAGCATTCTTTATTCCAAAAGGAGATCTTCAGGAAGCACTGGAAGAGGCATTGAGAAAGCAAGAAGATGCAAAGGTACTTGTCATGCCGTATGGTGGATCTACTCTTCCCTTTCCCAAGACTAAATGAATATTACCTTGGATGTCTCCTCGCCTTTAAACTTCATTCTATCGCGGTATCCTTTTTCAAATATCTCAACGTTTTTCTCTGGTACACCCTTCTTTGGTGGTGCCGACTCATATACAACTTTCTTAGCTTCTTCTAAAGGTATTTTCAAAAGATCTTCATCTTTTCTTTTTTCTAGGTCAGCAATCATAACGCCGAATGAATATGGACCTTTCAGTACGGATGGATATTCCTTGTACTTTGAAAAGTCATATAAAATTATTTTAGGAGGATTACCACCGATTTTATAGTTTTTGAGTAACTCTAGCAGTTCTTCTCTTGAATAATACCTGGGGCCTTTTATACTTGTCATCACTGCAATTGGTTCGATAACTCTGTAATCGCTTATTACTGTTAGATCTTTTGAATATACCTTTTCCGCTCGATTTCCCGCCTCGGTGAACATACGCCAGATTTCAGTCATTTCATAGGCATCCATGTAGTTGATCTCTTGTGGTACCGAACCGTGAATCTCCTTCTCACTTATCCAGACATCCAGACACATGGGCCCCTCCGCCTGAGCCAGCCCTCTGCATTGATATACTACTGCATAATATCCTGCCTTAATCGCTGCATCTGCGATTGTCTCAGCAAGAGTTAGATATCCAGAACCTCCAATCGATGGAAGAGTGATTACAAGATCTCGCCCCATCTAAATCATCTCTCTGCATAGTTTTTCAAAAACTCGATATACTTCTTGGGGTGTTCGGTTACCATTGCTAGGTTTGGCTCATCGCATGTTAGAGATTCGCAATCGTAATGTGCACATGCCCCGCAGTTGAAGCATCGGCTTGGATCATTCTCAAGTAATGCTTGACAGCGCAGGCGCATACCGCAGAGTCTGCATTTGAATGGAGGAATTTCCTTTAGTTTTTCTGGATTCTCTCTAGCAATTTTTTCTCTTTCTTTTTGATAAATTAGGTCTTTGCAATCCTCTCTTTTGATAAATGTGCCCAGTTTAATTCCCACTGCTGAGAGTTCCCGTCTCAAGTCTCTTGAGCAGGTGCCATCAGCAACTACCATGATTGCCTTGTTTTTCAGGTATTCCCCTATGAGTTTTTTGAAGATCTCTGCGTTCTCCTCATATCGATAGGGGTTGATGAAGTAAACATCGAAGCCTAAAGCTTTGCCTTCTACTTCGTAATCATTTTTTAAGCCTATTTGCCCACCTGTCATGCGAATTGAGTAGTTGTCGTAGATTATGTACATGCTTGGTGGGTCTTGGGCTGCAATCTTCATTCCATTTATATTGAAGTTGTATGCACCATCACCGCTTGCACAAACAACTATGTACTCATTCTCAGGTCCACCGGAAGAATATCTTGCGCCTAATGCAACCATTGGAGCCATACCCATGCAGTAGATTGCATCTACTATTCTGTATTCATGCCATCCTTGGAGATTGCCGCAGCCTCTATCAGCTACGTAGATAAGTTTGAATTTTGTCTTATTTTCTTTATTGTATCTTCTGAGACCTTCTTTTAAGGCCATAGAAACTTTGGTTGCGCCGCATCCAGGGCAGTTTGCCACAGGTCTCTTAATCGTTCTTTCCTCAGGTTTAGGTAATGCAATTTCCACTATTTTCTCACCTCTTTACGCGCTAGCCATTATATGCTCTGCATAAGAAAATCTTTCATACATTCTGGGCTCATATGGAATGCCCTTATTTCTAACCCTAACGCTGAATTCGTGTGTATTTATGAAGTCAAGAGTTTCGAAGTACATCAGTCTGCTATATCCTTCCTCGAAAACAAAGACCTCATCTATAGAGCTTTCCTCAAAGATCTGCTTGTATATACCGATAGGCAAAGGCCAGACCAAGTCACTGGCAACCACGACTGGATCTTTATATCTTTCCCTGAATTCTCTTTCTTTGGCTTCATTGTTTCTTATGTAGTTGAAGTCTTCTCTGAAGGGGCCATTAACAATTACCATTTTCGTTGGATTCTCTGAGTAATGAATAACCTCGTTATTTAAGAAATTGAATTTCTCTGAGAACTTTTTCTTTATAAGAGGAATTATCTTCTCCCAGTGTCTCTTCTCCTTGGGCCTTATTTGAGGTCCGATTGTAACGAGATTATATGGATCCGGGGTGAATCCTTTCTTCCTCTTATTAGCAGTCATATCTATCTCAAGACTTACATCAGTGACTACCTCTCGATAAGATTGGTTGTAGTTCTCAATAATTGCGAAAGGCACGCCCAGTTCCTCACAAAGTTTATAAGCGTTTCTAACTGTTACATGAGCATTAGCCGGGTTGTGAACTTCAAATGTTGGCATTCTGAAATGCCATGCGAATAATACCTTGTTGTCCTGCATTGTTTGCGATGCAGTGCCCTGTCTATCATCTCCGCTCGCTATGCCAAGACCGCCTGGATAGGGTATGATATTCATCAAAGTTCTAGCGACGTCTGCAGCGGTGTTGCCTCCGAGATGTTTAACCGAGCACATTACCCTCGAGCCAACTGGAATCTCATCTTTGTTCAGGAAATTTTTCTTTGCAAAGATTGTGTCTCCGTAAATGGTATCGTATTCCTCGGGAGTAATGAATTCACGAGTTTTTTTATCTCCCTTACAAATTATATTGCCCAAGGCGAAGGATAGTGCATTTGGCTCGTTTGTCATTTCGCCCCATTTGGCAACGAGATCGTAGCCAGCCTTATCCAGAGCTTCGCCAAGTTTTTTTGTAAAAAGATTGTTTCTCGGATATCCTGGTTTTTTCGCGAGAGATTCAAATGTATTCTGCAGATCTGAAATAGGAGCACCGGGATATGCGCATGTAATTCTAACTCCCGCTTCTATGGCTCCTCTCGCGATTGCTTGGTTACCAGTGATTCTCATTCTCCCTAGATCGATTCTCAACGTTTCCACCAATAGAATCACCTTTCATTATTTTGTAATGCTAGTGATTGAACTTCCAGAAAAGCGAGTATATAAAATTTGGGTTTGGCCTTTTTCAGAGTTATTATCGGGTTATGATTGTAAATTTTAAATATAGCAATAAAAAACGGTAAAAAACTAAGCCTAAGTTATGATCAATAACACATCTCCTACCTTTACAGTTTGTCCTTCTCTAACACATACTTCCTTTACCGTGCCAGAGATCTGAGAAGAAATATCATTTTCCATCTTCATTGCCTCTATAACAACTACAACATCCCCTTTATTTACCGTGTCTCCACTTTTTACGTTAACAGACACGACAGTTCCCTGAATTGGTGAGGTAATCTCCCCTGTAAGCATGCTAGGTGTGGTTTCTACAAGAGGGATGGAGGGTTGGGCGGTTGTCTCCACCTCTATTTCGCTTTGGTTTTGCTCAATAGGCTTGGGTTTGCTTTCTGATGTTATTTCTTCGACTTTCACTATGTAAGCGACTCCGTCAACCTTCACCTTGAATTTTCTCATATGTATCCCTTTATCCCTCTTTCTTTGTAGGATTTTGGAGCCATTAACCTTAGCCTACCTTGATACTTCCATGAGTCTTTTTGTTTCATTACTTTGAATGGTTTAATCATGAGTTGTTCTCTCCCTCTCACCTTCCATTCTGATATCACCGGAGTAGGAGGTGCCTCCTCCTCGAAGATCTCTTCTACCTCAACTATGTATGTCTTACCCTCGATTTCAATTTTAAACCTTCTCATTTACATCATCAAGAGGTTCAATAGAAGATATTTTTATTTCTTCTGGGTTTTTTCCCAAATAAGCTGAGATAGCAGCAGTAATCGCAACAATAGTTACACTATCTTCAATCTTTTTCTTAAGTTTTGGCATTATTCTCTGTTGGTAGAATGAGGTTGAGTAATTTCCCTCCCTGTAATATTGGTCTTCCATAACTAGTTTGTTAAAGGGTATTGTCGTCTTTATTCCCTCTCCAGTGATTATATATTCGTCCAGTGCCCGTCTCATTCTTTTTATTGCTTCCTTTCTATTTCTACCCCACACAATCACCTTAGATATCATCGGATCGAAGTAGGGGAGGATGGTATATCCCTCATAAACAGAACTATCTAGTCTAACTCCAAAACCTCTGGGAACTATGTAAGTATCTATCGTTCCGGGAGTGGGAATAAAGTCGTTAAAGGGATCTTCTGCGTATATCCTACACTGTATAGAGTGTCCACGCATCCTTATGTCTTCTTGGTCGCACTCGATGCGTTCTCCTGCAGCCATCCTTATTTGCTCCTTGATCAGATCAACTCCGGTTACCATTTCAGTAACGGGATGCTCTACTTGGATGCGTGTATTGACCTCTAGGAAATAGAAATTTTTATCCTTATCCATCAAAAACTCCACTGTTCCCAAGTTAGTATATCCGGCTTCTTTTGCACCTTTTACAGCCAGTTTCCCGAGAGTTTCCCTTAGTTCGCCGTTTATGGCAGGGGAGGGAGACTCTTCGATTAACTTTTGATATCTCCTTTGGATGGAGCAGTCTCTTTCTCCTAGATGAATTATTTTGCCGTATTTGTCCGCCACAATTTGGAATTCTATGTGCCTAGGTTCTTCGATGTATTTCTCAATGTAAACTTCGGATATTCCGAATGAAGACATTCCTTCGCTCCTCGCAGATGCGATGGCTCCCTTTAATTCCTCTTCATTCTTTGCTATCCGAATACCTCTTCCTCCACCGCAACCGACGCATTTAACCACAACAGGATAGCCTAGACTCTCTGCTATTTCAAGGGCATCTTCTTCATCTTTTATTGGTTTCTTAGTACCAGGAACAAGGGGGACGCCTGCCTTAGCCATTATTCTTCTTGCGCATACCTTGTCTCCCATTTTTTTGAGTACTTTACTAGAAGGTCCTATCAGTACAATCCCTGTTTTCTCACAGTCTCTCGCAAACTCGTTATTTTCTGCCAAAAACCCGTAACCGGGATGAATCGCATCTGCTCCGCATTTCAGTGCGGTATCGATTATCTTTTCTCCGTTTAAATAACTCTTTACAGGAGATTCTCCGATACAGTAAGCTTCCTTTGCGTATCTAACGTGTAAAGAATTTTTATCCGGTTCCGAGTAAACTACAACAGGCTTTATGTCCAGTTCTTTACATGCACCCATTATCCTTATGGCAATTTCTCCTCTGTTTGCAATCAATATCTTGTTGAACAAAAATTTCACCTACAGTGGTATATTTCCATGTTTTTTCCATGGTCTATCTTCTCTTTTATTTTCTAATGTTTTCAAAGCATTTATCAGGAGAGGTCTCGTGTTTTTGGGTTCTATTACCGCATCGATGTATCCTCTTGCCGCTGCTTCGTATGGATTTGCGAATTTCTCCCTGTACTCTTGAATCAATTTTTCTCTCATCGCTTCAGGATCTTCTGCTTTTGCTATTTCTTTCCTCGCTATGATATTTACTGCTCCTTCTGGCCCCATCACAGCAATCTCAGCAGTGGGCCAGGCATAAACTAAATCCGCGCGCAAATCCCTGCTGCACATAGCCAGATAAGTGCCTCCGTATGATTTTCTCGTAATTATTGTTATCTTTGGAACTGTAGCCTCTGAATAAGCAAAGAGAAGTTTTGCTCCATGTCTAATAATTCCACCGTATTCCTGAGCCGTTCCTGGTAGAAATCCAGGCACATCAACGAATGTTACCAGAGGTATGTTAAAAGCATCACAGAACCTTATGAATCTCGCAGCTTTGTCAGATGAGTTTACATCTAGACTTCCCGCGTACACTTTAGGCTGATTCGCTATTATACCCACGGTTTTGCCATCAAGCCTCGCAAAGCCTATTATAATGTTCTTAGCAAAATTCGGTTTGAGTTCAAACAGTTTACCATTGTCCACTATCATGCGTATTACGTCGTACATGTCATATGCCTTCTTTGGATCCACTGGTACTACATAATTTAGTTCTTCTTCTCTTCTGTTTGGGTCGTCTCCTGTATTAACTACAGGAGGATCTTCTAAGTTATTGGAAGGTAAATAGCTTAATAGCTCTTTGATCAATTTTATACATTCTTCTTCATTTTTTGCTGAGAGATCTGCGTTTCCGCTAACCTGAGTATGTACATCTGCTCCGCCTAACTGCTCGAACGTCACTTCTTCCCCTGTTACCTCTTTTATAACGTCCGGTCCCGTTATGAACATGTAACTGGTTTTCTCCACCATGATGGTGAAATCGGAGATAGCAGGAGAATACACTGCTCCCCCAGCGCAAGGACCCATTATTGCCGATATTTGAGGAATTACTCCTGAATATATTGTGTTCCTAAAGAATATTTCACCATAACCAGCCAAACTGTCCACTCCTTCTTGAATCCTTGCTCCTCCTGAATCATTTAAACCTATAAAGGGTGCACCAACCTTGGCAGCCATATCCATTATCTTGCAGATTTTCTTTGAAAACATCTCGCTTAACGTACCACCTATTACCGTAAAATCCTGCGCGAAAACGTATACAAGTCTGCCATCTATGGTTCCGTATCCTGTAACCACACCGTCTCCGGGATACTTTCTTTTTTCCATGCCAAAGTGAGTGCACCTGTGCTCAACGAACATATCTAACTCCACGAAACTGCCTGGATCTAACAGCAAATCAAGTCTTTCCCGAGCAGTGAGTTTACCCTTTTTGTGTTGGGCATCTATTTTTTCCTTTCCTCCTCCTAATTTTGCCTTTTCTTCTCTTTCTTTAAGTTCGGCAATTTTTTTGTCAGATTCTGACCTAGCAGACATAAGAACCCTCCTTAACCAAATTATAGTAATTCTTCAACTATTTCTGCTACTCCAGAGGGAGTCGTACCAACTTTAACTCCAACTCTCTCAAGTGTTTTAATCTTCACATCAGGAGTCCCCGTACCTCTTGAGATTATTGCACCTGCGTGACCCATCCTCTTTTCTGGAGGAGCATACCTTCCGGCAATAAATCCTACAACCGGCTTGTTTACATACTCTTTTATGTATTCTGCGGCCTCCTCCTCTTTAGTTCCGCCAATTTCTCCTATCAACACAATTGCCTTTGTTTCAGGATCTTCCTCGAAAAGTTTCAAAACATCTATGAATGTCGTGCCAACTATAGGGTCACCCCCAATGCCTATGCAGGTGGACTGTCCAATCCCTCTTCTCGTAAGATCATCCACGATCTGATAGGTGAGAGTGCCACTTCTGGAAACTACACCTACGCTTCCCTTCTTAAATGCATCCCAAGGCATGATTCCAAGAAGAGTTTTCTCTGGGACAATTATTCCAGGGCAATTGGGCCCTACTAATACGGTATCGGTCTCCTTTAGATACTTGGAAATTCTCAGCATGTCATGGACTGGAATGCCCTCTGATACGCAGACGATGAGATCTAGACCTGCGTATATAGATTCAAAAATTGCATCGGTAGCGAATTTTGCGGGAACAAAAATTAGGGAGGCATTCGCACCGGTCTCAATTACTGCTTCTTCTACTGAATTGTAAACAGGCACTCCATGGATCTCCCCTCCTCCTTTGCCAGGCGTAACTCCAGCAACAACATTCGTTCCATATGCTATCATCCTTTCGGTATGAAAACTACCCTCTCTACCTGTTATCCCTTGGACCAAGACCTTTGTGCTTTTGTCTGCCAGTATACTCATTTTACTATCTCCTTTAAGACTTTTTAGATAGTTCCACGACTTTTTCTGCTGCATCTTCCATGGTATCAGCAAGAATTAGATCTGTGTCTCTTAAAATTTCTTTCCCTTCAATTTCATTTGTTCCCGCCAACCTAACAACTATAGGCACGTTGACTTTCATGTCTCCTAAGGCTTCTCTAATTCCTCTGGCAACCTCGTCGCACCTGGTTATCCCACCGTAAATGTTGAGCAGTATTGCATTTATTCTTTCATCTGATAGGAGTAAGCCTAAAGCACTTCTAACTCTTTCTGCCCTTGCTCCACCGCCTATATCTAGGAAATTTGCTGCTTTACCCCCTTTGTCGTGGATAAGATCTATGGTTGTCATCACAAGACCTGCACCGTTTCCAATTACTCCGATATTTCCTTCTAATTTAACATAGTGGAACCCCTTTTCCTTAGAAATTCTCTCAGATTCATCTGTTTCCATGTATTTAATTAATTCTGGATGTCTCATAAGGGCATTATCGTCTATTTCCAGTTTTGCGTCCAGTCCTACAAGTGATCTGTCTTTTTTGAGTACCAGAGGATTTATTTCTGCTAACATTGCATCTTTTTCTAAAAATATCTTGTAAAGTTTTTTTGAAATATCCAAAATACCTGGAATTGCTTCTTTATCAATGCCGGCATTGTATGCGAGCGATCTTGCCTGAAAATCTAGAAGACCTAGATTCGGGTCTACTGTTTGCTTGATAACCTTTTCAGGCATCTTTTTAGCGACTTCTTCAATGTCAACTCCACCAATGGAGCTCATAATGGCAGTGATTTGCCCGCTGGATGGATCTATCACAAAACCCACATAATATTCTTTTTCAATATCTACCCTTTCTTCTACGAGTACCTTTTTTACGGTAAAATCTTTTATTTTCATGCCCAGCATTTCCTTTGTTACTTTCTCTGCTTCCTCTGGTGTATCAGAAAATTTTATTCCCCCTGCCTTCCCACGACCACCAACCGGTATCTGTGCCTTAATTGTGACCCGACTTCCTATGCTCTTTGCAATTTCTCTCGCTTCTTCAGGTGTTTCTGCGACTTTTCCCCTTGGGATGGGGAGACCATATTCTTTGAATATTCCTTTGGCCTGATACTCCAACATCCTCATTGCAACCATCCACGCATAGTAATTCTCCGGAGTTAATAACTGTTGTTGTATATAACAATTTTTTCATCAGAAAAACTTATAATTAGAAAAACTTATAATTCCAGATTTCATGAATTACTGTAAGAAGAGAAGAAATTGCAGAATAAGTAAGTAATAATTTAGAAATACAAGATTTCTTCATGCTTATATGAATGAGTTTTGAGAGGGAGCGGAAAATGGAAGAAAAAATAAGAATCCTGATAGCGAAACCCGGCCTGGATGGCCACGACAGAGGTGCGAAGGTAATTGCGCGAGCATTAAGAGATGCTGGGTTCGAGGTAATTTATACAGGGGTGAGACAAACTCCTGAACAAATCGTTGAAACAGCAATTCAAGAAGACGTAGACGCTATTGGTCTTAGCATACTCTCTGGTGCACATACCTATTTATTTCCAAAGATAATGGAGCTTTTAAGAAAAAGAGGCGTTGATGACATAGTTGTTTTCGGAGGTGGAATAATACCTGAGGAGGATATACCTGCGCTCAAAAAGGCTGGAATAAAAGAGATATTTGGTCCAGGCACCTCAACCCAAACCGTCATTGAATTTGTAAAAAATACCGTCAAAAAGAGGTCCTGAATTTTTTGGTGAAAGGATGGAACTGGTTGACAGGTTATTAAAAGGAGATGAAAGAGCCGTAGCAAGATTGATAACGTTACTGGAAAACAGATCTTCAATAGCAAGAGAAGCCATAAGACTTCTCTATCCATACACCGGGAACGCATACGTGATCGGAATAACAGGAGCACCTGGAGTCGGTAAAAGTACTTTAATCGATAGAATAGCCAGAGAATACAGAAAAGAGGACAAAAAAATAGGAATATTGGTCATAGATCCCAACAGTCCGTTTACCGGGGGTGCAATATTCGGTGATAGGATAAGAATGATGGGATTAAGCACAGACAAGGATGTTTTCATAAGGAGTATGGGTTCTAGAAGCAAAAAAGGAGGACTAGCACCAGCGATACACGATGCAATAAGAGTTTTAGATGCATTTGGAAAACAAATAATCCTTGTAGAAACCATGGGTATCGGTCAGGCAGAAGTTGATATTGTAAAGGTAGCAGATACAGCCATAGTTGTCTCTGTTCCCGGGTTAGGCAATAGCATCCAGACCATTAAGGCAGGAGTGATGGAGATCGCAGACATATTTGTCGTAAACAAGGCTGATCACCCATTCGCAGATAGGGTTGTATATGAGATTGAATCAATGCTTGATCTAGATCTAAGTGCATCAAAAGAAGAGTGGAGACCTCCGGTGATAAAAACTTCAGCAGAAAAAGGGGAGGGAATTTTAGATCTGATTAAAGCAATAGAGAACCACAGGACGTATCTACATGAATCGAACAGAATTGATTACAAAAGAAGAAAAAGAATTGAAAACGAATTGATAGAAGTAATTAGAGATATGTGCACAGAAAATTTATTGAAAAAAATGGAAGAAAATAAAATATTCGAAAAATTTATTGATGAAATGGTCAATGAAAAGAAAGATCCTTATTTTATTGCTGAAAAATTCATTAGGGAGTGGATCAGAATTGATTGAAAAAGAATACCTGGAAAAAATAAAGGATGAAGAAGAGAAGTGGGAAAACACAACCTTAAAGAAAGTACTGGAAAAATTCCCGGAAAGAAAAAAGGAATTTCTTTCTGAATCAAGAATATCCATAAAGAGAGTGTATACACCGAAAGATATCGAAGATACAGATTACATCAATGATATAGGTCTTCCTGGAGAGTATCCGTATACAAGAGGAATTCAACCCACGATGTACAGGGGAAAAGTCTGGACAATGAGGCAGTACTCAGGTTTTGGTACTGCAGAAGAAACAAATGAGAGGTTTAAATATCTTCTAGAGCAGGGACAGACAGGTCTCAGTATAGCCTTTGATCTTCCTACCCAAATAGGTCTTGACTCTGACCATCCCCTTGCTTATGGAGAAATAGGCAGAACTGGGGTCGCCATAGATTCCCTTAAAGACATGGAAATACTGTTTGAAGGAATCCCCCTCGATAAGGTGAGTACTTCAATGACCATCAACGCACCTGCATGCGTACTACTGGCCATGTACATCGTTCTTGCAGAGAAACAGGGCATCCCTCTGGACAAACTAAACGGAACAATTCAGAATGATATCTTAAAGGAATATATAGCAAGGAATACCTACATATTCGCCCCTTTACCATCCATGAAACTGATAACCGACATATTTGAATTCTGTACAAAAAATATGCCTAGATGGAATTTCATAAGCGTGAGCGGCTACCACATAAGAGAAGCAGGAGCAACAGCGGTTCAAGAACTGGCATTTACCTTTGCAAATGCCATGACTTATATTGATTATGCGATAAAGCGCGGTTTAGATGTAGATGAATTTGCGGCTCGGATATCATTCTTCTTCAGTTCTTCAAGTGATTTATTTGAAGAAGTGGCAAAGTTTAGGGCAGCTAGAAGAATATGGGCTAAAATAATGAGAAATAAGTTTAAAGCAAAAAATCCAAGATCCTGGCTCTTAAGATTTCATGTTCAGACAGCAGGCAATACTCTAACTGCTCAACAGCCAGAAAATAACATAGTTAGAGTAACACTACAAGCGTTAGCAGCGGTTTTGGGAGGTGCCCAGTCTTTACACACAAATTCTATGGATGAGGCATACTGCTTGCCAAGCGAACAAGCCGTAAGAACCGCACTGAGGACCCAGCAAATTATAGCCTATGAAAGCGGTGTAACCAATACGGTAGATCCTCTGGGAGGGTCTTACTACATAGAAGCACTGACAAATGAAATTGAAAAACAGGTATGGGAATACCTAGAAAAGCTAGAGGAAATAGGAGTCGTGAACGCTATAGAAAGTGGCTTTATACAATCAGAGATTCAAAGCAGCGCGTACAAATACACAAAAGAGATTGAAAGCAAGGAAAGAATAGTGGTAGGCGTCAACAGCTACCAGATAGAAGAAGAAGAGAAATTGGAACTCTTAAGACCTAATCCTGCTGTAGAGGCAATGCAACTGGAGAGGTTAAGGAAGGTTAAGGAAGAAAGAGATGGTAAAAAAGTAGAAGAAGCTCTAGAAAAACTCAGAGAAACAGCAAAAAAGGAAGAAAATGTTATGCCTCCAATAATAGAAGCTGTTAGATCTTACGCAACAATTGGTGAGATTTGTGATGTTCTGAGAGAGGTATACGGAGAATATCAGCCAATTACAGTACTGTAGGTAATGAAATGGTAAGAAAAAGGTTAGTACAGGTTTACACAGGAAATGGCAAAGGAAAGACAACCGCCAGTTTAGGACTGGCAATGCGAGCCGTAGGACATGGATTGAAGGTATACATGATTCAATTCTTAAAGGGAAACGGAAAGAAAGGAAATTTCTACGGAGAACTAAACTTGGCCAAAGAGATTCCAAATCTAACGATTGTCCAGTTTGGAAGACCTGTTTGGCTCGACAAGCATACAATAGACGAAGAAGACTTAATAAGAGCAAGAAAAGGACTAATGCATGCTAAAGAGATTATTTCGAGCAAAGAATACGATATCGTAATACTGGACGAGATAAACGTGGCAATGGATTATGGCCTCATAGACGTAAAGGAAGTAATGGATTTAATAAAAAATAAACCTGAAGAGGTAGAAATTGTATTAACTGGAAGGTATGCGCCGGAAGAGATTATAAAAATCGCTGATCTTGTAACAGAAATGAGGAATATAAAACATCCGTATGAAAAAGGAATAAAATCTAGAAAGGGCATAGACAGGTGATAAAATGATAAAAAAAATTCAGCACATAGGTGTTGCTGTTAAAGACTTAAAGTCTGCGATGGATTTTTATGAAAACGTTTTGGGACTGAAGGTAAAGCATGTAGAGGTCATAGAAGACCAAAAAGTAAAGGTCGCTTTCATTCCAATTGGAGAGACCAACATAGAATTACTTGAAGCAACTGAAGAGGATAGCCCGGTCGCAAGGCACATAGAAAAGCGAGGTGAAGGATTGCACCACATAGCACTAGCGGTAGACGACATAGAGAAGGTATTGGAAGATGTAAGGAACAAAGGAGTCACACTGATAGATGAAAAGCCAAGAATCGGGGCCCATAATGATAAAATAGCATTTCTTCATCCAAAATCTACATACAAAGTTCTTTTAGAACTGGTTGAAGAATTTAAAGAACAATAACTAGTTATATTCAAAAAAAGGCGTAAAAAACTGTTAAATCTTTGAGAAGTAGAAAGAGTTATATTTGCCTCTCATCAAGGTTGAGGTAGGTTGTTGGTATGGCAATTACTAGAGAGGATGTCATAGATTCGGTAGAAAAAATATTGAGGGAAGCCGTAATTAAGCTTCCTGAAGACGTTATATTTTGTTTGAAATCCTCGCTGAAAAAGGAACGTAATGAAAGGGCAAGAGCCACCCTCAACACGATTCTAGAGAATGTAAGGGTAGCAGCGGAAAGAAACATACCAATGTGCCAAGATACAGGAATACCTATATTCTTCGTCGATCTTGGAAGAGATTTGAACCTAGACTTCGATCTCAAGGAGGCAATAACGGAAGGAGTTAGAAAGGCTACCAAGGAGATACCTCTAAGACCCAATGCGGTACATCCGCTTACCAGGGAAAACTCAGGAGACAATACAGGTCCTGGAATGCCTGATATCACCTTAGATCTCGTGGAAGGAAGTTCAATGAAGATAACTGTAGCGCCTAAGGGCGCGGGCTCAGAAAACATGAGTGCTTTAAGAATGCTAAGTCCGGGTCAGGCAAAAGAGGTTGATCGCATAATCGTAGAGACGGTTAAAAATGCTGGAGGAAGACCTTGTCCACCAGTCATCGTTGGAGTTGGAATTGGAGGATCATTCGATGAATCTGCTAAACTTGCAAAGAAGGCCATACTTAGGGATCTTAGAGAGAAGCCAAGTAAGATGGAAAAGGAAGTGCTTGAAAAAATAAATTCTTTGGGAATCGGTCCGATGGGTCTTGGTGGGAATACCACTGCATTGAAGGTAAACATAGAATTCGCCCACTGTCACACCGCATCTCTTCCCTTGGCGATAAACATTCAATGCTGGGCTGATAGAAAGGCGAGCGTTGTACTGGGTGGTTGAGATGGAATATACACTAAATACACCTTTAAGCTTGGAGGATATTTCTCAACTTAAGGCAGGGGACATAGTTTATTTAAACGGCATAGTGCTTACCGCTAGAGATGAAGCCCATGAAAGAATCTTGAAATACAGAAAAGAAAGTAAGAAACTGCCCTTTGAATTAAATGGCTCCGCTATATACCATTGCGGACCACTGATGAAGAAGGAAAATGAAAAATGGAAGGTAGTAGCAGCTGGTCCGACTACTAGCGTGAGGATGAATAAAACTACGCCAGAATTACTCAAGTATTTTGAAGTTAGAGCATTGATAGGAAAAGGCGGGATGAGCGAGATCACCGAGCATTTAAAGGGAAAATGCGTTTACCTTGCATATACAGGAGGATGTGCTGCCCTCGCAGCGGATAGAATAAAGGAGACAAAAGATGTATTCTGGCTAGATCTTGGGATGCCAGAGGCGGTATGGGTATTCGAAGTGCAGAACTTCGGACCTTTAATAGTAGGGAGCGACGTAGAGGGAAATGATTTATTCAGAGATGTAATGGAAAATGCCACGAAAAAAATGAAAAAACTATTTTAGGGAGATGTTAAATTGGAGGTCCATGAGACAGATGTTCTAATCATAGGAGGTGGCGGTGCTGGCTGCAGGGCCGCCATAGAAGCATCTGAAAAAAATGTTGACGTAATAGTGATGGTGAAAAGTTTAGTCGGAAAGAGCGGATGCACTCCCATGGCTGAAGGCGGCTATAACGCGGCTTTGGGAAATATACACAAAGAAGATTCCTGGGAAGTTCATTTTAGAGATACGGTAATAGGGGGAGCCTACTTAAATAATCAAAAACTGGTAGAAATATTGGTTAAGGAGGCTCCAGAGAGGATATACGATCTCGAGAATTACGGCGCAGTCTTTGATAGAACAGAGGAAGGATATATAGCACAAAGACCTTTTGGACATCAAACCTATATCAGGACCTGTTATGCCAGCGATAGAACCGGTCATGAAATGATGATCACTCTTTTAAACGAGATTAGGAGGAGAGACATCACTCTGATAGAAGACCATATGGCTATTGAGCTTCTAAAATACGATAGCAGAGTTACCGGTGCCATAGCACTCGACATGATAAGCGGAGATCTTGCATTGATAAAGTCTAAAGCCACCATACTTGCTACGGGTGGAGGATCAAGAATATATAAGATCTCTACGAACTCTCAGCAAACCTGCGGAGATGGCTATGCAATGGCTTATAGAGCGGGAGCAGAGTTAATAGACATGGAACAGGTTCAATTTCACCCTACAGGAATGGTATTTCCTGAATCTGCGAAGGGAATTCTGGTAACCGAAGCAGTAAGGGGAGAAGGAGGCATTTTACTAAACAAAGATGGAGAGAGGTTCATGTTAAGATATTCCCCTGAGAAAAAAGAACTCGCAGGAAGAGACGTTGTTGCAAGGGCAATAGCCACTGAAATATTAGAGGGAAGAGGTACCAAAGAGGGTGGCGTTTATCTCGATGTATCTCATCTCGATGAGGAGGTTATTGAAAAGAGACTGGAAACGATGTTTGAGCAGTTCATGTTATTTGGTGTAGACATAAGAAAGGAGCCAATGCAAGTGGCTCCTACCGCACATCACTTTATGGGAGGAGTTAGAATAGATGAGCAGTGCAGAACCTCTCTTCCCGGCCTATATGCTGCAGGAGAGACTGCAGGAGGCGTTCATGGAGGTAATCGGCTCGGAGGGAATGCTTTAGCGGATACGCAGGTATTCGGTAAGAGAGCAGGAGAATATGCTGCTGAATACGCTAAAAAGACTGGTAAGCCCAAGATAGAGAGACAATTTGTTGAAAAAGTTGAGAAAGGGGTTTACTCGCTATACAACGGAGAGGGAGTTTCTCCAATAGAAGCAAAAAAACGTTTGACAGAGATTATGTGGGACAAGGTAGGGATATTTAGAGAAGAAAAAGCCATGAGTGAGGCTCTAAAAGAATTAGAACGAATGAAAAAGGAAGATTTGCAAAATTTAAGAGTTAATGAGGGAAAAACTTATAATTTAGAACTGATTGAGGCGCTTCAATTAAGAAATATGGTTACCGTAGCAGAGATGGTTACCAGATCAGCGCTCTATAGAAAGGAAAGCAGGGGCGCTCATTGCAGACTTGACTTTAAGGAAAAAGATGACAAAAACTGGCTTGTAAACGTAATAGTAAAACAAAAAAACGGTAAGATGACGATTTACACAGAGCCAGTTGTTTTTACGATTCTAAGGCCAGGTGGTTGATTTGGATCTCAAGGTTAGGGTACTTAGATACGATCCTTTAATGGATGATGAGCCCAGATTTGTCGAATATTCCGTTCCGTATCAGCAGTACATGACTGTTTTAGACGTTTTACAATATATTTATGAAAACTACGATTCAACTCTCTCTTTCAAATGGGGGTGCAGAGCAGGTCAGTGTGGATCGTGCACCGTGGTGTATAACGAAAAACCCTCTTTGGCATGCAGAACAAAGATCGATCCTGAGCAAGATGTTGAAATAAGCCCTCTACCATATTTTCCGATTGTAAAAGATCTTGTTGTAAATACGGAGAAGATACGTGAGAAATTGATAAGGGCTTTACCCTTCCTAGAATCAATGAAAAAGATAGAAAGACCTTACAAAGTAAAACAGGAAGAAATAGAATCCATAGTAGATCTCAGGAAATGCATAGAATGTTATTCATGCGTAGCAACGTGTCCAGTAATAGATCAGGCATGGCAAGATTATGGAAGTCCTTTTGTTATGAGAGAAGTTGGCAGGTGGGCGTTCGATAAAAGAGATTCATTAGACAGGATAAAAATAGCCATGTTAAACGGGCTCTATAATTGTACCACGTGCGGAAGTTGCAAAGAAGTCTGCTACAAAAACATTGATATTCCAGAGAAAGCAATAGAAAAACTAAGAAATCTCGCGGTCATAGAGGGATTGGCGCCATTGCCGCCTCATAAGACGTTGATAGCAAGCATACAAAATTACTGGAATCCATGGCTTCAGCCAAGGGCAGCGAGAGCAAAGTGGGCTAAGAAGATGAAATTGAAAGATGAAGGTGACACTCTATTTTTCGCGGGATGTTCTCCATCTTTGCTGTTAAAAAATCTTCCCTTATCGAGTATGGAAATACTGAATTCGTTGAACAAAGACGTTGCGTATTTGGGAAGGAACGAAAGGTGCTGCGGCAGTCCATTGTTAAGACTAGGAGATTTAGAACTTTTTGATGAAATAGGAAGATCGAACATAGAGGAATTCAAAAAAGCAGGAGCAGAAAGAATCATTGTTACGTGCGCAGGCTGTTACAAAGCCCTTAAAGTCGATTATCCAAATTTCTTCGGTGATTTCGACTTTGAAGTAAAGCACATTTCCGAAGTAATCGCTGACGAGATAAGAGAAGGCAATGTTGATTTTAAAGAAAAATACGATATGAAAGTTACATATCATGATCCCTGTCATTTAGGCAGGGCAGGAGGGGTATATGATGCTCCAAGAGAAATTATAAAAGCCATTCCTGGTTTAGAATTGATTGAAATGAACAGGAAAAGGGAAATAAGTGCTTGCTGTGGAAGCGGAGGAGGTCTAAAGACTTATAAACCAGATCTTGCCATGTCCATAGGCGGTAAAAGAGTCGAAATGGCGAAGAATACTGGAGCAGAGTATATACTGACGTGTTGTCCTTGGTGCGAGCAAAATCTTGATGATAGCGCTAAAAAGGCGAATATAGACATGAAAACCATAGACTTGGTTGATATCGTAGTAGAGGTACTTGAGGTGTAATTATGACTTTAAATATAGATCCCCTGAAATGTGTTGGATGTGGAGCATGCGAAGTAGCATGTAGTTTTCATAGGGATGAGACCTTTTCAACCCTCTCTTCAAGTATAATGTTATATAAAGAGGAGAAGAAAAACTACTTCGGCGTTATGTTAAAGAGAGAAGAAGATCTTGTCCTCGGTAGACCCGAGGGACTAGAAATAAAAAGGATAGAAGATATTTCTGAGGAAGCAGGAGAAGAAGCAGCCAGCTCAAAGCCAATATTGTTAAGAGAATCCTGCGATTTATGCGAAGACGAAGAACCCTATTGCGTGAGATTTTGCCCTACCAACGCTATAACAGGAGGATAAAATGACGGAATACTTGTATTCAGGATTAGTATTGATAGTTGATCTTGAAAAAGAAGAAACAGAAGAAATTGACCTGGAAGATGAATTAATAGAGGAGAAAATAGGTGGTGCAGCGGTAAACATAGCCTTATATGAAGAACACAAAGAAGATGATCCTATAATACTGGGAACAGGTATTTTTACAAGTACATTGGTTCCGGGCTCCGCCTTAGGAATAATAACTGCCAAGAGCCCGATAAATAAAAGGGTATGTCACGTTCCAATTACGCTCTTCGCGGGCTGTGATTTAAAACTCAGTGGATTTGACTTCGTTGTAATCAAAGGAAAGGCAGAAACTCCTGTCTATCTCTGGCTACGCGATATGATAGCGGATATTCATGACGCGAGTGAGGTTTGGAATAAGGATACATGGGAAACCACTGATTATTTGCGCTCAGAACTAGGGGAAGAACGTATCCAAGTACTAAATATAGGTACTGCAGGAGAAAACAAGGTTGACATCTCTCAAATCTGCAATAACTACTGGGGATCTGCTGATAGATTTGGTATTGCCAGTATTTTCGGAGATAAAAATCTGAAAGCCATTGCTATGAGAGGTCTAGGAGAACTAGAGATAAAGGATCCGAAAAGTTTCTTTGATAAAGCCCTCGAATTACTCGAGGTCGCTAGAAATAGAAAGATCGACGTTTTAGATCTCATGCCAAATGGAAGAGCGGAAATAGAAAATATGCTCCATAGAAGAGTTTCCTGCTTTAACTGCGGATACGCATGTAATTTATTTTTGAAATTCAGAGAGGACCCTAAGGTAATGGTTTCTTCTCATATAGAAGAACCAGGAATACTTGTTCAAGATATCTCTCATCTGATCGGTTTCTCCAATTTTAAACTATCGCTGGCAGAGATTATCGAAGTGATAGAAAAGTGCTACAGATTAGGGCTGGATCCTGTATCAGTAAGTAAAATTGCAAGGGGAGATTCTAAGGAAAAAGTTATGAGAGAAATAGAGGGATTCGCAAGCGGCACTTACGACTTGCCCGAGGCAAGATTTGACGGAATAATACCCTATCCAACCATAAAGGACTCGGGCCTTCTCCAAGGATTTGGAATATTCTCAAATTGGATGACTTTACATATCGGAGATGTTACAGATATCACCGAGGCAGAAGCTTGGGTATACAGAAATGCCCTCTCCTACATACTCGGAATCTGCCCGATACTCATGTTGGGAGCAAATTTTAACGAAAAAGATCTTCTTGAGCTAATAAATCTCGGAACGGAATTCGAAATAGACTCAGAGACTCTAAGCGATAAAATAAAAAATATGGTTGGAGATAGCATCAAACTCGGAGGAGAAGAGAGAGACATCCACAATTCTCTTAAAAGCGGGGATTTCGATTCGAATTTAAAAGATCTCCTAAGAAAATTCTGAAGATTTCCCCATATTATTCCATCATTACTCATCGTTTAATCCCAATGCTTCTGAAACCAATTTTGTTATATCTGATACTTCCATTCTAAGTTTTTTCATTTTAACAGTGTTCTGCAGGCTTTGATAACAGAATGGGCAGGCAGTAACCAATTCTTCAGCATTGATTTCCCTCGCATCTTCTACCCTACTCTCTGAAAGTCTCTCCGCAAGATGAGGATTTGCGGGTTTAAGCCCTCCTCCAGCGCCGCAACATCTAGAATACTCTCTATTTCTTTCCATTTCAATTAGTTCGATTCCGGTGATTGATTCCAAAACCCTTCGCGGGGGATCATAAACATTCGTATGCCTACCTAAGTGGCATGGATCGTGATAGGTTATCACCTTATTTATAGCCTTTTTAAATTCGAGTTTACCCTCCTCTATCAACTCGTCTATGAATTCAATGGTATGCATGACCTTGGGTTTCAATTCCCCGAACTTGGGATAGTCTTGGCTCAAGGTCTTGAAGCAGCCTGCGCAGGATGTAACTATGAGCTCTACTCCTAATTCGTTAAAAGTTTTAAAATTCTCATTGGCTATTTCCTTAAATTTTTTTACCTCTCCAACTCTAAGGAGAGTGCTTGCACAACATTGCTCCTTTTTACCCAAGATTCCAAAGTCTACGCCTGCTTCATTAAATATTTTTACCGTATTTATTGCTACGTCTTTTATGTGAGGATCATAGGAAGCAGTGCAGCCAACGAAAAACAGGATTTTTGCATCCTCTTTATTTAAATCTTTAATTTTTAATTCCTTTTCCTTTTTTCTCATTTCTTTGGTCAAATCCTTAGCCCATTTATCTCTCCTTGCTCTTGGATAAAGCCAAGGATTTCTGTAATTTATGATGCTCTTGACAAAGACATCGTGCTCTTTCAAAGGACCAAATCCGTTTTCAACTGAAACTTGTCTCGTATCTTCCCAGAGATTTATGGTGTTAATTTTAGCCGGACATACAATGTGGCACTGTCCGCATACCGTACAGGCGTACAGACCGTTTAGAAATTTTTCTCTCTCTACGTTTTTTCCAATCAGATTGTACAGGACTCTGTAGAATGGGTTGTGTTTCTTTCTTAAAATGGTCTTCATCCCGTCTATCTTAAACCTAGGCAATACATTTTCCTCTTTTAATCCATCATACGCTGGACACCAGTTGAGGCACTCTCCGCATCTCGTGCAAGCCTCGATTTCAATCAACTGCTTTATACTTAGATCTTCCAGAGATAAGTCTTCTATTTCCTTTTCATCCTTTTTTGTCTCTTGCTCTTTCACTTCAGTCATTCTCTAACCTTTGAGACGGTGTTTAAGAATATGCTTAATGGAGTGGTGAAAACGTGGAAAAACTTGCTGAAGGGGAAGTATGCTATGAAGAGAGAGGATAGAAGCGAGTGAGTAATCCATAGATGCTCATGAAATGTGTGTACAGCATTATCACTTATATTCATGAATTTTGAAATAAAATATCCAAAGAATGAATAGATTCCTATGGAAGATGGCTCTTTAACTAATCTCACCGCTTCCAGAATGAAGCCCGATAGTACCACTATTAACAAAAAAGTTAATGCGAAGGCATCGTCAAGATTCGTTGACATCTGCTCACTTTTAAATAAAAATCTCCTTGATAAAGCAATCAGAATTCCGATAAAAATCATAAATCCAAATAATTCAAATAAAAAGTCATATACAATCAGGGATTTGCCCTTCAGTTCTACATGGAATAAATCAGTATACGTGCCAACGAGATCCATGATCAAAAAGAGGATGAATCCGACTCCAATGTTAAAGTGCATAAACCATCTTACCTTACTTAATTTGGTGGTATCTTTCTGTAAAATGGAATCCAGAAAGAGAGTCTTTACAAAAGTTTCAAAGTTGTTCAGGATTAATTTGATTAACCTCGTTCCATTTGAGAGGAACTTGGATATTATGTTTCTTTCAGATTTATCCGCAGTCAAAAAAATACTGATCCTTATCCACAAACCCACGCAAAAAATTAAAAGGCAGGAAAAATGGACTATCCAAAAAAGTGAGATCAATTTAGCGTTGTCTATGGTCTTTATCATTGAAATCAATCTCATGGGGACTAAAAACATACTTCCACCCTTTTGGGAATCTTAAAGGACAACACTATAAAAGCTTTGTGGAGGTATAGTTCCGATCTAGGCAGATAACTCCAATTTTTGTAACAAAGCTTAGGTTCTGTAATTCTAAAATAAGATACCCGGTTGCAGGCGGCATTTAAAGAAAAAAGTAGCAGGCCATGTTCTTTGAATGACATTGGTGATAAATTAAAAAAGCCTATGGCTCCTATTTTCACTTCCCATAAACAATAGATAGGAGAGGAAAAAACTGGTAAAAGTTCAGGAATGGATATAGAAGGTTCAAATGATTTTTAACATAAAGCAATCTTTTTATACTCTCAAATCTACTTTTCAGAAAAACGGAGGTGATGGATTGAAAAAATTCATTATTTTGAGAAAATGCATTATTCTAATGGTCATATCGCTTTTGATGACTCTTTCTCTTCCAAGTCCTTCAAATTCTCTGACATCTTTAAGTCCTGAAAACACTATAAAAACTGAAATTCCAGTCCAAAAAGTTACTTTTTATCAAAATGGACTGATATACGTCGAAAGAATTAAGAATATCCTTCTAAAGAAAGGAATCAACGAGATAGTAACCGATACGTTTTCAGATCAGATCTTGGCTTATACAATAAGGGCAAAAACCGAGGAAGGGGAAGTCATTGACGTTTCTTACACGCCGGAAAAAAAATTGGAAACTAGGTTTAAAGAATTCTTGGGAAAACAGGTAGAAATTTTATTAAAAGAGGGAAAAATTATCCGAGGAGAACTTGTGTCTTATTCACTAGACTATCTGGGGATATACTCTGAAAATAGGTTGGACGTGGTAAAAACAGAGAATATATTGAGTATAACGGTCTTTGGCGTCGAAAAAAACGGAAAGGCACTTAAAATAAAAATAGATTCTAAAAAGGATGGTAATCAGAAAATAAAATTCACCTACCTCACGAAGGGTGGAAATTGGAAACCTGTATACGATCTTTACGTAGAAAAGTCTCATTTAATTTCTAATGCAGTGATCACAAATGAGGTAGAGCCATATTCTAACGTGGAACTCGAATTAGTAGCTGGAACTCCTCATTTCGCTTTCGTTCCCGTTCCCATACCTGCCATGGCGAAGGGCTATGCCGTGGAAGAAGCCGGAAGAGTGGTAAGAGGAGGTTTAGGAGAATACGTAGTTTACAAATTATCTAACGTAACCATCGAAAAAAACGAAATCAAGAAATTTAAGTTATTCGAAGGAAGTGTGGACATAGACCCAATATATCAATGGGATGCTTCCACTTTGATAAAGGGAAAGGCAAGCGAGAGATTAAAGTTAAAAAATAACATGGAAGACCCGTGGGCCAGCGGAATAATGAATATCTATAGGAATGACAAGTTAATAGGCTCTGACTCAATAGAATATACCCCTATAGGGGCAGACGTTGAGGTTACCGTAGGAAGCACTCCTGATATAGACGTGAAGAAAGAACTTACAGCGGTTAAAGTATCCTACGAGGAGACCCTTCGAATTGAGACTGTGGAGTATACATTGACGATAAATAACTACAAGAAAGAATCTATAGCGATCATTGTAAAAGATAGAATTCCCTACGGCTCTACTCTCGTATCCGCCAATCCCAAAGCGACTCAAAAACCGGATAACATGTTAGAATGGAGAATTAATATCCGCCCTCAGGGAGAGCAGAAGATAACTTATACTTATGAAACCAGACAACCAGTTCCAAGATACGTAGGAAAGCCGGTTGGATAGAAGTATAAGAAACCCCATGGAGAGTAATTAAGTCTGCAGAAAATCCGTGTAATCAGGGTAAAAACTCCATTATCTGGTCTGTATAAAGAACATTCTTCGATGATATAAGATGATGGAGTAAGACATTCCTCTTTTGCCTCTGTAGTAAAGTTTTTAACTTTTTGTTCTTTATTTTCTCCTATGATTGGGGTATTCCTCTGTCATTGCGGAAATAACATCGCTGGTACAGTAGATATAGAATATATCAAGAAAGAACTTTCTAACAGGGGCATAATTAATTTTGACAACATTTTCCTTTGTTCTCAAGAAGGTCAGGATCTTATTTTAGAGAGGATAAAAGAAGAAAATTTAGATAGAATCGTGATTGCTGCTTGTTCACCTAAGCACCATGAAGATATCTTTAAAAGATGTGTGGAAAAAGAGATCAATCCATACCTTTTGGAAATGGTGAACATTCGAGAACAATGCTCTTGGGTACATAGAGATAAGGGAGAAGCCACCAAAAAAGCTCTTGCCCTGATAACCGGTGCCATCAGGAAGGCGGAATATCTTTCTGAGATTCATAGAATCGAGGTTCCAATAAGCAAAGAAGTCCTGATTGTTGGAGGTGGTGTAGCCGGAATTCAGTGTGCTTTGGAACTCGCTAAAAACGACTACAAGGTATATCTCTTAGAGAAAGAACCATGCATAGGAGGGAACATGGTAAGGCTCAATAAAACTTTTCCAACGGATGATTGTTCCATGTGTACTATTGCTCCAAAGATAAGCGAGGTTGGAAGTCATGAAAACATAGAGATAATATCAATGGCTGAGATAGAAGACATAAAAGGCTCTGTAGGCAATTTCACTGTAAAAATAAAGCAGAAGCCTAGATACGTCAACGAAAAGTGTACTGCCTGCGGAGAGTGTGCCAAGGCTTGCGTCCTGAAAGACAGGATCGAGGATGATTTCAATCTGGGATTGAGTAAAAGATCAGCGATTTATATCCCATATGAGCCTGGAATGCCTTCCATGTACGTTGTAGATGCGGAAAACTGTCTATATGTAAAGAAGGGAAAATGCAAGCAGACCTGTCTGGAAGCCTGCTTTAGAGGTGCCATAGACTTTGAGCAGGAAGAAAAAGAGTTCACTCTAAACGTTGGAGCAATAGTGCTCGCAACGGGTTATCAGGAGTACGATCTAACGGGTACCGAGTATAATTTCGAGCACCCAAATGTGATAACCGGTCTGCAACTGGAAAGGCTATTGAGCGCGAATGGACCGACTGGAGGTACTTTGAGAAGACCCAGCGATGGAAAGATACCTAAAACCGTTGTTTTCGTGCAGTGCGCTGGCTCGAGAAGCGAGAAACACAATGAATATTGCTCAAAGATCTGCTGCATGCATGCCCTTAAGAATTCAATGATAGTAAAATCAGAAAATCCAGATACCGAGGTTTACTACTGCTATATAGATCTAAGAGCCGCTGGCAGAGGTTACGAAGAGTACTACGATAGAGCCAGAGAGATGGGAATAAAATTTATAAGAGGAAATGTGGGAGATATCCAAAGCGCAAGCGACAATCTTATCGTAAGAGTTGAGGACACTCTTTTGGGAGAGAATAAAGAAATCGAAGCAGAACTGGTGGTCCTCTCAACTGCACTGGTACCCTCTGAAGGGACTAAAAATATAAAAGACCATATCAACGTTTCTTATGAGCCAGATGGTTTTGTAAGTCCTTTACATCCAAAAATAGAACCTGTGGATACAAAAGATGCGGGCATATTTATATGCGGTACGGTATCTGGTCCAAAGGCGATACAGGACTGTGTTGCAGAGGCTAACGCGGTTTCATCCCGGATTCAAACAATCTTGCATAGAGGAAAGATAGAGGTCGATTTAAAGATACCCTCTCTGGACAAAGAGATCTGTGTCCGCTGTGGAGAATGCATAGTGAACTGTGCGTTTAATGGCGTAGAGGATTTTGAAGTACTGGAAGGCGTTTGCAGGAGTTGCGGAAAGTGTATTGTTAATTGTCCTTCAAGTGCTTTAGAAACGTGTTACTACTCAGACAGGCAAATAGAATCGCAAATAGAGGGAATCTTGGAAGTCGATCCAGATTCCATAATAGCCTTTTGCTGTAATGAATGCAGTTATGCTGCTGCTGATTTAGCTGGCGTTGCAAAAATAAACTATCCTTCACAGGTAAAAATTATAAGAGTTCCATGCACAGGAAGGGTTTCATTAAATCACATATTGAAATCCTTTGAGCTTGGAGCGCAGGGTGTTATGGTAGCCGGATGTTTAGCTGATCAATGTCATTACATCGATGGGAATTACAATGCCGCTGAAATTGTAGAAAGAGGAAAAAAAATTCTTGACTTGCTTAATATAGGAAGCGAAAGATTAAAGATGTTTTATATTTCAGCAGCAATGAGAGATGCTTTTGTGCAAGCAGTAAAAGAAATGGTTGAGACCACTAAAAAGCTATCAGAAGAGTTTAAAGAAGAGAAATCTGAAATAGCTATTAAAGATACTTTCCAGCATTAGGTGCACGAAAAATGCTAGATTGCACAACCTGCAGGCTTTGTGCCGTCAAATGCCCAACAGAAATCAATCTAGATGAGATTATCAAAAGATACAGATATTTAAATGAAATCAGGACTCCTCACGGGGGAGTATTCCATATACTAGGGAAAATTTTAATCAGAGTGGATATTTCAGATTGGCTTAAAGAAGATGAACTGGATATTGGCAGAGACGATTTATACTATTTTCCAGGATGTTTGCCGATATTCGATTTGGTTCTGGATAGAGATAGAAGCTATTCGGGAATTGCCCATGCAGGAATAAAGGTTTTGAATAAGTTGGGGATATCACCGAAAATAATCTACGGCTGCTGCGGGCACGACCTCTTATATTCAGGGAATTTAGATGAGTTTGAAATCAATAGGATAAACCTTAAAGGAAAAGTGGAAGGTAAGAAGATAATAACTGGATGTGCAGAGTGTTATCACATTTTAAAAAATGAATATCAAGCGGATGTGGAGCATTTCTCTCAATTCATTTCCAAAAATTTAAACAAACTTGATTTAAGTAATATCGATACAGAAAAATTGAAAACCACCTATCATGATCCCTGTAGATTAGGAAGATACAATTCAATTTACAATGAACCTAGAGAACTCCTTGAAAAAATCACTTCCTTTAGTGAGATGTCAAGAAACAGAGAAGAAACAATATGCTGTGGAGTTTCTTCGTGGCTAAACTGTGATAACCTATCTAGGGAATTGAGAGAAGAAAAAATAAAAGAAGCAATTGAAACCGGATCAGATTCTTTGGTCACGAGTTGTCCGAAGTGTATAGTTCATTTAGATTGTTTATACGAAGAGAAACTCGGTGATTTGGATTTAAAGCGTTTAAATATCGTTGATTTACAAGAAATACTCGCTCATTCGCTTGGAATCTATGACCTCCAATCAGATGAGAAATTTTATGAAATAAAAAAGAGAAAGAGCACACCAATAAAGTCCGTTGAAATAAAGAAAGATCCCTTGAGATATATAGACAGAGATCTATCCAATTTAGCATACAGGTGTACCACATGTTATGCATGTGAGACTGCATGTCCGATGGAATATAAGCCTGTTCACATGATGGAAGACTTCAGAAAATTTCTTGTTTCTCAAAATCTCAATCCTGAAAGGCACAATGAAATTTATAACAATATTTTAGAAACAGGAAACGTTTTTGGTGAAAAAGAGGAAATATTTGATGAAAAAGTAGATCATGACGTGGTTTATTTCCCGGGATGTGTCGCTAGTTTTCGTGCTAGGAAGATAGTCGATTCATGCAGGGAATTGATGGACAGAATAGGAGTTAATTATACCATCCCTAAAGGGACGATATGCTGTGGGAGCATAGCGTTTAGAACGGGATTCAATACCAGACCAATCGTGGAGAAGAATATGCAAGTGTTAAACGGAAAGAAGATTGTTTGTTCTTGTTCGGGTTGTTACGCTACGTTTAAAAAGGACTATGGATTAAACGCTATTCACTTCATCGATTTATTGCTGGATAACAAGAATAAACTGAAATTTAAAAAATCGGGAGTGAAAATAGCCTACCATGATCCGTGTCATCTAGGAAGGGAGTTTCAGTACTTCGACCCTCCGAGAGAACTGCTAAAATTAATTCCAGAACTGGAATTGGTAGAATTTCCCCATAGCAGAGAGAATTCTCTATGCTGTGGAGGTGGAGGCGGGGTTAGATCTGCTTTTCCGGAGTTATCTGCAATGATAGCAAAAAAAAGGATGGAAGAAATCGAAAATGAAAGTGTGGATGCTGTAGTAACCGCCTGCCCGTTCTGTGAGATAAATCTAGGAACCGTTACCGATAAGAAGGTATACGACATATCCCAATTCTTACTGATACATCTAAAATGATGTTCACGGTGAAGATGTAATATGAAGATAGGTGTATACGTGGGAGAAGGCTCTTCGCATTCATGGGTATGGCTCGTTGATACCTTGGAGAAATTTGGTCTTATAGATATCTTGTTTCTAAACGAAAAACTTGTAAAAAAAGATACGCTGAATTCCATAAATTTAATGGTAATATCTGGAGGGGACACGATATCCATAGCCAATTCTATAGGAAATGGGTTCAAAGAAATCAAAAACTTTATAGGAGATGGAGGAATATACTTGGGAATTTGCGCTGGCGCTTATCTTCCCCTGTACTCGAGGAAAGAGCCACTTTCTAAGTTTAACCTAGTTAAAGCCGGTATCACCAATATAATCAGGAGTGGGGGCTTTAAACCTTTCAGTTGCGACCGTGTATTTCAGGGCGTAAGAGGACCGTTGTATATAGATTTTCAAGGAAAGATCATTTCCGCGCCTCTCTACGGTGGCCCCTCCTTTGTCCCCAATGGAAGTGAGACTCTTGCAATCTACTCTGACTTTTCCGAAGAGACCTCATTTTTGGTTGAAAAAAACCTAGCAGAAAGAACGATTTTAGGAAAAGGAGCAATTATCAAAAAGGATTATGGAAAAGGCGCCTTTTTGCTCTTTGGACCCCATCTTGAGCACCCTTCTTTCCATGATGCTAATCTAATTTTTTACCACTTACTCAAAGGTTTGAAAATTAAAGAAATCAGAGACCAGGAAGAAAAAGATTTTACCCATTTATTAAGAGGTGTAGAGGCGAAAAAATTCTTAAAGGACTTAAAAAGAGAGATTAGCAATATGAGAATAATCGCAATGGGAATTGAAGGCTCTATAAAATGGAAGGTAGGGCATAAGGTATGGGATATGGAAAGAATCCTTTATTTCACAGATGCCACATGGAAGAGACTTAGATACCTGGAAAAAGATACCCTTTACGTAAAAAATCCCGATAAAATAGTGGAAGAAGTAAAAGAGACAAAAAATCTACTCATAAAAATCAGGGAAGAATTAAGAGAAGGAAAGGACATAAGAGAATCTGCTGAAAACTTGGTAAGAAAAATGAGAGAAGTTGTTCCAGCGATTCTTGAGTTTTATTTTAACAACATAAAGAGAAATAGGGGATCCTCATGAATGAGATAAAATTTGGGCTTCAACAGCCAGAATACAACTTTAAACCTGAAACAACCTTTGATAATTTAAAGAATATAATTCAGACTGCTGAATCAAATGGTTTTGAATCTTTCTGGGTTATGGATCACTTGATGCAGATCCCGTATCTGGATCCTGAATCTAAGGCTCCAATGCTGGAAGCATGGGTTGTCCTCTCTAATCTGGCGGGGGTTACCAAAAAGATTAAACTTGGAACGCTTGTGACATGTGCATCATACAGAAATCCTGCCCATCTTGCAAAGATAGGCGCTACCTTGGATGTTTTATCTGGTGGTAGAGTAATCATGGGAATCGGAGCCGGTTGGTTTGAAAAAGAGTACATATCTTATGGCTATTCGTTCCCTAAATATAGGGAACGCGTGGAAATGCTAAGCGAGGCAGTGCAGATAATGAAAAAGATGTGGACGGAAGAGTCGCCATCCTTTGAAGGGAAATATTTTAGGATAAAGGATGCTATTTGTAACCCTAAACCCTTGCAGAAGCCATATCCGCGGATTTTAATTGGAGGAGGAGGTCTAGAGACCTTAAAAGTCGTGGCTGAACATGCAGACATGTGTAATTTCTTCGGAAAGCCTGATGAAATCATGAAGAAGATTGAGACAGTTGAGAAATACTGCTCTGAAATCGGTAGAGACCCAGATGAAATAACAGTTAGTAAAATAGGCGGAGTTATAATAGCCGAATCTGAAGATGAACTAAAAAGTATTCTAAAGACAAAAATCCGCCCTGGCATCCGCCCTGGCTTCAGTCCTGAGCAACTGGAGGGCTGGCTGATTTTAGGCACCCCAGAGCAAGTAAAGGAAAAATTACAGAAATTCATAGATGTGGGAGTTACTTACTTCATCCTCAACTTCCCGGGCTCGGATGAGGTTAAACTACATTTGAATAAAATAATGATCTTCGGTGAAAGGGTGATATCTGAGTTCTGATACAAAGAGATATAGAGAGACAATATCATTATGTCAGTAGAATCGGAAAAAATAAGGATTGATAGAGTAAATCTAAAGGAAATCAAAGAACTGGTGGAAGTTTATAAAGATGCTTATGCTGAGTTGGAAGAATATGCCTACACTAGCCGAAGCAATATAAAGGGGTATTTGAAATGGCTTTACAAAAGAGATCCGATGGGTTTTTTTGTTGCTTATTTTAAAAATCGACCTGTGGGATTTATTTCAGTAGATTCTAGATGGTACAGCGTGGATAAAGGTGTACTTCTGGGAGAAATCCATGAAGTCGTTGTAATCAGGGAATTTCAGGGAAAAGGAATAGGTAAAAGACTCTTCGAGACGGGTCTATCTTACCTGAAAAGCAAGGGAATAAAGAACTTGGAGTTATGGGTTGGAGAAAATAATAGAAGGGCAAGGAAATTCTACAGGAAATATGGTTTCAAAGAAGTTGAAAAGCGATGGGACTGGGTGAGAATGACGAAAAAATTAGACTAAATATGAAATCGCTCTATACAAGATTTTGCTGGCTAAAATAATATCTTCAACATCAACGTATTCATTCGAGGTGTGGGAAGTTTCCAATCTACCGGGACCGAAAACAACTGGTTCAATTCCCCTTTCGTATAGATTTTGTGCGTCTGTCCAACTCTTCATACCTCTTATCTTTGCATCCTTACCTAAAACATCTTTATATGCCTTTTTCAATAAACTTACAATCTCAGCGTCCATATTGATTTCGAAAGGCATGGATTCGTCTGTTAGTTTGTATTCAATTCCTTTAGAATCGAAATAATCATGTAACTCCTTCTTTATTTTTTTAGCATCTTGATTGGGGAGTATTCTAAAATCTAAAACCATTTTACATTTCTTAGGAACTATTAAGGCATCGAAACCCCCTTCGATTCTCTGGATGTTATAGAGGCTTTTACCTATCAATTCATGCTCCTCATTTAAGAATGAGAGCTCGTTAATTTTTTCAATTACATCAATTGCTTTCATAATAGCATTTTCTCCGAATTCAATCGCGCTTCCATGCGCTTCCTTTCCTATAACTTCTATTTCTATCTCAAAGGATCCTGCGCCTGCTACACATATATCCAATCCGGTAGGCTCTAGAACTATACCGTATTTTGAGGTATACTGATCCGCTAACTTCTCGGATCCTGATCCATCCCCCTCTTCGTCCACCAAAAATGCGAAGGTAACAGGAAATTTTCTCAGATTTTCTTTCTCTTTTATTGTTTCCAAAGTCAAGAGAATGGATAAAATGCCACCTTTAGCATCAGCACTTCCGAGTCCGTAAACTCTTTCTCCCTCAACCTCTGCCCTAAGAGTTTGATGATAGAGTAATGGTATTGTATCTACATGCGTGCATATAATGAGTTCTGGATCATCGAGCGGATTGACGATTAAGTTATAGTTTTTCTTTACATTTTGTCTTTCGAATGGAATATCCAGTTCATTAAGCCTTTTCTCTATATATCTTAGAATTTTATCCTCTTCTCCACTAGGACTTGGAATTTCTATGAGTTTTACCAACTCATCTATGAGGGAACGCATGGTGAACATTTTTCTTCATCCTTAGTTTTTTACTTAATAAATTTCTTAGATTGTGTATTTTTCCAACCCTAAGAGTTCAAGTAATCTATCAAAAATAGAGGATAAAAGTCCTATTATTCCTTTATGCTCAAGATCCTCAGAGACATGAATCGAAATTTTTTCTGAAATTATGATTTTTTCCTGATTATCTTCATAGTAGATTAAATTTGCGTTGGGAATCTCATAATCACCTTTTTGTTCTGGTCTAATCCTATAGCTGTAGGTTTTGAATTCTCCTCCTCCCAAGATATCTGCGATAATTAAGCTACCATTGATAACTTCAAAATCTTTAGGGGCTGTATCAACAATTTCAATCTTAATGGGCTTATCTAAAAGGTTCTCTACCTTCAATAAGACGCTCATTTCTTGCCCAACTATTGGATTATAGTTTTCGATCTCCTTGACGATTACCGCACCAAGTCTCTCTCTTGGCGCGAACTTAGTTTCTCTGACTATTCTATACCTCATTGATGAGGGCAATTCTACTTTCACTTCAACGCCATCAGAGTTTATATCCAGCAAGGTCAACTTTGCTTCTCCTATGTCCAGAGATTCTCCAGAATTCAGAGAACCAGAAAGAGGAGACTTCTTCCCTTTGTATAAAACATTTATGTAGGCCCTGTTTTTTTCGGTATCAATAAGTCTCAGTCCATAATTCTCATAAGTAAATATCTCTCCAAAGGAGAGAAAACCCTGATAAAAGCCTTTTCCTTCCTTCAATAATTCGCCCTCATAGATATAGGTGGTAGGTGGACCAGTAAGTTTAGGTTCTTTTTTTTCTTTGTAGGTTTCTTTCTTAGGAATTTGGGTTAACTTTACTCCTCTCAATAAACTGTTTATTACAGATTCGAGCTCTTCTTTCTCTCTGTAACCAGACAATTTTTTAACCGGCCTTCCATATCTGTCGAAAAAGGTAAACGTCGGGAGGTAGCGTTCACCATACTTTCTTGAAAGTTTTAGACCTTCTGCAGTATCTACGTTAACGGTTATTATATCCACGATTCCCTTGTATTTCGTTCTCAGCGCTCTTACGGTTGGAATCATCATTCTACAAACCCCGCACCTATCTGCTGAGAATTCTAATACGGTGGGCTTACCGTTGTTTAATGCTTCATGAAACTTCTCTGGAGAGTAATCATAGAGAATTCCAGCGGGGCTTAAATACCCCTCAAAATCTCCTGCCTCTTCTGCCTCAGAAGGAATCAATAGCATGACTAGCATTACAATCAGGAAAACGACCAGGAGATGTTTTTCAAACCCTTGCATCATCTCATAATTTATGCTTTGGGCTATATTAAATTTTTAGATGTTCGAGCAGTTGAAGATTATGTTATTTCAATTAACCTATATTTCCAACTTTAATTTAATCTTTAATTTACATCTCTATTAATTTTTTATTCGTCTCTGAATCTGAGCAGATATCTCTCGAACATGTTCGTGGTAACGATTATCCTCTAAGAGTATATATGTTAGTTTGACTCTTGAAGTAATGATAATGGTGGACATCTATGTTTGAGCAGTTGAGAGAAGTAATTTTAGAAAAAATTAGACAGGGTATAGATCCCTTGGGAAAAATAATCGGTCAGGAAGAGGCTAAGGAAGGAATACTAGCAGCTTTGCTTGTAGGACATCATATTCTGATTGAAGGCCCTCCAGGGGTAGGTAAGACCACTCTGGCAAAGGAAGTTGCAAAACTTTTGCCACCGATAAAAGTCGTTAAGGGGTGCCCCTATAACTGTGATCCTGAAGAGCCTGTTTGCCCCCTGTGCAAGCAGAAAAAAGACTTTGAAATCGAGGAAATTGCTGGAATAAAGAGGTTTGTCCGAATTCAGGGTTCTCCAGATCTTACTGCAGAGGATCTTCTCGGAGACATTGATCCTCCGATGGCATTCAAGTATGGACCCCAAGACTACAGGGCATTTACTCCCGGAAAACTTCTCAAAGGAAATAGAGGGGTTATATTCTTCGATGAACTCAACAGAGTCCCAGAAAAGTTGCAGAATGCTTTACTTCAAGTATTGGAGGAGGGAATAGCTACCATAGGTCCCTACGACGTTGACTATCCCTCCAATTTTATAATGATCGCAACCATGAATCCTGCTGAGCACGCTGGAGTGGAAGAACTCTCAGACGTTTTGCTTGATAGGTTTGATATGGTAAGAATGGGGCATCCTGTTTCCATAGAAGAGGAAAAGAGAATCGTGCTGGAAAACGCCCGTGATATAGGCGTTAAAGTCAAACCTGAGTTGATGGACGAATTACTCAAAATAGTTAGGGCTACAAGGGAGGATGAAGAAATTTCCCAGGGAGCAAGCGTTAGAGCGAGCATAAGTTTATACGAAAAGGCTCAGGCCAGGGCTCTTATGCATGGAAGAAGAGAGGTGACCAGAGAAGACATAATGGAAATGGCTCCTTCCGTACTACTTAAACGCATAAAACCCGCTCCAGAATCTCCTTACTTTGAAGATCCCTTGCCTCTCGTGATAAGGAAGATAGATGAGGTAATGGGCTAAATGGGTATAAGAAAAGATATAAGGAATGTATTGAGGGAAAGAGAAGAAGAATTATTTGAAGGACTTTACTTGCCAGTGGATTTCAAGGAAGATGTCCTGACTAGTCTTTTCGCTGGGCACAACATAATCCTCGCTGGACCTCCAGGAACAGGAAAGACAAGTATTGCCTTAAATCTATCAAAAATGCTCCCTGATATTAAAGTAGTTAGAGGCTGTCCAGTTAATTGTCTTTTTGAAAATCCAACATGTCCATTTTGCAAAAAATTAGGAAAAATGGAGCCAGAGATCATAAAGGGAAGCGAGAGGATGGTGAGAATACAGGGAAGCGCAGAAATGGTTCCTGAAGATCTAATAGGAGACTTCGATCCAAAAGTGACTCTTGAAGAGGGCTTCACCTTGGAAGCCTTTCATCCAGGAAAACTCTTTAAAGCCAATAATGGCATATTGATGGTAGATTTCATTGATAGAATGCCTGAGAGAGTAATAAATACCCTATTATCTAGCCTCGAGGAAGGATACGCTGTTCCACGGTTAGAAGAATTCTTCAAATTGGATTTTTTAATTATCGCCACGAGCGGAATTAAAACTCTAGATAGGCTGCCAGATGATTTGATAGATAGATTCGATGTAATAAAAATGGACTACATAGAGACAAAATATGAAAAAGAGCTTTTTCTCGAGCGTGCAAAGGGTGTAAAAAAAGACCTCGTGGAGTTATATGCTAAACTAATTGGAGATACTCGTTCTCACTCAGATGTTCTAAGAGGGGTTAGTACAAGAGGCGGTTTAAGGTTTTTTGAGTTGTTGAGCATACTGCCCACCCTAAATCAAAGGGATGAAATTACCATAGAAGACGTAAAAAAGGCAATGTACATGACTCTAAGACACAGAATGAAAGTAAAACCTTATACCAAGGCAGAAATCGTTTTAAAAGACATAATGGATGATTTACTTGGTGAATATAAAGAGAAAGGACCAATAACAGATGCTGACGTTATCAGTATAATAGAGGAAATAGCCTCTGATCCAAGCCTTCAGAGACCACTTAAGTATGGATTCTCAGATATTTTACTCAAAAGACTGAGTCAGAGACCTTCTTCTACATTAAGTTTAATTCAGCAGAGAATTGCAAAAGATTTGGAATATAAGGTAAGATTTGCTCCAGACCAGGCTGAAAAAATGAAGATAACGCAGGATACAGTTTTAGAATTAAGGAAAGAACTCAAAGAAAAAGCACTGGAGATGTTGTTGGATATTCTGGAAGTAAAAGGAGTTTTGAAGAAAGAAGTACGCGGCTATTCTTTTGGTGCCCAAGCCGCGAATTATTTCTTGGAGATGCTCATGGCGGACTGGACCTATTTACCCTCTACTTACTATGGAGAGCACAGCACAGGAGTTAGAGCACCTTATGGCGAGGGAAAGATAGTAGGGACGAGAAAGTACAGATTTGGAGACAGATATCGAGACATAGCCTTTAGAGATACCATAATGCACGCAATAAAGGCAAAAAGAAAAAAGGTTGAGAGTGAGGACATCCAGGTCTATCAAAAAGATGTAAAATCGAGAGTAGATATAGTACTCGCAATAGATACATCTGGAACCATGGAACAAGGGAAAAAACTATTCCAAGCTAAAAAGGCTGCAAGCGCCTTATCTCTTGCTAGCGCAAACTTTGGAGACAGAGTAGGCGTGGTGTCTTTCTCAGAGGATGCAGAAATCGTATGTAGGCTTACTGATAATCCAAACAAGTTAACCAGCGCGATATTAGATCTTACTGTATTCTCGAGAGGTGCGAGAACAAACATAGGAAGTGCTCTGATAAAATCTAGAGAACTGTTCAGTAAGTATGGGAGATCAACTGCTACGAGACACATAGTCCTAATAACAGATGGAGATCCTACAGCTCCTCTTCCTAACCCAAGAGGATATGCTGTAAGGCAAGCAGTCATCTCAGCCAGGAGAGGCATTACAATATCGGGAGCATGCATTTTGCATGGAACTACTGAGCCGGAGTTTCTAAGAAGACTTACCAAGATTGGGAAGGGAAGAATATACGGTATAGCGGAAGAAGCATTACCAGAAACAATACTAAGGGAGCATGCCATTTTAAGGGGTTTAAAAATACCCACAAAAATAGAGGAGCCGATAAAAAAGTCCATAATCGATGTTTTAAGTAAAGAAGGACCCGTTACCCTAACTGTGCTTGCTAAAAAGATGGGAGAATCTTTAAGAGATGTTTCTAAAGCGGTAGAAGAATTGGAAAAAGAAGGATTGGTCTCCCATAAGTTGGTGAAAGACATAAAGGTTTATCACTTAATATAGATGGAGAAACTAGAAAATGGAAAAAGAAGATCTTAATAAACTCCGGAAGATTTTAGATTACCTTGAAAAAGAGACTTTAAGGGGAAGACTGGATAAAATAGATCGCTATAGTCTACAAGAAATGTTAGAAGAGTTTGAGAAAAAATACTCTGAAAAAGAATTACTAGATGCATTAGAGGAAATAGAAAAGACTCGTATGGAAAGAGTATATCTTGATGTAGGGGAAGAAGAAATTAAAACGTGTTTTGATTGTTCTTACGCAAAAAGGGCTGGTGGCGTTTGGTATTGTGAAATCGATAAAAGGGGACGTATCATTACTATGGCAGATCTGGCCTATGCGGAAAATTGTCCCCATTTCAAGAAAGCATAGAACACGAGGTCTTCAATCTATAGTTTCCAAGAAATATATGCAAGAGTAATCTTTTAATAATTCGACAATTTCATTTTCATCCAATTCCTTTTCCTTGATATTTCTTCTTGAAACGAAAATTTCTCCGAATATTGATTTTGACCCAAGTCTTGTGATGTTAACATGTTTTTCTCCCACTCTTATTTTTTCTCCAAGTCTCTTACTAACGAAGTGATGTACTATACAAAAAGGACTTACTGCGATATCTTCATTTTCTCTGTAGTATTCGATTAAACTTTCGAAAGAAGGCGGAAACCTACCAAAATTCTCGACATATCTCCACAGAGTTTCCGCGAAGGGGCACGACTCAAAAAGTAAGAGATCTCCCTTCAAAATTGGAATAACGGTGAAATATGGAATAAAAACTTCTCCCTTTGATATTTTTTCTTTAAATTCATCTAAATCTTTGAATTCTTGTATTTCAACCTTTTCAAAGAGAGTCATTCCAAGATCTTTTAACCATTCGATCGTATCAGAGAGACTTGACGTGTTTGCCAGTGTTTCGATGTATGTTATGAGAACCATATAAGGGTATTCCATCCCAATCCCTATACTCCTTTATTTTTTGCTTAATTCTTCTTCTCTCCCCTGATACTTACTATCGCCTCTTTGAATGGTATAACCTTGCCTGAAGATTCCAAAGCGGATTTTACTATGTTAACTAGTCCAAAACAGCATGGGACCTCCATGTGCACGCAGGTAAGAGTGCTGATTTCGTTTTCTTTGAATATAGTCGCGAGTTTCTTTTTGTAGTACTCACAATCATCGAGCTTAGGGCAACCTACCAAGAGCACCCTGTCCTTTAGGAAGTCCTCATGAAAGTCTGGATAGGCAAATGGAACACAGTCTGCTGCGATAATGAGTTCAGCGCCTTTTAAGTAAGAAGCATTGGTTGGAACCAGCATAATCTGGACAGGCCAGTTTTTTAGGTGAGAAGCAGATTTAAGCGGTTTTTCTTCTTTTATGCTTCTATCTGGTAACTCTGTTGTCATTGAATCAGAACAGATTGAATGAGATTCACTTTCATGATTAAGAGAAATTCCATGTTCTTCAAGATATTTCAGGGCTTCTTGGAGGTATTCATCTGCTCCATGATCCTTAAGATGCTGTAGATGCGCACTTATTGTGTTTGGACCTTGCTTCACGATATTTTCCATTACCTTTCTTTCGTTGTATGGCTTTGCTTCACGCTCTTCTATTGTAATAGCGCCAAAAGGACAATGACCAACACATGCTCCAAGCCCGTCGCATAAAAAATCGCTCAAAAGACGAGCTTTACCATCTATTATCTGCAATGCTCCTTCAGGACAGTTAGGGATGCATTTGCCACAGCCATTGCATTTATCCTCATCGATTTTGATTATCTTTCTGAGTGGCATAGTTATCTCTCTTATATTTTTGATTGACATAGTTTCTGGCGAACATGTTAGCGAAAAACGTGATATGCAATGAGGCTTTCAAACTAACCATGAGTATGAATAAATGCCTGAACTGCGGCAACACAAGCGAGGAGATCCCTCTAATAAAATGTGAGGTAAAGGGCGAGCAGAAGTGGGTATGTGTTAAATGCTTGCCAGTTTTAATTCATGGGTAGTCCTATGGAGTGGGAAGAGGAAGCGTTAAAGTTGTTGGAAAAAGTGCCAGAATTCGCCAGAAGCAAGGCAAAGGAGATAGTAGAGTCCATCGCTTTAGAGAAGGGAAAGGAAAGAATCTCTCTAAAAGATGTGGAAGATGCTTATAATCTCCAATTCGGAGAGGATTCTAAAAAGATCGCTATAATCCGATGTGATATCATATCTGAGGTCTGTCCGGGAGTTGGCTGCCTTATAGCCTATGAAAACAGAAAAGAGTTATTCAAAGATTATGGACCGGATACAAAAATCGTTGGCTTTTTTACGTGTGGAGGGTGTCCGGGAAGGAGGGTATTTCGTCTTGTCAATACTCTAAAGAGATACGGAATTAATGCGGTGCACATGAGTTCTTGCATGCTGATGGAAGAGCCTTTTACCAAGTGTCCTTACAAAGATGAGATAAAAAAATCGATAGAAAGCCAAGGAATAGTTGTGATCGAAGGAACTCATCATGAAGTGGGCCAGTATGCTCATGGATCGAGATATCACATGAAATAAAAGAAAAAGAAGCAAAAATCCTAGAAACACGAACATGTTCGCGACAAAAAATTTCCTTTTCAAGAATAATAGTTATCGTGAGTAAACAGGCAAATAGGTGATAATACGATGGAAATCACGGAAAAAATGACGGTTGCCGAAACCATAAGGAGGTATCCAAAGTCAAAGAGCGTGCTCCTCAGACACGGAATATGTGATTGCTGTGGAGGCAATATCACCATCGAGAGAGCCGCGAGAATAAGAGACTTAAACATCGATGAATTTATGAAAGAATTGAGAGGAGCGATAGAATGAATTTAGAAGGAAAGATAATCAAAAAATTAAAAGAAATAAAGGATCCACATACCGGAAAAAGTGTTTATGACATGAATATGATAGAAAATTTAGAGGTCAAAGAAGATAAAGTAAGATTGAATTTCAGACCCACAAGCCCATTTTGCCCTATTGGAATTCAATTAGCAACTGCCATTAAGAAGGGATTAAAAGAAATTGAGGAGATAAAAAGCATAGATCTGAAAGTAGTAGGATATGTTAAGGAGAAAGAAGTTAACGAAATCTTGAAAAAGATATGATTTCGAATCAACATGAAAGAGCACGCTGAAGAAATCTTGGAAGTTTTTAAAGGGAGAAAAGATAATGATCAAAAATCTTACCGTAAGATTCTTTTCATGCTCAATTTTTTATCTTTTATTATCGGTTACGCTGGGAGTGGCATTAGCCGCGGGATTTTTATCCAGGAATGCAATACCTGCGCACGCGCATCTTGCTTTAATTGGCTGGGTTTCTATCACGATAATTGGGGCCATGTATCAGTTGGTCCCTACTATACGTGGAACTGAACTTTTTAGCGAGAAGTTAGCGAACTTGCAGTTCTGGATGATAAACATCGGTACGATGGGTCTTTTTTTGGGGTTATTGCTTGAAAATTTTTGGATGAAAGTATTTTTTGGCTTTTTGTTACTGGTATCGTCTTATATTTTTGCGTATATTATATTTAAGACTTTATTTTCAATAAAAGAAAGAATAGAATTGACCTTAAGATTTTTTGGCATCGCAATCCTATACTTTTTGATAGCGATAACATTGGGTTTGCTCATGATCGCTAATGTTATACCTAATTTTTTGGGCGCGCATGCGCATCTAGCCCTGATTGGTTGGGTTTCCCTCACGATAATGGGTGCGGAATATCAGATGGTACCGATGCTTGCCCTAAAAGAACTTTACAGCGAAAAACTATCGAACATACAATTCTGGATGGTTAACTCGGGGGCAATAGGAATTTTCTTTGCTTTTGTAATTTCTAGCAAAATCTTGATAGGTTTATTTGGTGGTGTATTTTTTATATCTTCACTCATTTTTGCATGGATAATTTATAAAACGCTGACACAAGATAAAAAAATGCAGGAAAAGGTGGATATTAGTGTTAAATTCTTCTTAACCGCCATTATCTACTTGTTGATAGCAAGCATTCTTGGACTTTTTTTGCCTTTTGGAATTTTATACCTCAAAATCGCCCACGTACATCTAGCCTTGGTTGGGTGGGTATCGCTCACAATAATTGGAGGAATGTACCATATCATGCCCATGCTCGTATGGATGGAAAAATACGGTGAAAAACTTGGAAAAGAACCTATTCCCATGATAAAAGACATGTACAGTGAGAGGCTGGCAAATTCCATCCTCTGGATGGTTAATGCAGGTACCATAGGCATGTTTTTCGGTGCAATCTTTGGAAAATTATTTTTGCTATCTGGAATTATAATAGCCTTGGCATCCTATCTCTTTGCCTTTGATATGTTTAATGTGCTACGGAGATAGATAAAATGAAGAAGAATACGGGAAAAATTTTGGATATAATCACTTCAAAAGAAGATCACATGAGATTACACAAGACCATTCAAAATAAAACTAGAAGAAAAATCCTTGAATTTTTAATGGAAAAGGAGAGAACAATAGAAGAATTATTCAAATTAACTGGATTGACCCAGAAAGAATTAGACTACCACATAAAAATGTTGAAGTACGGATTGTGCATTGAGGAATTTGAAAGAGAAAATAAAATATACTACAGACCAACGAGAGAAGGAGAGATCGTAATCGAATTAACAAAAAAATAATTTAAAAAAGTGATGTCAGTGTTGGGAATTGGAGAGAAGGAGGTAAAAATCTTCCTGTTCATTCTTTTACTTTCTACAGGATGCATTCATAAGGAAAAGACTCCAACTCTAAATTCTGTTCATCTAAAGGTTATTGGAGAATCTTTTATGGGGGTTCAGTATAAAAAAGAAGTTACACTCATCCATGAAGACTTAGGATATGCATTGAAATATTCTTGTGAGGCGAGAGAGGGATTTGAAAACTTTTGCGAATGTAAAGAAGTGGAAAAAGTGGTAGAAGAAAGTACGGTAGATCAGTTTCTGAAACTACTGGATAGTCTTAGAGATGAAGGAGAAGAAGCCAAGTGTTGTGATCATCCATGGTCTGAGATTGAAGTCACCTACTCAAATGGGAGCGGTAAAAAGATTGCAGTAAGTTTTCCAGTGGAAGTTGAGAAAATCTTTAATATTGATTGTTTGAAATCTTGAGGAAAATATTTCTATTTTTCAGTATATTTTACGCATTCTTACTAGGGAAAAATCATGGTTTTCCACGAGATATTTGTTTATGGTAGGATAAAATAAGCGATAAACAGGATAAAATAAAAAATAAATGGAGATCACTCTAGGGTTATCGCTCCTTGGGGACACTCATCAACACATATTTCGCATTCGGTACAATCTTCTGGACGTGCAACGATGGATTTTCCTTCCTCAAGTTCAAATACCTCAGTTGGGCATTCGTCTACGCAAGTTCCACATCCATCGCATTTATCGTGGTCTACCACCGGGGGCATATTGCACCACCTCGAAATTTGTTGTATGATGCTGAGGATCTATGTACTTAATATTTATAAGTTATTTTTCGTTACCCCATTAGATAGGATCTTATCTTTATTTATTTTTCCAGGCGATTGGCTAATAGATTAACTCCGGTCGCTTGTACGTTCCGATCAGCTCATCTTCAACCAAAACATGACCTTCCATCGCTTTTTCAAGTTGCTTTCTATCAACTCCCTCAGGTAAATCCAGTAGTGTGTCCAATGCGTAAAGCTTGAACCGGTAACGATGTGCCGAACCTGAAGGTGGACAGGGCCCGCGGTATCTCAACTCGCCAAAATCATTTCTCCCTTGGTTTCCTGAACTTGCTCCCTCAGGGAGGTGATATGTCTTCTCCATCACAGGTGTACTTCTTTGGAATAGGCTGATTGTGTTTGAATGCTGGACTTTGAATTTTCACCCGAAACATCTCCTGTTAAGATTTAAATATCTCTCCAATATAACTTAGTTTCAAATGACTCGACAAATTGATATATTTTTTCTCAAGAGATATCCTCTTGGTGATCCCTTTGATGGAAGCTGTTTTGTCCATAAAAATTCCAGATAACTGGGTTACGGAAATTACAAACAAATATCCCGCGACGATAAAGGTCTTAGATTCTTTGCCCTTTGAAGGAGAAGGGGTTCGAGATTTGATAGAGATTACTGCTCCAGAAAATTATCTGAACAAAGTACTTAAGGAAATAAAAGAGCATCCAATGGTTTCTTATTTTGATGTAACCACGACAGATAAAGAAAAAGCATTAGCAGTAGTTTCTGCTGATAGCTGTGTGCTATGCAGGGCTTTAACCGAGTCTGATTGTTTTCCAAGTTCAGTCTCAACTAAAGAGGACAGAACTGTGGAGTGTACATTAATAATCAGCGAGCGGACTTCTCTCAAAAGACTGATAAGAAACTTAGAAAAGGGCGGATGTGATGTTAAATTAATTAGAATATCAGGTATAGATGATAAAGAGGCCTTAACCTCAAGACAGGAGGAAATTGTCCGTTTAGCATTTGAGAAAGGGTACTTTGACTACCCAAAGAAGGTTGGAATTCGGGATTTGGCATCAATTCTTAATATTTCTCCATCAACTCTCTCCGTTATTCTTAGAAAGGGCGAGAAAAAAATTTTAGATGCTTATTTTAAGAAAAAATAAGCATTTTCAATCAAAATAAACAAGGTAAATTTTGAAACATCTGGTTTGCAAATATTTAAAAGGGACTAAAATACTATTCAATAGAAATAACTAGGGTGGATTTCATGCAGAATATCGTTGTTGAAGAACTTCATGCAAGGCCAATAACTGAGTATAAAATTGAAATAGTTGAAAGAAAGGGACTGGGTCACCCGGACTTTATTTGTGATTCAATAATGGATCAAATTTCTGTCAGGCTGAGTAAAGAATATCTGGAAAAATTTGGGGCAGTTATGCACCACAACATCGATAAGGGGCTTCTTGTCGCAGGAGAGGCTGAGCAGGCCTTTGGAGGAGGGGAAATTAAAACTCCGATGAAACTCGTGATCGGGGACAGAGCCACATTTGAAGTAGGGGATGATGAAATCGACGTAAATGAAATAGCGATTTCCACCTCTAAAAAATGGATAAAGGAAAATCTTAGATTCGTCGATCCTGAAGAGAATGTAATATATCAAGTTGAGCTGAAAAGAGGTTCCGCTGCTCTTAAAGACCTTTTTGAGAGAAAAGGTGCAGTTTTGGGAGCAAATGATACATCCGCTGCGATTGGATACGCGCCAATGTCTCCGACAGAGTTAATTGTTTATAAAACTGAGAAATTTCTTAATTCAAAGGAGTTTAAGAAGAGATTTCCTGAATCAGGTGAAGACATCAAGGTAATGGGCCTGAGGAGCAATACGGAACTACATCTAACCATAGCAATGGCCTTGGTTGATAGATACATCGAGTCCGAAACTGACTACTTTAGAAAGAAAGAGGCAATTTTAGAAGAAATTAAGGCATTTGTGGATAAAGAAAGTGGTATGAAGAATTATGTATACCTTAACACATTGGATCAGAAGGGCAGAGGTTTGGCAGGCTGTTATCTAACCGTTACCGGAACGTCGGCAGAAGATGCAGATTGTGGTCAAGTCGGTCGAGGTAATAGGGTAAATGGTATTATACCCCTAAACAGACCAATAGGCTCTGAAGCAGCAGCGGGAAAAAATCCTGTAAGCCATGTAGGAAAGATATACAATGTTTTAACGCATCAGATCGCAAAAAAGATATATCAAGAGATTTCTGGTATGAGAGAAGTTTATGTGTGGCTTTTATCTCAGATAGGGCAACCAATAGACCAGCCAAAGATCGTAGTAGCCCAGGTTATTTTGGAAAAAGGTAGAGTAGAGGACATTGAAAATGAGATTAAAGCAGTTGTAGAAGATGAACTGGCCGACATCAAATCGTTCACGATGGATCTTGCCCGCGGAAGGATACCGATCTGTTAAATATTTATTAGAATATTTAGAATACTTAGAATAAAGCGGTTCAACCTAAAGATTACACCGATTTTTTCCGATCGAATCTGCATTACGATAAATGATATGTACAAAAAATGTAGACTTTTTGATAAAGTTTAAAGGAGGTAAATTAATCCAGAGACAGGGGGAATTTTTTGAATGTTTTGCTGATGCTGGGTTTAGGACTTATCTTTCTTGCACTAACTGGTTTTACTCTTGCCACTACTCATGTTGGAAAATACTTCATTAGTCTTCCGCTTCTCTTTGTAACATTAATAATTGGAATTGCCTTGGTTATAACTAGCCAAGCTTCTTGAGGGATCATGTCAGTTGCATGAGAACACATCAGATCTGATAAGTTTCTGAATCTTTCTCTCATCTAAAATTTTTACCCTTCTTGAGCTTGTGTTCTCTCTTTTAAAATCTAAGAAAAAATCTACCTTTTCATTCAACTCCTTATTTGGTCCTAGAACTGTAATCTCTATCTTATCCTTAATATCTGGCTCCTCCTTTGGATACTCACTTACTAATGAGGGATCTATATCCCCCAATCCCTTATTTATGGTGTAAAATTCTATAAGAGTGCCCTCCTTAAAAATCATCCAAGTTTCAGAGTCCTTGTCCCTTGAGAAAATCTTTATACGGCCAGTATACGAATTTTCAGCCATTGTTATAATTATTTTGAAGAAATCCTCCAGTTTGAATCCACATATTTCATCAATAATTCTTGTCCTACCGGTAATTCTAGAAACTATCATCGGTTTTTGCACCGTGTGAAGATTAGAGAGAAACCAATAGTTATTCTCTTCCTAAACAAATTTGAAGTAATGGTTGCAGATTTGTAGGTAAAATTACGGTTAATCTATTTTGTTTTAATCTTTAAATAAAACTAGATTTCACTATAATTTCCTAGAAAGCGTTTTTTTATGAATAAATAGGACATACGTCTGACAAAAACGAAAAAAATAAATATAGAATCTCCATATTAATTAAAAGAGGACACCACCACCTCCCTTGCCCTCACCATCTTTCATTTTCTGGTGTCCTCAATTTTTTTATGTCTTCCCTTAGTTTAAAATATTTGCGTATTTATTTCCAAATTATTTGCATTTTTATCGTCTTTAAGAGATCCAAAAGGAAATATTTAAATATTAACAACCCCATTTTGTTTTCAGACCTGGCAGGGGGGTGACAAAATTTGAGGAATGAAATTTTTTCTTTAGTGCTCTTAACAGTCATCGCCACACCGGTATTCTCTTCCTGTCTTTGTGGATTTGACCCAATTTACCTCGAAAATGGAGCAGTCCACAGAAGCAGCAACGATGCCATTTATGATACCGTAACAAGAAAAATCGAGATTCCAATAGAGGAGGAGTACTATATAAAAATCATTAGCTACGGTCTATCAAAGCTTTACATAAATGTTCAGAGAGAAAATAGAACCATTTACGAAGTATGGTCAGTTTTTCCAGGACCTTATACAGTAAGTCCTCAACCCAACGCAGTTTCGTATTTCCGCATAGGAAATTTATCACCAGGTGAAATAAAAGTGACTCTGACTCCAGGTGGACCAAATGGTGCTCATGCAACCTTGATGGCTGGATATTTTCCAGGACCCGGATGAATTTATAAGCGTAACTTTTTTTATTTATCCCACCTCAAAAAATTCTATGAATATTTTGATAATGGGAGCCGGAGCTCTGGGCTCAGTCTTCGGAGGATTTTTATCGCGGACGAATGACGTTGTACTCGTCGGCAGAGATCCTCATATTGAGGCTATAAACAGAAAAGGCCTCAGGATTTCCGGGATATGGGGTGAACATACCTTCAACGTTAAGGCTTACACCGATACCTCAGGGATAGAGTCTCAGGACATAGTTTTTATTACCACAAAGGCTTACGATACAAGAAAAGCATTAGAACAAATTCTTCCACTTCTTTCTGAAGAAAGCATAGTGATAAGCATGCAAAACGGTATTGGAAACGAAGAAGTTATAGAGGCACTCGTAGGAAGGAGGAGAACCATGGGAGGTATGGCGATTTTCGGTGCAAGAATTGTGAGTCCCGGGCATGTCGAGGTTACGGTATATGCAAGCGAATGTTTGGTTGGCTCTCTCAACGGAGATGCTAAGAAGTCAGAGATGGTTGCAAGGCTTATAAGCGAAGCAGGAATTCCTGCTAAACCCTCTGACGACATCATAAGGGAGAAGTGGATGAAGGCCTTTTACAATATTGCATTGAATCCTCTCTCTGCCATCTTGAAGGTACCCTACGGAATGCTCGGAGAAAATGAGGGTACCTTAGCAATTATGAGATCCATGCTGGAGGAATCTTTTCAGGTTGCCAGAGCAGAAGGAATAAATCTTAGATTCACCGCGGAAGAGTACTTCAGGTATCTGATTGAAAAGCAACTGCCTCCTACTGCGAAACATAAGAGTTCGATGCTCCAAGATATTGAAAGGGGAAAGAGAACAGAAATAGATTATTTAAATGGATTCATCGTAAAACTGGGAAAGAAACACGGTATCTCAACTCCGGTAAACGAGACGATAACAAACATATTAAAAACAATGGAAGACCCCAAATTTCAGGATGTTTTCAAAATAAAAAGGAGATGATGTATTGTGAATGTAATAGATGTTTCTGTGAGTATATCAGAGGACATGCATTTATTTCCGGGAGATCTAAAGCCGGTGATAACCAGAGTTTCGAATATATCTGAAGGTAGCCCTTATAACCTATCTAATCTATCTTTGAGTGCTCATGCTGGAACGCATGTAGATCCGCCGCTCCATTTCCTGGAAGAAGGAAAAAGCATCGATCAAATAAAACTGGATAATTTGATTGGATACGCTATTGTATTAGATTTAACAGATTTGAACGAAAAGATAACCGCAAGAGATTTAGAGAAATTCAAAGGTTATATAAAAGAAAATGATATCATCCTTTTCAAAACGAAAAACTCTATTCTCTGGAAAGAAAAGAAATTTTCAAAGGACTACGTATATTTAACGGAAGAAGCAGCTATATATCTAATTGAAAATGGAGTGAAAACAATCGGTATAGATTATCTGTCCATAGAAAAGTTTGGAAGCGAAGATGCAAGAGTACACAAAGAGTTGTTGAAAAATGAAGTTTTGGTAATAGAAGGATTAGACTTAAGTAATGCGAAGCAGAAGAAATATTTCTTTGTTTGTTTGCCTTTAAAGATAAAAAATGGAGATGGGGCCCCTTCAAGGGCAATACTTATAGAGGAATGACCATGTTCTCATTCACAAATCCAACGTACGAAGAGTGTTTCGATAAAGAGTGGATTGTAACAAATGGCTTGGGAGGATATGCGTCTTCTTCCATCACTGGGGCCAATACACGAAAATATCATGGTTTGCTAATTGTGTCTTTAAATCCTCCCGCAGATAGGTGGCTCTTGTTATCTAAACTTGAAGAAAGCATCATTTATGGAGGAAAGGTCTATGAAATTTCCACAAATAGGTATCCGGATGTAATACATCCTGAGGGATATAAATTTTTAAGTCAGTTTGTACTGGATCCCTTTCCGAGGTTTATTTACAGAATAGAGGATGTATTCATAGAGAAAAAGGTATTCATGATTCATGGAGAAAATGCGAGCGTAATCTCCTATGATGTGGATCCTAAGGACCTTTCAAATGAATTGAAAATCTGTGTAAGGCCCCTTGTAAATTCAAGAAAACATCATGAAAACACGCATCTTCCTCTAGACTGGGAATTTTTAGAAGATGAGAGTAAAAAAAAACACAACTTAAAGCTTCTTTCGAAAATGCTCCCTCTTTCATAATAGGTTCTGATCTTGCAGAATACCTTAAGGGAGGTAATTGGTATAGAAACATGGTATATGATATCGAGAGTCAGAGAGGCATGGATGACAGAGAAGATCATTACAATCCAGGAATATTTTGGATAAAAATCGACAAAAAAACTAAATTCAATATTCTTGCATGCGGTGGATCTCATGCAAAAAAAACATTTGACAGATACTACACGGAAGATCCAACAAAATTTGATTTGATTTATCAGAAACAACTGGATAGATTGAGAGAATTGAACAAAAAAATGTCATTCTTGTGTGATGTAAAAGAAGAACCTTCAAATAAGATCATAAAGGCTCTTGTACATGCTTCCGACTCTTTTATTGTTGAAAGAAAGTCTGCATCCTCAAAGACGATAATAGCTGGCTATCACTGGTTCACTGACTGGGGAAGAGATGCATTGGTCGCATTACCGGGTTTAACTTTAGTTACGAGAAGATTTGATTGCGCTAGGGACATACTCTCGACTTTGTCTCTCTATTGTAAAGATGGGCTCATACCCAATTATTTTTCAGATGATGGTAAACCAATATACAACTCTGCAGACGCTTCGCTATGGTTTTTTTATGCTGTATACAAGTATTTAGAATACACAAACGATTTTGATTGGGTTGGGAAAAAATTATTTCAAACAATGAAGGATATAATATTCAATTACACCAAAGGAACTCATTTCAATATCTCTATGGATGAGGATGGATTAATTAATGCGGGAGATAAAAATATCCAGCTAACATGGATGGATGCTAAAATTGGAGATTTTATCGTTACGCCTAGACATGGAAAAGCAGTAGAAATAAATGCCTTGTGGTATAATGCATTGAAAACTATGGAATTGGTCTGTAAAGAATTAAGAGAGGACAATACATTCTACAGAGAGAAACATAGGCTTGTAAGGAATAGTTTTAACGAAAAATTCTGGAACGAGGAAAAAGGATGTTTGTACGATGTTATTAGAGAAAGCTATGTTGATTTTTCAATAAGACCAAATCAAATATTCGCGATTAGTCTTCCATTCACGCTCTTAGATAAAGAAAGGGAAAAAAGCGTTATAATAACTGTGATGAAAGAATTACTGACTCCGTATGGATTGAGAACCCTTTCTCCATCAGACAAAAATTACAAGGGAACTTGTACAGGAAATCAGTTGGAGAGAGATACTGCCTATCATCAGGGAACAGTTTGGAATTGGCTTTTAGGACATTTCATAACCGCCTTTGTCAAGGTAAACAATTACTCAGAAGAGAGCAGGGAGTATGCCAAAAAATTTTTCTTCAATCCTTTGGCTGACCATCTAAAAGATGCCGGGATTGGAACCGTATCTGAGATATTTGATGGAGATTTTCCAAATAAACCAAGAGGATGCATATCACAGGCTTGGAGTGTTGGAGAGATGCTGCGCTCATTTATGGAGGACATCATGGGTGTTAAACCGAGATATGGGTAGAACAATCTAGAACTTTTCCAATATAATCTCGTGTTTCTCAAGATCTATTTTAGCGATTTTGGCCTCGACACTTTTTTTCTCTCCCAGTATTCCTGAAATTTCTACCCTATCTCCTTTTATTTCTAGTTTTAGGGCCTCATCCATGATAATTTCTGTCTTATCACCTTTTTTTAAAATTACTTTTGATTCACACACAGGATTCACCAAAAGAATTAATAAATTAAGAGATATATAAATATAGTTCGAATTTACATATTTTTATCATCACTCGTTCTCTAGGGCTACCTTTATCTTGTTTGCAACTCTTTTTCCCTTATCTGTAAGGAAGACATAGGTTTTGTAGGGATATCTCTCTTTTTCCTGCTCAACCTCGATGTACCCGTTTTCTAAAAGCGGGATTATCACATACTTGTTGAAATCCCTGCACTGGACTATTTCGCGTAATCTCGGGCGTTCGAGTTTTCCTTCATTTTCGATTAATGCTAAAAGGGCCAGGGCAGTATATTTACTTCTGAATATTTTGTTGTATATTTTCTCATATTTTTTGTATAAAGATGACATGAGTATTTTGGTATTCACAACATTTATCACTTTTTCGCCGTTTAATGAGGGATTTAAACCGAAATAAAGGTAATTACCTAAAACAAGGAAGTATAAGCAACTCATATGCGTTACTTAGAATGATTTAGTTAAAAATTCCAATTCATTCCTCAAATTTTTTCAAAATTTCCTCCTTCATTGAAATGTATTCTTCTTTGGTTATTTCTCCTCTTGCAAACCTTTTATTCAGTATATCAATCGCATCTTCCTTTGGCTCTTCTTTAAAAGAAAGAACCAGATAAATAAATATAACCAATAAAATTAGCCAGATTATCCACCCAAAACCAAATCCATGCCCGTACATCATACCGTGCATCATTCCTCCCCAGTATCTGCAGCCAAAAAAAGCTGATCCTCGCTCATATCCAACTGTTAGCAGTAACAATAAAATCAAAACTCCGAAGACTATGTAGGCCATATATTGTTTTTTCATCTTATTCCCCTAATATCACATCTTTTTTAATATTAAGGTTTGACGACATAGATAAGTTTAGAGTAAAAAGGAGATAAACTCCTTTCATTCAAGTAACTCTCGTTTTTTCTCCTCAAACTCCTCTCTGTCAATCTCTCCGCGTGCGTATCTTTTCTTAAGGATTTCAAGTGATTCTTCCTTTCTTTTAACCCCGCCAAGTTGACCTTCGCTGATTATCCATCTAACTAGAATCACGATCAGTGCGAGGATTAAACCCCAGAAGAGGATCATGGAGATCAGACCGAATCCGGACATTCCAAATCCATTCATTCCGTACATCATTTTTTGGTCACCTCAGATAAGTATATGGGGAGAACATCTATAAAGTTTGCATTTAAGACTGTTCTCAATCGAATAATTCTTTACTGTTGAAATCATAAGAAATGCTCCAGAACAGTTCAGTTTGATTATTAAATCTGGTGTTTATCTTATTCAGAAGACTTCACGGGTTCCAAAAAAAAGGTAAGAAAAACGATATTTCTACCCGTTCAATTCATTGATAACCGGACCGTGCCAGTTCTCTATCCAAAGTGCTCCGGTGTATCCGTTAACGTTTATCTGAGCAACAATACTTTTGTTTTTATCCTTCGCATGAAATTCATAGAATCCATAGTATACTTCCGCATTGTCTAAATTCCAGTCGAGATTGTTTCTATTTATGAATTCTTGAACGATTTCCCTGGCTTTTTCTTCGGTTATGCTCATTGGAACCAAATAATCGGTGGAGAAGTGCCCGTACTTTGTGTTCCACATCATATTCGGTCCCATTTCTGGAGAGATTGCTCCGGTGTATTTATCTACAACGATTTCAAAGGCGTGTTTTCCCGTATCTTTCTCCTCAAATTCTGCCTCAAAGTGAGTCTGGAATTCATATACTTCGTCAAGTTTTAGATTGTTGTACTCTTCTACATAGTCTTCCGCGATCTTCTTAGCCTCTTCGATTGTTATAGGCTCTGCTTCTTTTATTATACCCCTGTTTATTCCATCGTACCACCCAGCCATCATGGGACAGTGATATCCGTCAAATCCATAACCCATCATTCCATGAGGGTATCTCAAGCCATAGCCTTGAACTTGCTCTTTATATGGGCTTTGGGCATTACTATACCAGTTATGCATCATACCCCGGAAGGTATCCACCACTCCGTGGAAACCCATCATGCCTCCGCCAAAGCCCATTCCATGCGCGAGGGCCGTTCCGGTCAGTAGGGCAACGACTAGCGTTCCAATTAAAATGGTTTTCTTTCCCATTAAATCACCTCAACTCTTAAAAAACCTGAAGGGAGATGAAAATTGCAGGGAAGATCGTTTTTAATTGAAGCCCGCTAAGGTTTTAAAATAGTTTGCAACCGTCCAAAACTGTCCAAAATTAGAAATATCATTCTTTTTTCAGCCAATCGCCTATGTAAACCTTATAGGTTTTTCCAACCCTTTCTCTGGATACTATGCCTTTTTTCTCTAAATTAATAATGATGGCACTAACCTTAGACTTAGAAAAACCGGTTCTGAATCTTAGGGAATCTTGAGTTATACCTTCTGAATTTCTTATGATATCCAGCAAAAGAATCTCATCATCGTTTAAAGCTCTTTCAAGGATAGAGAGGCTCTCATCCCTTTTGGTCTCCCTTACTTCTGGTTTTGCCCAAATAAAAAAAACTGCACCTATAATCAAACTCACCACGAAAGAAAGGGTCATTTTGTACTGTACGAACATCGCACTCTCTTCTAAACCATACAGAATGGATATCAGTGAGTTTAGACCGAAATAAACGATAAATATTAACAAAACAGAAGCCAGTAATCTTTCATTCTCTGTAGCAGGTCTTTTGAGTTTCATAATCAATTTCTTTAGTCCATTCAATAAAAACTTATACTACTTAAAGGGTGCCTCATCTAGGATTCTCTATTTGGAGAGTCTTTTCCATAATCTGACGAATTTATCGCTGTAGTCTTCCTTTTCAACTTTGACAAATAATCTGCCACCCGAAAAGGTCAGGGAAACACGACCAACGTTAGATTTATAGTATTTCTCCTCGTTTCCAGATATGTTTATGATGGTCTTTACGTGTTTTATCAATTCTGCATCCTCTAATGACTTTATTTTTCTATAAACAGTTGCTATGGGTATATCTAGTTCT
>JBHIEG010000008.1:0-76199 GCA_046760505.1 Candidatus Hydrothermarchaeota archaeon
ATAGATGCCTTCGTAGTGGTTTGTTCCCCTCATCTTAAGAATTTCCAAGGCTCTTCTCCTCTCGTTTCCTGTTTTGATGTAGTTGAGGATGATCACACCGGAGGCTAAAAATTCTTCAACGTCAAAACTGCTGAACTTTTCGGATCCAACCCCCGATTCCGAGGTAAGTATGGATGTACAACCTGATTTCGTAACGGTCTCATAAAATCCAAGTAGTTCCTGTCTTATATTTGCTTCACCTCTTAACTGAAACACTAAAGCAGAGGTAGTATCGATTACCACTCTCTCTGCATTGATCTCCTCGAATCTTTTACTTATGATGTCCGAAACGGTATCTATTGAAAAATCTCTAGGAAAGAACGCATCCCCCGTGTACTGCGAATCTATAACGTACCTTCCCTCCTCCATTCTGGTTGGAATCACGCTTAGTATTCTCAACTTATCTTTCTTTATGAGGTATTCCAGATTCCAGCCGAATCTGCTACTGTTCGCAATAATATCAGCGGGTCTTTCTTCGAAACTGATAAAGACGCCGGGTTCATCCCATTGCAGGGCGCCGTAATATAAAAATTGAAGCGAGAAAATGGATTTCCCGGTACCAGGACCTCCGGAAACCAGAATTGTCTTGCCTCTTGGAAAACCACCTTCGATCATCTCGTCTAATCCCATGATACCAGTTTTTACCCTCTTTATCATCCTCATCACATCTTAAAATACCTGGTTAAAACTGATACGACGTGAAATAAAGAAATTTCGAAAATGTAATTAAGTTTAAGGGGCGCCTAATCTTTTTATCTCAAATATCACAGTTCCTCCTTCTGTATAAGGCTCTCCAGGATCGACGCATTGGACATATGCTCTGTCCTTTTGCTTGGAAAGCCCTAACTCAATCGGATTTGCACCGGTTCTTAAGGCAACAATGTAATGCAGTAAGGGAGCCAACGCATGAGTGCATATAGAATCAGTTTCCTTTAAGTCTATCTCCGGACCTCTGATTATGATTTTGTCCCCTAATTTATGGACCGGACACTTTCCCCTAATTTCTATTACGGTGATGCATAAATCATGCATGATATCACCCAGTTATACTTCTGACCAATTCGTATTCCTCTATCGTATTAACGAATGTCCCTATGTTGCCGAGTCTCACATTATTTAAAACAGGCTTTACAGAAAAATAAGCAGCAATCATCTCATATAATGTCGGGGATCGAAGATTACTCAATTTATATGAAGGAAAAAAGGCTAATATGGTGAAGGGTATGTCCCTATCAACATCCCTCAATATATTTGCTATCTTCAAGATCTGGTCCTTTTCTACCATACCGGGAATATAAAGTGTAAGCACCTCAAACACAAAATCATTGTCTTTCAGTAAATAGGGAAGTTCAAGTATATTTTTGTTCGAAACACCTGTCAGTTTTTTATGTATCTCATCATCGAACGCCTTTATGTCAAGCCAAAAAGAATCCACACCGCTTTCTCTTAACCTCTCCAAGTTTTCTGGGGTCAACCCATATCCATTGGTCTCGATCAGTACCCATATATCATCTATTTCTTTTTTTATCAATTTAGTGCATTCCTCGTAGAATTCAGGTCTGCAAGTTATATCTCCGCCTGTAAAACCAACTATATTTCTGGCAGGGCCCCATCCTTGCGGACTCCAAACGATTTGCTCGGGATTAAGAGCTTTCGGGCAGTACTTAGATCTCTCTCCATATATACACCTTCCACAGGATAAACAGAGATCTTGCGCATGAAAAGCGGTTGCTCTATCTCGGGGCTCGTAGTAAGTAATATCTTTGCTGTAATCCATCACTGTACTCACAATGTCATCTGGAGAAAGCCATTCACCACTTGCTTTTTGAGAAAATTCACTGGAATGACATTTTAAACAACTGAAGTTACACCCGCTTTGGTATATAGAAAGGTAGTGCTCGGGTCTGGAGAGATGGGCACCTTTTACTAGTCTATAAACCTTGTTATCAGCGTATCTTAAAGTGACTTGGCATGCTCTTCCTTTACTTCCATCTATATCAATGGTTAGGCAGCTTCCTCTTTCATATCCTTGTTTTATGAGATGACATTCACTCATATTCTAATACTACTATTTTAGGGACTTCGGGTAATGTTTCTCTCTCCACGATTAGTTTCTTCGTTCTCTCGACCTCTGTCTTGTTTTCAAGAAACTTGTTTAGCGGCTCAATTGGCAGGGTTACGACTTCTGTTTTATAGTGCATTGGAACGATTATCTTTGGAGTAAGTTGCTCTATTACTTTATCTGCTTCTCTCGCATTTATCGTAAAGGTTCCGCCTACAGGTATAAAGAGAACGTCAACTTCTCCGATGTCTCTGATTTGATTTTCATCTAGAATATGCCCGAGATCGCCAAGGTGGCAAAATCTAACTCCATCAACTTCAAATACGAAAACCGTGTTTTTTCCCCGCATTCTACCTTTTGAATCATCATGAAATGTCTCAATACCCTTAAATTCAATATTTTTCGCTTTTTTCTTTCCTTCCCCTTTAATTACGGATGGTTTTCCCTTTAAAACCTTTACTTTGTTGTGATCGAAGTGATCATGGCTTACAAGCGCGATATCTGCTTCCACTTCCGGAGTTCTATATCCGACGTCTTTCTGTGAAAAAGGATCCGTGACAATGCATATACCTTCTCTGTCTGTAATTTTAAAACAAGCATGTCCTAACCATTCTATTTCGGCCATATTAAACCCCTAATTTATAATACATTTTATATTTTTATATATATCTTGACAGTACTGGTATTTCTGTTTTTTCTCCCAAAAAAGCCTTTATGGCCAGGAACAAATAAATCGCCGTCCCGGCTATTGCAACAATAAGCCACCCAACTCCTAAAAGAAGCCAAACCAACCATCCAAGGAGTGGAATCTTAATGAATATCGCTCCAAGTATAGTTAAGATAACATAAACTCCCATCAATATGATGCCGAGTGCAATGCTTTGTCTGGCATGAAATCTGCAAAAATCGCTTTCTGGTTTTAGGAAATATACAACTATGCCGCCTATTAATCCAAGTGGAAAATATGCAAGGAGTCCGAGCAGTTTTTCGTCCTCAGATACTATAGAATCACCTCCTTGTTCATTATTGGTAATCTGAATATATAACATTTTATCCCATCGCTCAATAAAAGATAAGCAACAAGAACACCATTATTGGAGTCATAAAGATTGATATTCCCAGAGAATAACCAAATTTAGTCGAATATTCAGAAAAAGAAAGTCTATACGCGATGTGGAATCCATCCGTCTCCTTACTTATCAGAGATGATATCAAATAAAACATAAGAGAAACAAAGGCAAAACAACCTAAAAAGCCACTATTAAGAATATTTGAAAAAACATTCGCTAAAATGGAAAATAAAAGATTAAATGTAGGACCTGCAGAATATATTTTTAGAATAGTCAGCATGTCTGCATTATCAAACGATTTTTCGTCAAATTCAATGCCGAACCCCTTCCAAAATAATTTGAAATTCTTGATTTTTACATTTTCGATGGAAGCAACTATAATATGCCCGGCTTCATGAACAAAAAAAGATAGTACAAAGGAGACAAGTAAATAGAAGAGGGATGCCGAGAAATTTATCGTTTTAAGCATGATTATAAAAATACTTATGGATAAAACGGGAAATATACTCAAGACGTTCAGCAAGCAGATTAATCCAAGCAAATTTAAAACAGCATTGTATCTTATCGCCGATCCCGAATAAATTATATATCTCATCGATGATATGTGTATTGGATCAGAAGCCCGGTGGTGTAGCGGTCAATCATAGGGGACTCTGGATCCCTTGACGGCGGTTCGAATCCGCCCCGGGCTACTATTTCTTCAGTTTTTGTAACTGGGGAGACGCTCCGAGTTACAGGATTGCAATGGAAGTGATGAGAAGTGAAGGCGGGTTTTAAAAAGGGAGAATAAAATTCCATCGTTTCTTTTTATTTTAAGTGAAATGCACTAGGTGTAAAATTTATATGGAGAGATTTGAGGTGGTTAATTACTAAACATATTTTTTAAGATTTTTATAGCAATTTTCTGGGAAATTATAACATATTTATATCCAAAATCGAGATATACCAATTGTAACATAGTTTAATTGATGCTGAAGTCAGTAAGGATAATTGTAACTGGAATTGTCCAAGCAGTGGGCTTTAGACCATTTATTTATCGAATTGCCAAGAAAAATAAACTCAATGGATTCGTAAGGAACATTGGAAATGCGGTAGAAATCTCTGTTACAGGAGAAGAAGATGATATACACTGGTTCATATCGGAAATAAAAAACGATCATCCTCCTCTAGCGGAGATAGATAACATAGTGGTTGAAGAAATTGATAAAAAAGAATTTTTTGAGTTCGAGATTGTAGAGAGCAAGCCCAAGTTCCTTGCTACTGATTCAATGATACCATCTGACATTGCGATATGCAATGAATGTTTGAGAGAATTATTCGATCCAAAAGACAGGAGATATGGATATCCATTTACCGTTTGCACAAACTGTGGTCCCAGATTCACCATAATAAAGGGAATTCCTTACGATAGAAAATTTACCACTATGGTTGAATTCCCAATGTGTAAATCTTGCAATGGGGAGTACACAGATCCTTTAGATAGAAGGTATCATGCGGAGCCAATTGCCTGCTGGGATTGCGGTCCTCTTGTCTTTCTCTTGGACAGTGAGGAGAAAGAGGTATCTCAGGATTTATCAGAGGTTACTAAACTCGTAGATGAGGGGAATATAGTCGCGATCAAGGGAATAGGAGGCTTTCATATAGCATGCAAGACAAGTGATGACGAAGTCGTTCTAAAATTAAGAAAAAAATTGAACAGAATGGAACAGCCCTTCGCAATTATGGCAAAGGATTTAGATTCAATAAAAAAATTCGCGGAAATAGATGAAATTGAAAAAAATGAAATAGAATCTATAAGCAGACCTATAGTTGTATTGAATAAGAAAGATCCTTTTTTACTATCTGATTACGTTGCCCCGGGATTGCATACAATTGGTGTGATGTTGCCATACTCGGGACTGCACCACTTACTCATGAAAAATACAAGAGAACTCGCCTGGATCATGACAAGTGCCAATTTTCCCGGTGAACCCATGATCACTAGCCAGGATGAGGCTATAAAAAGGTTAAGTGGAGTAGCAGATTATTTCCTTGTACATAACAGAGAGATAGCGAACAGATGCGATGATTCCGTAATAAGATTTGTAGATAAGAAGAGGACTTTTTTAAGAAGATCAAGGGGTTTTGTCCCCAGACAAATTAATTTAGAATTAGAGTTTCCAACCGTGATTGGACTTGGAGCTGAATTAGACGTTACTTTAGCTATTTTAAAGAAAAAAAGGTGTTATCTATCTCAGCACATAGGAGATACATCTCGTGTTAGCACGCTAGAATTTTTAAAATCTGCCCTAGAACACATGATGAAGATAACAGACGTCAAGGAATACGAAGCGATTGCATGTGACATGCATCCAAGTTTCAATACCACAAAATATGCGTTTGAGCTCTCCCAAAAGGTTGTTCAGGTTCAACATCACCACGCTCATATAGTTTCACTTATGGCAGAGAAAAAAGTATCTGAACCATTAATTGGTATTGCATGCGATGGGATGGGTTATGGAACAGACGGAATATGGGGTGGGGAGATAATACTCTCAAGTTTAGATGATTTTGAGAGACTTGCTTCTTTAACTCCATATCCATTGATAGGAGGAGATTTAGCGACTAGATACCCTAGCAGGATTCTGCTTGGAATTTTAAACGATGTTGTTGAGAGAAGTAAAATAGAGAAGTACTTTGAAAGTGTAAATTACACGGGATTTAAGTACGGAAAAAAGGAATTTGAAATCTGTTTAAGACAGTTAGACAATAATATAAATGTTTTTCAGTCAACAAGTATGGGAAGAGTTTTAGATTCTATTTCTGCTTTATTAAACGTGTGTTTGGTGAGAACCTACGAGGGAGAACCAGCGATGAAACTGGAGTCTTATGCAAGAAAGGGAGAACCAAAAATTAAGCTACCGATAGAGTTTCGCAAAATTGATGGAATAAGAAGACTAGATGTGAGCTTAATTTTAAAGGAGATATTTGAAAGTAAATCAAGACCTAGAGATCTTGCTGCCTCAGCTCAAAAAACACTTGCAGAGGGACTTGCTATACTAGCTGGCGAGTTTTCAGAAAAATATGGTTTCGCAGCAGGTATGAGTGGAGGAGTTGCTTACAATGAAAGTATAGTAAGAACTATAAGAGAATACCTTGAAGAAGAAAGGATAAAGTTCTATACCCACACACTTGTACCTTCTGGAGACGGTGGATTGGCTCTTGGACAATCCGTTGTGGCTGGAGCAAAGATTCTAAATGAAAAGAATTACATTCTTTCAATGCCTAAATCATCTAGAATCAGTTGAATGACCCTTGGAATTGATTCTTCGACTTTTTGCGTGCATTTTTCATCAAATGTTGTGCAGTCCTCTATCTCTATCGCATAAATAATAATGTCCTCAGGCATTCTTTCTTCCATGAGGATTCTTCCGGTTTCCAAGACAGTTGGTAAGTCCAAAACATGAGTTGATCTTATATTTTGTGATTTAGGAAGTTCTTGAGGCTTTAGCCTGTAAATTTCCCCAGGCTCTCCTTCTTCAGTCTTTATCGCATCTACGATGATGACTCTTTGATAATCGATAATGAAATCAAGTAAATCTAATCCCGCAACGCTTGCTTCACTTACATAAATGTTATCTGGAAGATTTAATTCCCTCATTTTTCTTATTACATGAATTCCAACACCGTCATCTCTTAGAAGTGGATTTCCTATTCCAAGTATTAAAGTTTTCATGAAACCACTTCGTACTTATAGGCTACCTGGCAACTCCCTTCAACTGAGACCATGCATGGGCCTAAAGGAGTTACAGGAGTGCATCTTTCACCAAATAATTTACACTCATGTGGCTTTTTGTTTCCTCTCAAAATTTCTCCGCAGAGGCATTCTTTATAAAAATGGGGTGCTTCTTGGAACTCTATATCAAATTTTTCCAAAGTATCGTATTTTTTATATCTTTCTTTAAGTTTAAAAGAAGCATTTGGAATCACAGGAAAACCTCTCCATCTCCGAGATTCTACATCGAATACCTTTTCCATCATTTTTTTTGCACGTACATTCCCTTTTTGCCTGACAGATCTCTTGTACTCGTTGAATACAGAGTTGTCTTTTTCCTTAAGCATCTTCAATATCTTTAATATACTAAGTAAAACATCGTTTGGCTCAAATCCTGTAATTGCCTGCGGGATCTTGTATTTCTCTGAAATGGGTATGTAAGGTTCAACCCCAATAATAGTAGAGACATGTCCCGGCTCTATGAGGGCATCTAACTTAATTTCTTCGGTATCAAGTAAAAAATCTATTGCTGGGGGGATTAATCTGTGAGAACATATTATAGAGAAATTTTCTGGTAAATTTTTCATTAGAATACTTGCTGTAGAAGGAGCAGTGGTCTCAAACCCTATTGCAGAGAATATGACCTCCTCTTTAGAATTTTTTGCCTGTTTCAGTGCATCTAGTGGCGAATAAACTACTCTTATATCACCGCCCATTCCCCTCGCATTATATAATGACATCTCACTTCCCGGAACCCTTAATAAATCACCGTAAACAAATATCCTATTTCCTTCTAAGGCTAGCTTAATCGCAACATCTATTTCTTCTGGAGGTGTTATACAAACAGGACATCCTGGTCCGGCTACAACCTCTATGTTTTGCGGAAGCAGTGAGCGTAGACCGAATCTAGCTATAGTATCCTCATGAGTACCGCAAACATGCATTATTCTTACAGAATCAAATTCTTTCGAGAGGTCATTTATTTTTTCAATAAGCAATCTGCTTATTCTTTCATCTCGGTAATAATCTAGCATTATATGGTCTCCAAAAGTTCTTTCCAGAGTTCTAATGAGTCCAGTGCTTCTTCCTTTGATAAAATCTGAATAGCATAGCCAACGTGAACTATTACATAGTCCCCTGGTTCTACTCTTTCGAGAAGAGAGGTATCAACTTCTCTTAGCACGCCACCAATATCTACCAATGCCTTATTGTCCCTTATTTCTTTCACCAGTCCGGGTATCGCGAGACACAAATATAACAAACCCAAAGAATATGACATCGAACCAATATTTATAAGATATTATCGAGTAGGTGGGGTTATGAAGATCACCTTAGCTCATGGTTCAGGTGGAGAACTCACAAACAGACTTATTGAAAGGGTAATAATGAAAAAAATTAAACTCAAAGAATTTAAAGAAGGAATTGGCATCCCTGCCTTGGACGATGGAGCAAGCATACCATTTGATGAGTTTGATATTGTTTTGACAACAGATTCCCATACAGTTAAACCAATATTTTTTCCCGGTGGAGATATAGGAAAACTCTCTGTCTGTGGTACAATCAACGATCTTGCAGTAATGGGGGCCAAACCCATGGCAATTCTATCTTCTTTTGTTATAGAAGAAGGATTCGAAGTTTCTGATTTAGAAAAGATTCTTTCATCCATGGACAGTGTTAGCAAGGCTTTAAATGTCCCTATTATTGGTGGAGACACCAAGGTTATGGGAAAGGGAGAATTAGACGAAATAATCATAACAACAACAGGAATAGGTATAGCAAACAAAAAATCCCTCACTTTGGATTCAAATGTAAGGATCGGGGACAAGATAATTTTATCAGGCACAATAGGAGACCATGGAATAGCTATTTTAACAAGCAGAGAAGGTTTTGAGGTAGAAGGGGAAATAAAATCCGATCTGAATGAGATTTGGACGATGGTAGAGGGAGTAATTGATAAGGTAAATGCAATGAAAGATCCTACCAGAGGTGGGCTTTCAGCTGCATTAATAGACTTTGCATCCAAGTCAAATGTAGGAATAGAAATATTTGAGGATAGAATACCTATAAAGAAAGAAGTAAAATCTATATGCGAGATGCTGGGATTGAATCCTTATGACCTTACGAATGAAGGCAAAGTGGTTATAGCAGTAAGTCCTGAAAATGCAGATTCCGTTTTAGAACATCTTAGGTCAACTTATCAAGGAAAAGAAGCACAGATTATTGGCGAAGCAACAGATACCTATGCTGGAAAGGTAATATTGAATACCGTAGTAGGAGGGAAAAGATTTCTGGAAAGACCAATTGGAGACCCGATTCCCAGGATCTGTTAATTTTTTTTCTATTCTATAGAGTCTTCAACTTCCATGTTGATCTTTTCGATTATGCATTCGTTTCCTTTTCTTATTTCAGGCATTCCATTGCAAACAGGACACTTTATGTAAATTAACTGGTGAGATTCCTCTTTGTAATCTAAGGGTCCGGTGTAACCGCAGTTGCATTCGCCTTCTGCTTTTTGCATTTTTATCTTAAAATCCGCCCCCTTAATTATATCATCATCGATCAATGTTTCTAATAAGAATTTAAGCTGTTCTGGATCTAAAAAGAGCAGCTCTCCTAAATTTAATTCCACTGATATTACTTTATGTGCTTTGTGCTTTTTCGCCTCTTTTTTAATTTTTTCCAAAATGTTAGATGCAAATGCCAACTCATGCATTTATCCACCACTTTCCATATAGAGTTACTTTATAAAAATTAAATATTAAATATAAGTTAGGTCAAAATTCCAATCTGTTTTTAATTCATATAATTTTTTTAATTTATATAACTCTATTCTATTACACTTTTATTCTATCATAATTTTTTCTTATATAATCCATCATTATTGGATATAACTTCGTTATATCTTCTAAATATAATTATTTTTCATTTTAAAGCATTTTAAGAGCAGAAATTGTTATATACCCCTTTTAGTATATATTAATACGTGGAAACAGAGTTTGAGTATATACTAACAAAAACAAAAATACTACTGAATCATAACTGCTTTAGACTATTTTTTCATCTTTCTCCGGAGGTTTCATAATGGAGCCCAAGATTGGAATTTATATTTGTAGGTGTGAAGGTGAGATCTCTAACGTAGTGGACGTAAGCGCAGTTGCAGATTTTGCAAGACAATTGCCTAACGTAGTTTCAGTAAAAGAACTTGAAAGTCTCTGTTCATTTGAGGATCAGGTTTCCATGAAAAGAGATATCCAAAACGGAGTAGTAAATCGAGTTGTTTTAGCTGCATGTAGTCCCAGAATGTATGAAGTTCCGATTAAACAAGCAATCGAAGAAGCAGGATTGAACGTATATCTCTTCGAGAAGGCCAATATAAGGGAGCAATGTGCTTGGTCCCATTCAAACGTTCCTGATAAAGCGACTGAGAAAGCAAAGGCATTGGTTGCCAGTGCAGTGGCAAAGGTTAGGAATTCGGTAGAAAGAGAAGATCGAGAAATCAAAATTTTAGATAGAGCACTTGTGATTGGAGGGGGAGTGGCAGGATTAGAAGCAGCTTTGGATCTAGCAAATCAAGGATTCTATACATATTTGGTTGAAAGAGAATCGGAACTTGGGGGAAGAGCATATAAACTGAGTATGACCTTCCCTACAACGAGCTGTGGAATATGCTGCATGCACTACTGTAAAGAATGCAGATTGACCCCAGGATTAATGGATGTTTACCTAAATCGAAATGTAGATGTTATGACCGACACAGAAGTTATAGGCGTAGACGGCTACGTTGGAAATTATCAAATAACTGTCAAGAACAGGAAAAGCGGAATGGTTAGAAAATTTGCGGTAGGAACAATTATAGTTGCAACAGGTTCTAAGATCTATGATGCACGCAGAATTCCAGAGTATGGATACGGAGAGTACGAGGATGTTCTAACTATTCTAGATCTTGAACGGAGAATAGTTGAGGACAGGCTTAAAGGAAGAGTTTTAAGCAGACCATCTGACGGTAAAGTGCCAAAGGTTGTTAGTTTTATCCAGTGTGTTGGGTCCAGAGCAGAGAAAGGCGGAAATCCATATTGCTCATTGGTTTGCTGCAACTATGCATTAGGTCAGGCAAGCACGATTAAAAAAATGTATCCTGATTGTGACGTATACATATTCTACATTGACATAAGAGGCCCATACCGGGGTATAGAGGAGTTTTACGAAGAAGTTCGAGAGATGGGAGTCAAATTTGTAAGGGGTCGTGTAGCCAGAGTTGAAAAGGTAGGAGATAAATTAGTTTTAAGCGCAGAAGATAAAGACCTCGGAGAGCAGGTACAGGTCGAATCAGATCTGGTTATTTTATCGGTTGGTCAAGAGCCTAATGATGGAACTCCTGAACTGGCCAAGATGCTGAATATTCCCTTAGGCCCTGATGGATTCTTCGAGGACTTAAATCTAGTACTTGAACCCGAAGAGAGAAGAGGAATATATCTAGCCGGATGTGCACAAGGTCCAAGAGGGATTAGATGGTCTGTTGCAGATGGAAGGATAGCGGCTTCCCATGCAGCAGCACTAATGTCCGAGGGAATTCTAAGGACTGAGGCCATTGTAGCATTGGTAGATGAAGATTCCTGCGGAGGATGCGGAATCTGCACGAGTGTATGTCCATACAACGTTCCCAAGCTTAAAGAAGTAAATGGAAGAAGGATTTCTGAGATCGCTCCAGTCTCATGTAATGGATGTGGCGTATGCGCTTCTGCATGTCCATCAGACGCTATCGATATGGAGAGTTATCAGGAAAACCAAATACTGGCGCAGATAGAGGCGCTAGCCAAAATGGAGGTTAAATGATGGCGGAAATTAAACTTCCGGTTAGATTAACGGAGAACGATCCAGGTTTTGTAGATGAAATCGTCAGGGCGGGAGGTCCCTTGGTATACAAATGCCTTCAGTGCGGAAGGTGTGCAGGGGATTGTCCTCTTGGCATAGAACCCCTCCATCATATTAGAAGACTGATAAAAATGGCTATTTATGGATTGAGAGAAAGAGTACTCTCCGATCCTGGAATCTGGAGATGTACCACCTGTCACACTTGCTGGGAAAGATGTCCCTTGGAAGTGAATCCTACCGACTTCGTAATCGCTCTCAGGAGGATACTTGCAAGAGAAGGTAATATTCCTGAATCTACAAAGAAAATTGCGAATAATATCGTAGCCACAGGGCATGCAGTAAATTTAGGAGAAGAACAGAAGAAAATTAGATCCTCTTTAGGCCTTGACCCTGTTCCTCCGACCGCATTGTCGAATAAAGAAGCATTGAACGACCTTAAAGCCATTATCAAGAAGACAAAGGCAGATAAACTCATTGGATTCGGAGGTTATTAAATGACCTATGCACTCTTTTTAGGATGCATTGCGCCTTTAAGATATCCAGACATCGAAAAAGCAACTAGAATATCTCTAAAGAATTTGGGAATTGAAATCAAAGATATGGAAGGCGCTACCTGCTGTCCGGCAGGAGCATCCTTTAACTGTATTGACGAGATTACATCCCTCGCTATATCGGCAAGAAATCTATCTATAGCAGAGGAAATGAAATGTGATGTAGTTACGATATGCAGCGGGTGCTTTTCTACTCTTAAAGAAGCAAACAAGAAACTTAGAGAGAATAATGAGAAAAGAAAATTGGTTAATGAGGTTCTTGGCGAAATTGGAAGAGCATACAAAGGCAAAACGGAAATAAAACATCTTGTAGAATTATTATATGATGATGTAGGCATCGAAAGGATTAGAGATTCAATTAAAAGACCTTTAAACGGTATTAAAATTGCACCACACTACGGATGCCATATACTAAGACCCTCCATATTTCTGGATGTAGACAATCCTGAAAAGCCCAGAAAGCTTGATGAATTAATCAATGCACTAGGTGCCAAAAGCTTATCATACCAACACAAATTGATGTGCTGCGGGGCAGGAGGAGGGCTCCGCGCATATGACCATAATTTTGCAACGAGAATAGTAACCAGAAAATTAAATGCCATCAAAGAAGCTGGAGCCCATGCTATCGTAGACGTTTGTCCTTTCTGCCATCTTCAATTTGATGTATCTCAAGCAGAACTCAATGAAAAGAAAGGATACGAGTTTAAAATCCCTGTCTTTCATTATACACAATTACTCGCATTAGCCCAAGGAAATGATCCTAAAGAAATCATTAGCGTTTCAAAAATACCGAGAGAAAATATAATTAATAAAATTAAGGTAGAGGCGAAATGAAATGGATGATTTCGAACCAAATATAATAGGTTTTTTGTGCAGATGGTGTTCTTATGCAGGAGCAGACCTCGCGGGAATAGACAGAATGCACTATCCTCCGAATGTAAGAGTTATCAGAGTTATGTGTTCAGGAAGAATAGATCCATTATTCGTTTTAGAGGCATTTAGACAGGGTATAGACGGCGTGTTAATAATGGGATGTCATCCGGATGAATGTCATCATGTCTCTGGAAATCTCAAGGCACTCAAAAGAGTTACACTCCTAAAAAAATTGATGGAACAACTTGGATTAAATCCAAAAAGGCTGAGGCTTGACTGGATCTCTGCTTATGAAGGGGGTAAGTTTGCAAAGGTTTCAACTGAAATGGTTCAAGAGATAAAGAAAATAGGTCCAAATCCTTTAAAGGAGGATTTAAGATGAAAAATTCAGATAATAAACTCAAATTAGCAATAGGTCTTGGTGCTACCTGCTCTGGATGTGATATTGCACTCCTTGACATAAAGGAAAAAATCTTAGGCCTTCTCGAAATAGCCGACATAATTTTCTGGCCTACTGGAATGGATGGAAAACAAAGAGATCTCGAGAAAATGAGAGATGAGAGCATCGATATCGGAATATACCATGGTTCGGTAAGAAATTCTGAAAATGAGGAAATAGCCAAGTTAATCAGAGAAAAATCCAAAATTCTGATAGCTTTTGGATCATGTGCATGCTACGGTGGAATTCCGGGTCTAGCTAATATATCAAACAAATCTGAAATATTTGAAATAGTTTACAAAAAAACAAAGTCTACTGTAAATCCTGAGTTTGTCACGCCTCAAAAAAACCTGAGTTTCAATGGAAGAATCCTTAGTTTGCCTGAGTTTTATGATACGGTAAGATCGCTTGATCAAACCGTCGAAGTTGATTACTATCTTCCTGGTTGTCCTCCTCCTGTTCAGTTAATAGAACTTGCTATTTCCGCTATAGCGAGCGGAGAATTACCTCCTAAAGGATCTGTAATAGCCTCAGATAAATCCCTTTGTGAGGAATGTCCAAGGGAAATAGAAGACAAAAAAATCTCCTTTATACATAGAATTTATGAGATAGTTCCAGATCAAAAGAGATGTTTACTAGAACAGGGAATTATTTGCTTAGGTCCTGCCACAAGAGGAGGCTGCGAGGCAAAATGTATCAAGGTGAATATGCCTTGCGAGGGATGTCTGGGCCCTTTACCAAACTTAAAGGATCAAGGAAGCTCTATTTTGAGTGCAATAGCATCTATACTTGCCGTTGAAGATGAAAAACAGTTGGCTGAAGATGAGTTGAAAAAGTTAGTTGAAAAGATCTTTGATCCCCTGGGTACATTCTATAGATTTACGCTTCCTGTTGCCCCCATTAATAGAAGGGTTGAGGATGGTTGAAATGCCTAAGATATTCGATGAGCCTGAGACAATTACTACAAGAAATATAACCATAAAGCCGATTACCCGCTTAGAAGGTCACGGAAAGATCGACATATTCCTAAACGATCAGGGAAACGTTAGGGACGCATACTTCCAAGTTGTTGAACTACGCGGTTTTGAAAGATTTTGCATAGGAAGACCTGTTGAAGAACTTCCCAGAATAACTCCAAGAATATGTGGTGTTTGTCCCGGTCCCCATCACATGGCTTCTACGAAAGCAACTGATGCTGTATTTGGAGCAGAAGTACCAGAGCCGGCAAAGAAGTTAAGGGAACTTTACTACATGGCTCATATTATTCACAGCCACATAGCGCATTTCTATGTACTTGCTGCTCCTGACTTCATACTGGGTCCTGCAGAAGATCCAAGCAAAAGAAATATTGTAGGAGTGATAGAAGCAGTAGGAAAAGATACCGTTAACGATGTTATTACGCATAGAGCATATGCACAAAAGATTCAAGAGATAATAGGTGGTAGAGCAACACATTCTGTTTGCGGCCTGCCAGGGGGAATGTCTAAGGCAATAAGTGAGGAGGAAAGAAAAGAAATCGAAACGATGGCAAGATCTTGCGTTAACTTCTCGAGAAGATCTATCCAGATTTTTGAAGATTTGGTTCTCGGTAATGATACCTATGTAGATATTATTAAGGGAGACATATACAAGAATCAAACATATTACATGGGTCTTGTTGATGAAGAGAACAGGCTAAACCTGTATGATGGAAAGATAAGAGTTGTTGATCAGAAAGGAAATGAATTCACTAAATTTGAGGCAAAAGATTATTTGGAACATATCGCCGAGCATGTAGAGCCCTGGACCTATCTAAAGTTTCCATATCTAAAGGCTATCGGATGGAAAGGTCTAATCGATGGTCAGGAGAGTGGAGTATATAGAGTAGGACCTCTTGCAAGACTTAATGTAGCAGATGAAATTCCAACACCGCTTGCTCAAGAGGAATACGAGAAAATGATTGAGATTCTTGGAGGAAAACCTGTTCATGCGACTCTTGCATATCACTGGGCAAGATTGATTGAACTGTTGTATGCAAGTGAGCGGTTGCATGAACTCTCAGTGGATCCAGAAATAACGAGTAATGATATTAGGGGAAAATTAGGCGAACCGAGCGAAGGAGTAGGCGTAATCGAGGCACCAAGAGGGACACTTTTCCATCACTATATCACAGATGAAAGTGGTATCGTAAAAGAAATAAATTTAATAGTTGCGACAGGAAATAATAACGCTGCGATATGCATTTCGGTTAAAAAAGCAGCAGAATCTCTTATAAGAGACTGGAAGGTTAGTAACGGACTTTTAAATATGATAGAAATGGCTTTTAGAGCCTACGATCCTTGTTTCGCCTGCGCAACTCATGCATTAGGTCGCATACCTCTAGATGTTCGGATATATGATAACGAAAAGAGATTGTTCAAAAGACTTACCAACTTTTGATTATAACATGCTTTCTAGCTTTTCCTTGGCATCGTTCATCTCTAGACGTATCAAACCGATATTTACATCTCTGTCAGTGATTACCGCCAGTATGGCTTTTCCTACATCCAGCACGAGAATCTTACCGTTTTCGGCTTCTATCATTGCTTGAGTTAACTTACCTTGTCCGGTCCTTTCAGCGGACTTTTCCCCAGTACCAAAGATGGCTGCACTCATCGCTCCAATCATATCTCCATCCATCGATTTTGGGAGTGCATTAGCTATTAGTAAGCCATCCTTTCCAACGATGAGAGAGCCAACTATGCCGTCTACCTTGGTCAAATCTGAGAGCACGACATCTATCATAACATCACCTCATGGCTTCCTCCAGTATCTTATCGATGAACTGTTCATCTGGATCTTTTAGTCTATATTTTTTCATAAGCGTCTTTCTATCAATTTCGAAGGCTCCAATCAACCTTTCAAAGAATTTTTTACATTCTGTTTTTAGGGAGCCGTTTCTCTGAATGAATGATAACGTTGTTTTGAAATTGGCTTCTTCAGGATCATATACTATAAATTCAAATTCTTCTTTTACATCTTCTACCAATTTTTCACCTGCAATATCTCCAACCAGTCCTCCGGCATCGGAATAAAATACTGATAGTGCTCTGCCTTCTTTGAATATTATCCAGACATCTCGATTGATACTTTTTTTAGGGAAAAATATCCGGAGATAACCACTAAATTTATCTTTTCTCAGTTTCTTAAGTTTATTCACAAATTCGCAGGGATCGATAATTCTTTCTTCCTCTAATATATGGGATTTACTCATTACCCATGATAAGTTTGAGAGATAGTCATTCTTCTTCATCTCATCCTCTCTATCATTTTAATTGCATTTGTATCCCAGTAATATACCTTTACCTCCACTGTTTCATTAAAGTCTATGGCTTCTGCGGGACATCTATCAATGCAATTCAAACAAATTATGCAGTCTTCCTTCCTCTTTATATCAGGAACATCATCCTCGTTTTTTTCAAACACTGTGGTTGGACAAATATCTACGCATATGTTGCATTTTTTACAAAGGTCTTTGTCTATGAAGATTTCAGGCATTATTTACCTCCTTTGAATATCTTTTAATGTAATGCAAATTCCCCTCGTGGTCAAATATTTCGATTTCACTACAAAATCTGCCTATTCTATGTGTAGCACATGAGAGACAAGGATCATGGGCTCTGACTGCAATTTCTATTAGATTTAACTTATTTTCATCCACTTTGCCGTCGCTGATTGCTTTTCTAGAAGCGTCTAAAATTGCCTGATTAATCGCCTTGTTGTTAATCTGCGTAGCCACTATTATATTCGCCCCCTTTATCCTACCCTTTTCATCTATCTCATAATGATGTATTAAAGTACCTCTAGGTGCCTCAACATGACCTATTCCCACATTTTTGTACTCTCCTATATCTGCCCTGTATTCTCCATTCAAATCCTCAGATGATAGTTCTAGAGCCTTTTCAGATGCATACAACAACTCTATGAGCCTAGCATAATGATAAAGTAGAGTTGCGTGAGCCGGTCTCCCATAAGTCTCTCTAAAAATCTCAAGTTCTTCCTGTGCTCTTGGAGTTTCCATTTTTTCAGTAAGATTTATCCTAGCAAGTGTATTGACTCTAAAAGTGCCATTTTCATAGCCCGCTTTCTTATAGTAGGGGAACTTCATATACGTCCATTTTTCAGCCCTCTCTGCGATGAATTCAATATAATCTTGAGTCTTGAATTTCTCAATCAAATTGCCTTCAGGATCCATTATACAAAGGTCTCCTTCATAATAATTCATGCAGCCATTTTTTAGGGTTCCAAGGAAGTATGTTTCAAAGACTGCTAAATTTTCAATTAATTCATTGTACTTCTCAAATATACCTTTTCCTAATTCTAAAGTGAATTCTGCTAGATCTAAGGATTCTTTTGCGAGTTCTCTAACCTTTAATAAGGTTTTTTCATCTGGTAAATTTGCAACTCCGCCAGGAACAGCTACGATTGGATGTATTTGCTGACCGCCGAGTAATTTGTTAATTGTCTGACCATTACTCCTTAATTTAAGGGCTTTTTTTGCCAATTCAGGTTGTTTTTTCGCAATACCTAAAACATTTCTCTCCTCGCTTGGAGAATCCGGACCCATTATAAAATCAGGTCCAGCCAGAATGAAAAAAGAAAGTGCATGACTGTGAATCATATGACCAAGGTACATCAATTCTCTAATTTTTTTTGCTGTTTCAGGGATTTCAACATCAAATAAATCATCCACAGCTTTTGCGCTTGCTAGATGATGGGCTGAAGGACAAACACCACATATTCTTGGAGTTATTCTCGGCATTTCCTCAACACGATAACCTTCCAAAAATTTTTCAAACCCTCTAAGTTCCATGACTTGGAATCTGGCATCGTTTACTTCCCCTTTATCATCTAAGAAGAGAGAAACTTTGGCATGGCCTTCAATTCTTGTTACAGGCTCAATAACAATTTTTTTCATAACTCCTTCACCATCATTATTCTTGGCTTGGCAAGCATTATTTTTGAAGCAGCTGTAAATGTGTAAGGCATCTTTGAAGCCTCTTTCATGTGGTTAATCACTTCTTCTAGTTCTATATTTGTTATGGCACTAACTAGTTCAGCTAGAGAATAACCAACATCCTTGAATGGATTTTTCAATATTTTCTCTGATGGTCCATTACATCCATTGCAAGGGATACCGTTGCTCGGACATTTTGCATTGCATCCGCCCATTGTAACGGATCCCATGCAGATCAATCCATGGCTTATCAAGCATTTCTCATCGGTTATTTTCCCCTCATAACTTCTTCTCAATCTATCTAACTCAACCCTTTCCATGATTCGATTACACTCAGAACAAACGGTTTTTCTTTTTTCTCCTTTTTTATTCTCTATTACATTAGATATTGCAGTTACTATGTTCTCAGGTGTGGGGGGGCAACCAACTATGTAGAAATCCACATCCACTACTTCATCTAACGTCTTAACACTTCTTGTTAGTTCTGGCAAACCTTCTTCTTCACTCGGACACACTCCAGTATATTCAGCAGTTACAACGTCCCTATAAACTTTCTTTTTCAATTCATCAGGAGGATAAAGTCCTCCAAGCGAGAATAAACCTCCATGACAGGCACATGTACCAAATGCAATTAGTGTATCTGCCTTCTCTCTCATTATCTTGGCTTTTTCTTCGTTTTCTGAATTTCTTATGCACCCACTCACTATGGCAACGTCACACTTAGGAAGTTCTTTTATGTCCATAAGTACTGGAGAATAAACGACTTCTACCTGTTCTAGGAGAGATAATAGATTTTCATCTAAGTCTAGGATTCCGATCTCGCATCCCCCGCAGATTGCTAACCATTCTGTTGCCAATGTCAATTTTGACATTTAATCCTCCTCAAAGATCAATTTTTTTAGACAGGCGTTTATTCCCGCCTTCTCAATCTCTAAATCAACTCTTTTCCCTAGAACTACACCAAGTGCTCCAACAATGTACCCATGAGTCAAATAACAAAGTATCCCTTCTTGTTCAATTCCTTCTCTCATTAGAGTATTCCTGATGGGACAATGTCTGAATACTAGCTCACAACACAATCTCCCATCTTCGTCGATAAACATATATTCATCTCTTTCACTTCTTTTAAAAAGTTCAATTTCCCATGCACCTTCAAATAGCCTGCTAATCTCATCAATTGCTTCATTCAGATCTTCTGTTCTTCTAGCCTTAGATGCAAGCTCAATTCCAAGGGATTTTCCCGAATTATAGCTCATTGACTTTGCCCCAAAGCCGAGAGTATCCTCCAATGACGTAGCAAAACTACCCAAAATCGTCATTAGGAAATGGGTATCTTTTTCTATCATTTTGCTTTACCCCATTTTATTTTACCCTTTTTATCCTGCTCTTTACTCTACTTTCTTCACACATTTTTCATTAGTCTCAACTATCTTCACATCTCTCTTTTCATTGGTAAGATGGCTCAATGTTCCCGCAATGATACCATTTACCAAAAAACAAGGTGCTCCTCCTTTTTCAACACCTCTTTCTTTAAGAGCATTACCAAGCGGGCAGGAATTAATTTTTAGAGTTATGCTTCCTTCATCTGACTCTATTTGATAGTCTTTTAACCCTATTATATCTAACAACTCTTTTATTTGTTCCAAAATATTTTCTTTAGTTATCAGTCTTGAATATCTCTCCCCATATCTTTTACTTGATTGATAACAAATTCCCTTGCCACCAGCCCCTATAAGATCCTCTACCGTCTCATCCACTGCTGTTATAAGTATTTTAAGTGCCTCATGCATTCTTGCATAATCATCCTCATCAGGAGTTACGTGGAGAATCACCGTTATCCCTTTATAATTTAATATAATGAGTTTTATATACTTTATCTCAACGATTATGGTTAAAATCCTCAAAAATATAGCGCTTATTTTCAATATCAAGAAATAAAATTACAAAGTAGTAATTATTTCCATTGAAGTATGTGAAATAACATTTAAGAATCAGTAAAAATAAAAACAAAAGATTCAAATTCCATAAAAGTATAGTAAGATGTGCTGGTGAAGGAAATGAAGCAATCAAACTTAAATACCGCGGAAGAATGGACTGAGAAGGGATACTCCTTTGAAAAGGATGGCTTGTTTGAAAAAGCAGTTGAATGTTATGATAAAGCGTTAGAGATCGATTCCAATTATGCAAAGGCATGGAATAATAAGGGAACCTCTCTTTTTACATTGAGAAAGTTTGGAGAAGCAATAAGATGTCTTGACAAGGCCTTAGAAATAGATCCAGATTATGCTGAGGCATGGAATAATAAAGGGATATGTCTTTTTTCCCTAAGAATGTTCGATGAAGCACTTAAATGCTTTGATAAAGCGCTGGAAATCGATCCAGAATCGCCAAACGTTTGGTTAAATAAAGGCAATGTCCTGCAAAACATGGGTAAGTACGATCAAGCCATAACATCATACGATATGGCTCTGAAATTAAATCCAAACTTGAAATGGGCATGGAGCAGTAAGGGATACACCCTCCATGGCATTGGTAATTTGAAGGAGGCAATAATCTGCTACGAAAAAGCCTTGGAGTTAGATCCCAAGCTTGCTGGAGTATGGAACAACAAGGGACTTGCTCTGAAGGATTTGGGCAGGTTGGAAGAGGCTTTAGAATGCTTCAACAATGTTTTAGAGCTTGAACCCTCCCTCACTGTTGCCAAAGCTAATAGAGATATGGTATTAGACCTTATCAAGAAACGAGAAAAATACAGAGTTGATTAATACTAAGCCTCTTCTTTCCTAACTTCCTCTACTCTCTTCAACTGTGCCCTGTACATCTCAACTATTTCCTCTACGCTCGTTGCTTCATTTGGTCCTTTGTCTATTCTCCATCTACCGGTAAATCTTGGAAATCTAACTGCAATCCCCGAATCCTCCCTGATTCTTCCAAATGCACATGTGTGAACAGGACTTAGTGTAAGCTCATCTCCTATTATCTCCATTACCAAATTTGGCTCAAACCAAACATCCGCCTCGAGTTCACTCTCCACGCTTGGATGTTTCTCGTCGATTTTATACGGGAGAAGCATCTCTGGAATTTTTTCCAGATCATCATCGGTAAAGCCGCTGCCAACCTTACAAACAGTATAAAACTTTTGTTCTTCTCTATCAATGACGCCTGTTAATAATGCTCCATAAGTACCTGATCTTTTTCCTCTACCTACAAAAGCTCCAACAACAACGACATCTATGGGTTCGATCATCATGGATTGATAAGAACGTTTTAGTTTGATCCAGAGCCATCCTCTTGCTCCGGCTTGGTAGACTCCGTCCAATGATTTCAGTATAAGTCCTTCACAGCCGGATGCAACTGCAAGTTCAAAGAAATTTTCAATTTCTTTGGGATCATCTGTAATTAAGGATTTTGCACATCTTATCCGTGTATTTTCTTTAACAATGCTTTTAAGTCTATTTCTTCTATCCATGTAACTTTTTTGTGTCAGATCTTCTCCGTCTATGTAGAGTAGATCAAACAGATATAGGCTTATTGGAAATTTTTCCTTTGCCTCCTCAATTCCGTGTTTCCTTCTTCTGTGCATAAGCTGCTGGAAGGGCAGTAAATCTTCTGTATCAGGATCTACCGCAACACACTCCCCTTCTATAATTGCGTCTCTTGCCGTTATATTTTTTTTAATCAGTTCGCTCACGTCAGGGTATTGATTTGTGATATTCTCAAGTCTTCTTGAGAAAAGAGCAATATTGTCTTTATTTTTATGTATCTGGATCCTCTCCCCATCGTATTTCCATTCACAAGCAGCTTTTCCACCAAGTTTTTCAAGAACCTCTTCTGGCGTAACAAGTCTTTGAGCCATCATCATTCTTATCGGTCTTCCAACCTTTACATGGTAGTTTCTCATTCCCTCAAGACCTTCTCTTGCTAGGGTCTTGGCTACGTCACCAAGATCCGATGTCAAGTTGTATGCCCTCTCAATGAGTTCTCTGTTCGCTTTATCATTGGTATACGCAATCGAAAGTGCATCTAGGATTGTCATATCTGCTATACCAAGTCTTAGTTTTCCTAGAACTGCTCTTATAATGTATTTTGCCTCTTTTGGCGTTGCATCCGCCAATAAACCGGATAAAAGCCTTATCTTTAAATCTACACTTCCTGGACCCGTCGATCTCGCTATCTTATCAAATGTCTCATAAACTTCCTTTACCGTTAAAGGCTTTGCGAAAAGAGTAGACTGCTTTTTACTTTTTGCTAGATGTTCAGCCGTTAAACCCAGGTCTCCTCTTTTCTTGAGATCCTTCTCTATTTCCTTAGTGCTGACACCAAATGCACCCGATATGGCACGAATAGCAAGTTTCTCTGCGATGCCCATTTCTAAATCCACGAAATCTGGATAAAGCTTTCCCTGAGTGAGATATGCGACCTTGTCTACAATATCTTCATCGCACTTTTTGAATAAATCTACCAAGTAATCGGTCATTTCAAGTCTTTTCGTAGTTGACTCTATGTGCTCATATACAGCTACCAACTCTGAATATTTCAAATGGGACACCTAAGAAATATTTTTATCAAATTAGGTAATACTCTTTTTGGTTGACATGGAATTAATAGAAGATCGTGTACTCCTGTTACTCTCGATTAAAGAAAAAGGCAAAAAAATTAGCATTGATCACATTGCTGAAAAAGTAATACGCGACGAAAAAAACTGCATAAATGAATCGCAAATAAAAGATGCAATAGATCGTCTTATCTCCAAAGGACTCATCAGCGAGAGTAACAAAAATTATTATGCAACAGAAAGAGGAATTCAAGAGATAAAAGAGAGAGTAAAATCGATTGGAAATAAACTCAATCTCTCCTATCGTATGATTTTAACAGCAAAGGAATATTATCCCCAGATCGCTGATGCAATAATTCCTTTTTTAAAAGAAAGAGCAACAAGTGTTGTAAAGATTTTTAGCGATGAAAAAGATCCTGTTAATAAAATTAAGCCTTTATTTGTAAGATATGCAAAGTATAAGCCTAAACCAGTAAATATTCAAATAAATAATACCAAAGATTTAATTAAATACGTGGAAAGCCACGCGATAGACTTCATACCCTATATACATAGGATTAATACTAAAGATCCTGATTGGTTCGTCTTGGATTTAGATGCTGGTCCCTCCTTTGATAAACATGAAAGAGGCTTTTACTTAGTTAAATTGACCGCCAAAAAGTTAGTAGAGACTCTAGAAGAATATGAAATATCCTCTTGTATAAAGTTTAGTGGATCCAGAGGTATCCAAGTATGGTCGAGTCTGGAGAACAGTAAATTGCCCTCAGGAGATATATTCTCGCTTTATAGAAAATTTGCGCAACAAATTCAGACAAAATTGGAGGAAAAATTACAGGAGTTACCCTCAAAAACCCTTAAAGAGTTCTACGAAATTGTAAAGACAGGAAAACCTATAACCACCTCTACAGTCGCGAAAAAAGCCGAAAGATCTGATCAAATCTTAATCGACTGGAGCACGATGAAGCCATCCGGCGACGTAAGAGCCCCTTTTAGCCTGCACTATAAAACTACCTTGGTTTCTTGCCCAATAGATCCAAAACGCCTGCTCCTGTTTGAATTATCAGAGGCAAGAACTGAAAATGTTGTGGATAATCTGGAGAGGTTAATCGACATATTCAAACTGGAAAAATCTGATCCTTCTCAAATCATAAAAGAAGTATCATAAAAGGTATGATCGGATGATAGAATGAAAGACGTTTTTTTAATCGAAGTATCCTTTGAAGTGGCGAATATGGTCGGTGGAATTTACTCGGTTCTCGCCTCCAAGTCAATTAAAATGATGGAAAGATTTCCAAATTATTTGGCTATAGGTTTCTATGATCCATTTAAATCGCCTAATGATTTTATTTCTAAAAAGGCTGAGCCTGAGATAGAATACATTTTGGAAGATTTAAAAAAGGAAGGAATCGTACCATATTACGGTCTATGGAAGGGAGGAAATTGTTCACCCTGCATATTGCTCGAAACTAAGAGTTGTGTGAACAATGAAGATATAAAAAACGATATCAAAAGAAGAAATTGGGAACTCTTTGGAATAGATAGTTTAAACTCACCGTTTACATATGATGAACCAATAGTATGGTCCGAAGCGGCCGGGAAATTAATAGAATTGCTTATAAAGACCGATTTTTACAAAGATAAAAAATCAGTCGTTATAGCTCACGAATGGCTATCATCAGGCGTAATATTTAGAAAAAAGGCAAAAAAACTGGATTATAAAACCATATTCATGGCGCACCAGACCATGCATGGAAGAGAAGATAGCGCACTAGGAATGGAAGTTGCTTCTTTAATCGATGAGGAATTAAGAAACGGAAAGACTGTGTCTCCAAAAAGAGCCTACGAAATAAACATAGCTGCTAAACACCTTACTGAAAGGGCAGCATCGAGATACGCTGATCTCTTCGTTACCGTATCCTATATAACTGCAAAAGAAGCAGAATACTATCTTGGAAAGGCTCCGGACATGGTTTTACCAAATGGTATTGATCTAAAAAGATTCGATAGATTAGAAAAAAATCTGAACAAAAATAAAATTTTAAGATTCATAAATGCTTTCTTTTATCCCTACTATGATTTGGAGAATATCGATTTAATAGCGCTAACTTCTGGAAGGTATGAATTCGAGAATAAAGGATTCGACCTTTTTATATCCTCATTAGCTAAGTTAAATGAAGAATTAAAGACTATTGAGGAAGAAAAGATTGTAATAGCATTCTTTTTGGTCCCTGCAGCAGTAAAAGGTTTGAATTCCGATGTTGCGAATATTATTGAAAAATATCCAAGCGAAAAACTTCGTGAAACGTACAAAGGAATGACTCCTAGGTTGAGTACTCATGATTATCTGCAAGAAAATGATCCAATCCTCAATCTTTGCTGGAAACTTGGATTGAGAAATGAAAAAACAGATACGGTTAAAGTTATTGCAATTCCAGATTACATACGAAGAGACAATCCTCCAATACACCTCGATTACTTCGATTTTGTTAGCGCCTGCGATGTCGGGGTCTTCCCAAGTAAATATGAACCATTTGGTCTTACTCCCCTAGAAACCGCTGCATGTGGATGCATATCCATTACAACTGACCTAGCAGGCTTCGGTGTTGAACTACTTTCAATGGAAAAAGGAAAAAGACACGACGGAATATACGTACTTCCAAGGAGAAATAAGAGTTTTGACGAAACTTCAAATATTCTGAAAAATTTTTTATTCGAGCTGGCCACGATGCCAGAAAAAGATAAATCTGAATTAAAAAAGAAGTCACGTGAATTAGCAAGCATTTTCTCCTGGGACAGAGTCATTGAAAACTACGTGAAGGCAGTTGAGAGAGTTCTTGAGGTTTGATTTATTAAGAATTAAAAATAAAGAGCATTAAAATTACTTAAGCTGATTTAGTCTTTTAATTGCTTGGATGCTCTCTTTGTCTCCCAATTTACTTTGGACTACGGCTTCCTCTAAAATTTTAATAGCCTTATCATAATCTTCTCTATTAACAGGGAAAGGGACGCCATCTTTTCCTCCAAAGGCAAAGCAATACTTCACAGGATCCTTCCAGCTTGGTCTTTCACCGAATATTATCTCTGAAACCAGCGCCAAGCCTCTTATAGTGGTTGGTCCCACTCCCCTTATTGCGAGAAGATTTTCAAAATTTTCAGGTTGTAATTCATAAATTCTTTCTATCGCGCTCCAATTCATCCTTTCCGGTACCCTATAAATAGCATTGCTTGCTTCTGCGGTCTTAAAATTTAGAAGAGTTTTTTGGCCTTTTTTCAGAGATTCAAACAATTTTTTTGTGTAAATCGGCTTTTCTTTGGATATGTCTGTAATGGTAGATCTACAGCCTCTACTTTCCTTTGAAGTTAAGTCCAGAACTCTATCATGAAGAACATCACCAACTATGCCTTCGTGGGGTTCTTCCACAAAATCTCTGACTTTCTCTGAGATCCAGTGGTATCTCCTAGCCTTTTTCATTTTTACATTTAAACCTTGCTGTATAACCGCCCATTTTCCTTTTTCGTTAAGGAACATTGAGTGATGATATAGAGGGTACCCTGCTTGTATCGCGGTGTTGTCCACCTTTGCACACATTTTACTTGAATACTTTAGCATTTGAAGTGTTTTTTCTCCCAAAGAAAATTCATCTGCTATTTTTTCCAATTCTAAAGGACTTTTCCTTGATTGTTTACCCTTTCCACCAACTCCCTGAATTCCTAACTCTGTCTCGGTGAATACTGTTTTCAGTACTCCACAGAGTACGGTGGTTGTGCCTGAAGAATTCCAGTCAAATCCCAGAACATTAGATAGTGCCTGAAAGAAAAAAGGGTCTGCCAGCCTCAGTAAAATTTCATCTGTTCCATGCTCTTCCGCAATTACCGTCATGATTGATTTGCCTAGCTTAATCATTCTCTCTGTGAGCCAGTCGGGAGCCTTTCCTCCATGCAACTTGAGGTGGGCAATACCACTTCTTCTCATCTTATTCTAATTGTCTGTTTTTCTATTCGTATTGATCCGGTGTACAAAGACTAATCATGTTTCTTTACGTATGTAATGGCACAGCCAGTTTCATCTGCAACTTTTATGATTCTATTGAATGCCTCTTCTTTATCTTTTCTTGTCAGACCTATAAGGTTAAAACTCATGAGTGAAGTCATTTTTTCTTTTGACCCTCTTCTTAGAGCAGGAATTTCAATTATTATATTCGTTAGATCAGCGTTTACACCTTTTAAGGCCTCTATGATCTTAAACAATACCTCCCTCTCGATTATGTGCCCTGCCATGCCAACCTCATCAATCGCTCTCTCAACCATATTTTCACCTCTACAAAATTGTTTTCTCTCATACTTAACACTTGCCTGCATAAAGTTAAAATAAATGTTTACTCATATTGTTTGTGAGCAGGTGAACCTCAATTGTCTACTCTTATGTGGGCTGAACTGATTCTTCTTACCGTACTTGTCCTGTTATCAGGATTTTTTTCTGGTTCAGAAACCGCCTTAATCTCATTGAATAAAATAAGGATTAAATATCTCGTTCAAAAAGGTGAAAAAAGAGCAAAAACTGTTGATGAATTACTTAAACAACCAAACAGGCTTCTTGCAACAATCCTAATAGGAAATAATCTGGTAAACGTTGCTGCATCGGCTCTGGCAACCTCTCTAGCAATCCAGTACTTTGGAAACAAAGGCATTGGAATAGCAACCGGAGTTATGACCTTGGTCTTGCTTATGTTTGGAGAAATCAGTCCGAAGGCTTTTGCTACCAAAAATGCTGAAAAAGTATCTTTTATCGTATCAAAACCTATTAAGACGCTTGAATATGTATTTTATCCAGTGATAGAGATTTTGACGAAATTTACCAATTTTATAGTAAGAATTCTTGGAGGAGAGGCAAAAGCATCTCCATTTATTACAGAGGAAGAAATCAAAACAATGCTTTACGTGGGAGAAGAAGAGGGTGAAATCGAGCCAGAAGAAAGAGAGATGATCCATAAGATATTTGAATTCGGCGAAACTACCGTTAAAGAGGTTTTGGTACCGAGAATGGACATGGTCTGCATAGAGGCAAACCGATCTTTAGAAGAAGCCGTGGACAAAGCCTTGGAACATGGATTTTCAAGGTTACCAGTATATGAAGGCACGGTGGATAACATAGTAGGAATCGTTCACATAAAAGACCTCTTCACGCATATAAGGGAAAAACGACAGGTATCTCTAAAAGAGGTTATGAGACCAACCTACTATGTTCCTGAAACAAAAAAGGTCAGTGATCTCCTGAAAGATCTGCAAAGAAGCAGACAACATATGGCAATATGCACAGACGAGTACGGTGGCACGGTAGGGCTGGTCACCATTGAGGATCTCTTAGAGGAGATAGTTGGAGAGATTACGGACGAACATGATCCTAGGATGGAATTGATTAAGAAAGTAAATGAGAGAACCTACATTGTTAATGGAGCCGTGCCTATTGATGACTTGAACAAATACTTGGGATCAAATTTCCCTGAGGAGAATTCTGAAACCATTGGAGGATTCGTATTCCACTGTCTCGGGAAATTACCTAAACCAGGGGATTCCATTGAGTACGATGGATACGAAATATCTGTTCAAAAAATAGAAAAAAGGAGAATCGTGCAGGTAAAAATTATCAAGCCTTTAACACCAAGCAACGAAGAAAATTAACCTTAGAATAAAATTCTTCGGCATTCTTTCATTCAAAAGCCCAAATTTATCTGGAATAAATATATATGAACAAATGCCACAGTTTATGCATGTCAATATTCAAAAAGATGACCCGTATCCTGAAGAAGGAGATAAATTTTCTCTACGTCATTGACTCTCCTGCATGTGTAGAATATTTTAACGATGTATATGATATGTTGGAAAAAAACGATCGTCTTCATGTTCTCGCTTTGCACAATCCTAGAGATCTAGAGTCAAAAAGCCTTTTCGAAATGCTTAGATCGCTTTCCATTGATCTGCCTAAGGTTAAAAGCTTCAGGATCGTGGAGTGCAACATATCATTAGCAAGAGTTTATGCCAACGAAATCAAGAAACAATGTAAAAATGAAGATATCAACGTGATAATAATCCCGAAAAAGAGACCTCAAGTTTATGAAAGGGTCTCCTCCCTCAATATTCCAATCATTACGGTATGATCTACTTAATGGTCTATGCCCTAAAGTACTCTTTCACTATTTTAATGGCACAGTATTCTCCACACATTGTGCAAACATCTCGATCATATGGTTCTCTCTGGCTCCTATATTCCCTTGCTTTATAGGGATCTATGGCTACGCTGAACTGTCCTTCCCAATCCAAATCCATTCTTGCCTTTGCCATCCTTTGATCCAAGTCTCTACCGATCCCCTTTACAATATCTCCAGCGTGGGCCGCAATTTTAGCTGCTATAACCCCTTCTTTAACATCTTGTTTGCTCGGAAGGCCTAAATGCTCTGAAGGAGTTACGTAACACAAGAAATCTGCTCCCGATGCCGCTGCAATCGCTCCACCGATTGCGGAAGTTATATGATCATAACCAGGCGCTATGTCCGTCACGATAGGTCCAAGTACGTAGAATGGGGCGCCTCTACAGATTGATTTTTGAAGTTTTACGTGTCCTTCAATCTCATTTAAAGGCATGTGTCCGGGACCCTCTACAATTGTTTGAACACCATACTCCCTTGCTCTCTGGACGAGTTCTCCAAGTATTATGAGTTCCTGTATCTGCGGTCTATCCGAAGAATCCGCCAAGCATCCGGGTCTTAAACCATCGCCTAGACTTAACGTTAGGTCGTACTCTTTGGAAATTTCAAGGAGATAATCATAATTTTTGTACAGGGGATTTTCCTCCTGATTGTGTATTATGTAGGCTGCGAGAAAACTTCCACCCCTGCTCACAATATTGGTTGTCCTCTTCTGTTTTATAAGTCTCTCCACGGTTTCTTTGGTAACACCGCAATGGACCGTTATGAAGTCTACTCCATCTTTAGCATGCTTCTCTATGGTAGAGAAGATTGTATCCTCGTCCATATGGATTATTGCTCCTTTTTTCTTTAAGGCGGTAATACCGGCCTGATATATCGGTACAGTTCCCAGAGGAACGTTTAGTCCAAGCATTTTCTTCCTTATTTTGTCAATGTCCCCTCCAGTGCTAAGATCCATGATTGTGTCAGAGCCATATTCTATTGCTATTCTTGCTTTTTCTATCTCTAAATCAATATCTTTAAAATCAGGAGAGGTTCCCAGGTTTGCGTTAATCTTAGTTCTTAATCCATGACCTATCCCTATACTCGGAATCTCTCTCGCCACATTCTTTGGTATTACCACTTTTCCCTCGTGAACTAATTTAGCAAGTTTCTCAGGGTCTACGCCTTCCTTTTGAGCGACTTCAAAGACCTCCAGAGGTATTTCGTGTCCTGCTTCTTTCATAATAGTCAAAAATATCACCTTTAAACCATTTTCTTTTGTAGGCTGTTAAGTCTCTCCTCGATTGTTTGCCAGTGCCTACCTTCCCAATAAACCTTTCCGCAGTTCTCGCATATCCAGAATTCATCGTACTTTCTGATAAGTTTAGTGGTAATTACTCCCTCTTTTACTAGCATCTTCAGTTCTTTTGGATCGGCACTCCTGATCTCAGAATTGCAGACGCTACATCTAACAATGTTTACCTCAAGGTCCAAGTTATATGTCCTGACAACTTCTTCGAGCTGATCCATTACTTTGTCCGAATTTATCAGGAGGGCATCCACATTCTCTTTTCTGGCCTTTTCCACAAGGTCCTTGTCTCTGGAAAGTAATACCCTGCTCTCTTCCTTGGCAAGGATCACCATGAATTCGTCCTCTGCCTCCTGAAAGTCAAAGTCGTTTACGCTGAGCGTATCATGACCCAAAAGTCTCAGCCAACTAGTCAATTTTCCTAGCATTCTGTCTACCAAGAATCTCAATAACTGGACTCTCCCAAAATTTGTTTGGATGTATCAGACCACATCTTATCATGTGATCTACCAAGACACAAGCAAACATCGCTTCTCCAACCGGCACTATTCTAGGAGTTATGTTAGGATCATGTCTCCCTTCTACCTTTAATTTTGTGGGCTTCATACTTATAAGATCCACGGTCTCTTGAATCTTTCCTATTGATGAGGTAGGTTTTACTGCAAATCTACATACTATAGGCATTCCGGTTGATATCCCTCCCAAGATGCCTCCGCAGTTATTTGATTTCATTTTTATCTTGCCTTCTTCAATTATAAAGGGATCGTTGAACTCTGATCCCAGCATTCTGCTTGCATCAAAACCTACTCCTATTTCAATACCTTTTACTGCGCCAATTGACATTATAGCCTTTGCTATATCTGCCTCCAGTTTATCGAAGACCGGTTCTCCCAAACCCGCTGGAACATTTAGAGCTATTAACTCAACAATTCCCCCTGAACTGTCTCCTTGTTCATGGATCTCCTTTATCTTTCTTATCATCAGTTTTGATACATAAGGATCTCCGCAGAAGATTTCGTCTTCTCGGGACTTTCTGATCTGCTCTATGGACAGTTTCCCGACTCTTATCCCTGCTGCTTCTACCACATGTCCTAAAATTTCTATTCCAACAATATTGAGAATTTTTTTTGCAACTGCTCCGGCAGCAACTCTAGCAACTGTTTCCCTTCCGCTAGCCCTTCCACCCCCTCTGTAATCCAGATGCTCATATTTTAACTTATAAGTAAGGTCAGCGTGACCAGGACGGGGTTTGTATTTAATGGGCTCATAGGGAGAGGAATCAACGTCTCTATTCCAGACCAACATTGATATTGGAGTGCCGATTGTTTTGCCTTCAAAAATTCCTGATAGGATCTCTATTTCATCTTTTTCCTCTCTTTTGGAGGTTATATCGTGCTTTCCAGGTCTCCTTCTATCAAGTTCCTCCTGGATGTCTTTTGGTTTTATTGGAACTCCAGCAGGGACACCATCTAATACCACGCCAACAGCTTTGCCATGGGATTCTCCCCAGGTGGTAATCTTGAATATTTTTCCAAATGTATTTCCGCTCATATTATCTCGATTTCCATGCCTATATATCTCATAGATTCTACAAAACTTGGGAAAGACACATTAATCGATTCCGCCGTGTCTATAACGGTATGACCTTCCGCAACCAAACCTGCTATTGCCAAAGCCATCACTACTCTATGGTCATTGTATCCGTGTAATTCTCTACCCTTCAACCTCGAATTCCTTACTATAAGACCATCCGGTCTCTCCTTTATATTTGCACCCATTTTGGATAATTCATTGGCCATGGCACTTATTCTATCACTCTCTTTGTATCTTACGTGTTCAGCATTGTATATGGTCGTGGCACCCTTGGCATGGGTCCCGAGTACTGCAAGCGTTGGAACCAAATCCGGTATATACTTTGCATCAACCGTTAACCCTTTTAAATCTTGCCCTCCGATGACCCGAAATCCAGTTTTAAAGGACTTTATACTAGCACCCATCTCTCTTAGAATTTCAACAATTCTATAATCGCCCTGTACGGTGTTTTCAGATAGATTATCTATATAGACATCCGAGTCAATCATAGAGGATGCAGCGAATATATATGAAGAGGATGAATAATCTCCCGGTATCCTGTATTTAACGGGTTTAATGGTTTGTTTCCTTATCTCAAACCTATTTTTTTTATATTCTATTTTCACACCCGCTTCTTTCAGTATTTCTAAGGTAATCATGACATACGGTAGGGATTTCAATTCTGTAGTTAATTCAATTATGAGTCCATTTTCCAAGAGAGGTCCAAGGAGCAAGAGACCTGATATGAACTGCGAGCTAATATCCCCTCGTATCCTAACATAATTATTCTCAATTTTTCCTCCCTCAATCTTAAGGGGAGCGCATCCATCTCCCTTGAGCGAAGTGGCCTTGACTCCCAATTGATTTAGTGCATCCAATAATGGTTGATTCGGTCTCCTTCTCACCGATTCATCCCCTGTTAATCTTGCCTTTGTGAGACTCGAGATAGCGGTTATTAATCTGAGAGTGGTACCCGAATTTGATACATCTATAATCTTAGCTGGCTCTATCAAGTTTCCTCCAGTGCCCTCTATCACATATGTATCATTTTCTTCATGAATTTTAGCACCGAGCAATTTGCACGCGTTTATTGTTGCCTTCGTGTCCTCTGAAATGAGAGGAGATTTTATTACCGATGTTCCTTCTGCTAGTAAGCCAACTATGAACGCTCTGTGAGTGTAACTCTTCGATGGTGGCGCCTCAACTTTTCCGCTCAAGTATTCTGCTGGCCAGCACCTCAATCTCATTTTCATCACTTTTTTGCATTAAAGAATATATCTATACACTAGTGCATAAAGTTTATATATTCCAGCATTATTATGTCCAAAGGGTGGTTGAATGTTTGATTCATACTTAAATAAGGTTATTTCGATGGTAAATCTTACACGGCAAGAATCTTATGAAGCAATGAAACATATACTTGATGGCTACATAAGTGATGTAAGAATAGCATCTTTTTTGACTGCCCTCAATATGAAAGAAGAGAGTGTCGATGAAATAGTTGGATTTGCATCATGTATGAGAGATCACGCAATTAGAATTAACCCTAAAGTCGATTTACTTGTAGATACGTGCGGTACGGGTGGAGATAGGGTTAAAACAATTAATGTAAGTACAGCAGCAGCTGTAATACTATCTTCTTGCGGCGTCTCGGTCGCGAAGCATGGAAATAGAGCGGTAACAAGTAAGGCAGGAAGTGCCGATGTCCTAGAGGCTCTAGGCTTAAATTTAAATCAAGATTATGCTCAAATAGAGAAATCAATCGAAAAAATTGGAATAGGCTTTATGTTTGCTCCTCATTTTCATCCTTCAATGAAAAGGGTCGCAAGTATAAGAAAGGAACTGAGAATAAAAACCGTTTTTAACATCCTGGGACCGCTCACAAATCCTGCGAATGCAAACATACAACTGCTAGGTGTTTATTCTGAAGATTTAGTCCATAAAATGGCCAACGTTCTTTCCTTTTTGGGATGTGAGAGGGGGCTGGTAGTTCATGGTACTTCCGGGCTAGATGAGATTTCCAATGTGGGAGAAACCGTTATCTGTGAAATAAACAACGGTAAACTCGATTCTTATAAGATTACGCCTGAGGAGTTTGGTATCAAAGAGGCAAGGTTATCCGATATAGTCGGTGGCAATTCTCTGGATAATGCAAAATTCATGGTCGATCTCCTCAGAGGATTGAAGAAGGATCCAAGAAAGGATATCATACTCATGAATGCTTCCGGAGCTTTATATGCGGCTAGAATTGCTAAGGATTTCAAAGAGGGGATTGAAATCGCGAACCAAGCGATTGAAGATGGCTCAGCATTAAAAAAATTAATGAAATTAATTGAGTTTTCCGGTGGAGATTTGAATAGATTAAAGATCTTTGGGGTGGATATTTGATAGTCAAGATATGCGGAATAACAAACGAAGAGGACGCTGTTTTAGCAGAAGAACTTGGAGGCGATATAATAGGATTCATAGCGCACGCAAAATCTAAGAGATTAATCGATATCGAAAAAATAGGCGAGATAACAGATGTTCTATCCTCAAAAACTGCTTTGGTCATGGAAAACCCGAATGAAGAAATTCTGGACAAAGCAGCTAACATAAACGCTGATTTTATTCAGTTACATGGCAATGAAAGCCCTGAATTATGCCATAAGTTAAAAGAGATGGGATTTGAGACAATAAAAACCGTCCACGTTCCGGTCAAGGCAACCGATATTAACGGTATGTTGATATATTGTTCTCTGTACGAATGTTCATTTTTACTGCTAGACACCAAAATTGGAAGAATTTCAGGCGGAACAGGAATTAGACACGACTGGAATCTAAGCAAAAAAATCATAGAAGAAGTCAAGAAGCCAGTTTTTCTCTCAGGAGGATTAAACCCTGAAAACGTAAAGAAAGCAATCCAAATAACAAAACCCTACGGAGTAGATGTTTCCAGTGGTGTCGAGTCTGAAATCGGAAGAAAAGACCCTAACCTGCTATATGAATTCATAAAAAACTCAAAGGAAGGTTTTTATGGAATTAAATCATAGATCTTTAAGATACAGATCATATGACACAGAAATATCTCCAGTAGACATGTACTTTGCTCTTGATTCAAATAAAAAAACCAACTATTCCTATCTCCTAGAATCGGTTGAAGGAGAGGAAAGACTGGCAAGATTTTCATTTTTTGGAATCGATCCATCATTCTTTCTGCGAATAGAAGAAAATAAATTATATATAGAACTCTACGATGATGAATACATAGATTTTCTGAACGAAGGGATGAAAAAAGTCTGTGATGATTATCAGCAGGAGGATAACAAATTTTTTGGAAAAATAAAGCAAGATTTCGATGTGCTTGATACCCTTAGATGTTTCAACCTACGTTTGAGTATAAAAAATCCATTTAATAGACAGTCTTTTTTGGGAGGATTGGTTGGATATGTTTCCTATGACATAGTAAGAAGATGGGTTGAGTTTAGATCGAGAAAATCCCCACAGCCAGATGCGGAATTCCTTTTCATGGATAATTCGTTCGTCTTCGATCATTCGAAGAGAAAACTATACTTCTTTACCTTGAAAGATAATTTTTCCGAAGTTGAAAAAATTTTGAAAGAGGCAAAGCCACTGAATAAAATAAAAATTCCTGAAAGATATGAGAGCAAACCCTACAAAGAAAACATGTCAAAATCGGAGTTTATAGAAACAGTAGAACGTGCAAAGGAGTATATTTACTCGGGCGATATATTTCAGGTTGTTCTGGCGAGAAAAATATGGATGAAAACAAAAGCAGACCCTTTTTTGGTTTATAGAGTGCTTAGGGAAATAAATCCTTCGCCCTACATGTACTTCATGAAACTAAACGATCTATCGATCATAGGATCGAGTCCTGAAACCTTGGTCACCATGTATCAGAATAGAATTACCACGAATCCGATTGCTGGGACAAGACCAAGAGGGAAAAATGAAGAAGAAGATAGAAAAAACCAAGAGGAAATGTTAAATGACCCTAAAGAACTGGCAGAGCATGTTATGCTCGTGGATTTAGGAAGAAACGATATAGGAAAAGTTTCTAAGCCTGGAACAGTAAGATTAAAGGAATACATGAACGTCTCAAAGTACAGTCACGTTATGCACATCGTTTCTCTTGTTGAAGGAGAAATGAAGAATGATTCCGACATTTACCTTGGATTCAAGGCAGTTTTCCCAGCGGGCACCGTTTCTGGTGCTCCAAAAATCAGGGCGATGGAGATAATCGACGAGTGTGAATATGAGAGAAGAGGGATATATGCCGGAGCATTGGGGTACTTCGCCTTCGATAACAGCGCTGATTTTGCCATAGTTATCAGAACAATAACGATGGAAAAAAACGTTGCCAGTGTTTACGCTGGTGCAGGCATTGTAGCGGATTCTATTCCTGAGAACGAATGGTATGAAACTGAAAATAAGGCACTTGCTTTATTAAGATCTGTTGAAATAGCAGAGAGTTTAGAAAAAGAAAAATTAGTTGGACTTTAACTTTAGAATTTCGTAATTTCTTATCCCGGCGTCAGCGATTTTCTTTTCTAGCGGCAGTTTTTCATCATCCCTGTACAATCCGTAGTTCTTCAAAGAATGTCCAACATGAGGCGAGATGGCATAAATCAAATCCCTTATCCTATTCTTCTTATCAGACTCCAATTCAATTTCTATTCCGTTATCCAAATCCTGAATCAACAGTCTTACCAGATCATCATCTTCTTTTGGCTTTACGTCTTCCACGATTTCCAATTTCTCCAGTTTTCCCATCCATATGTAACTCAATTCTATGCTTACTTTCTCGAGATTATCTTGTGTATCTAGTTTTGCGTGGATTACTTGAGTCTCATTTGGATCAATTTTCTTGATTTCCCATTTCTGGTGATGAGTTTGAAAATCATTCATGGATGGAAGGTCTATTTTTATTTTTACATTTTCTGCATGGATTTTACCCATATTGGATATTCTTAACTCCAGTGATAAGAAAGATTTCTCGACATAGGGATATCTCTTGCAGGTGAGAACTAAATTTGGACGCCATTTCTCAAGCATACTTATCTTACGTTGCCTTATCTCATGACAGAGGTCTCTTACCTTATCACTCCTTAACGCGACAAAGTAAAAGGCATAAGGTATCCAATGATTTTTGATCGCGCAATCCAAAACGAGTTTTCTCTCTTGAGCCCAACCTTCAATAACTGATTCATAAGGTATTGAAATCAGGAGATCATCTGCCTTGAATAATAAATGATCTTCTTCCAGTTGGAAATATCCTTTCTTCTTTCCTATCCCTGTTAACAGGTATGCCTGATTTTTGTTGGATTTACCATTAAAATTTCGAAGAAATTTACGCTTTGCCTCATAGATTACATCACCAACCAGATATGGATCCTCATCTAAGATTAAATAATTGTAAACGATTAACTGGTTGTCTCTAATTGCAGAGATAGCTATTTCATCATTATTACATCTCACAGAGAGAACTTTGTCATAGTTTATGTGATGGGATGTTAAATGTGAATCAAATAAAATACTATCTCTCATTAGTTCTAGAATGCCGTCTACATAGTTTAAACCTGAATTGAATCTTACATTATACTTCCCATAAGAAATCATCGTTTTCTCCTACTTAAGAGTAGTAAATACAAATATAAAAGATTTTTTAAGACATATGTCAGACTACAATCGATATAAAGAAAAATAAGGAACTATTCCCGGGCAAATTTCAAAAAAATCGAATTATTCTCATTTTCGACATCTCATACATTTTGCATCACTCTGCGTAAAGTATTTATAATTGTAAAATTCTCTTTGTGGAATTATAGGCATTAGTGACTAAAAATATACATCAAAGTGATAACATGCGCATACTGGTAATAGACAACAAGGACAGTTTTGTATATAACCTCGTAGATTACGTCTCTAGTCTAGGCACCCAAGTTAAGGTAATAGGTAACAAGTTCGACCTTAAGGTAATCGAAGAATTTCGCCCTGATGGAATAGTGATCTCTCCCGGACCAGGTACTCCAGAGGAAACTGGTAATGTCATTCCTGCTATTAAGAAATATCCCCACATACCTACGCTTGGCGTTTGCTTAGGCCATCAGGCGATAGCGTTAGCTTTTGGAGGGAAAGTAACTAGGGGAGAAAAACCTGTTCATGGAAAGGCTTCCTTAATCTACCATGATAGAAAAACGATATACAAGGGTCTCCCAAGTCCTTTTCTCGCGGGCAGATATCATTCATTGGTTGCTAAAGAACCCATCCCGAAATGTTTGGAAATTTCCGCCTACACAGAAGATTCAGTTATAATGGGTCTAAGGCACAAGGAGTACCCAATCGAAGGTGTCCAATTTCATCCTGAGAGCGTTCTTACTCCTCTAGGAAAAAAAATAATTCAAAACTTCTTGGATGCAGTTAAATGTTGATGGAAATAATTAAGAAAAATTACGAAAGGGAAATAATTGAAAGGGAAATACCCGATAGACCGATGAGAAGTCTTAGAAAATCTATAAAAAAAACCAAACCAGTTAAGAAACCAATTATAGCTGAAATCAAGCCGAAAGGGCCCGACGAAAAAAAATCCAGAAAAATAGATGTGGAAAAAACCGCTAAAATGTTTGAGAAATATGCGGCAGGTATATCTGTACTTACAGAGCCTTTCTTTTTCGATGGAAATATATTTTATTTAAAAGTGGTACATGACACGGTGAGGCTACCTGTGTTAAGGAAAGATTTCATACTTCGTAAAGACCAAATAAGGGAATCAGCATCCCTCTATGCTGATGCCGTTTTATTAATCACCTCCTGCTTAAAAGAAGAATTGGGTAAAATGCTTGATGAATGCGATAAATATGGGCTAGAGGCTTTGGTAGAAGTAAAAAATGAAGAAGAAATAGAATTAGCATTGAATTTTGGCTCTAAGATTATCGGAATCAACAACCGTGATTTAAACACGCTGGAAATAGATAAAACAAAAACAATTAGGCTGGCAGGTTTGATTCCAAATAATATTACAAAAATAGGGATGAGCGGATATTCCAATAAAAAAGAAGTCAATGAAGCCTTAAAACACGTTGATGCCCTGCTAATCGGAAAGAGCATAATGGATAATCCCGATAAATTAAGGGAATTAGTAAGCTAAAGGGAGCTGGTAAGTTAAGGGAGTTGATCCAATGATATTACCTAACGAAAAAGGAAAATATGGCGAGTTCGGGGGGAGATTTGTCCCAGAGATTCTTATGCCAGCACTTGAAGAACTCGAGGATGCTTTTAAAAAGTGTATGAATGATGAGGAGTTTTTGAGAAAATTAGAATACTATAACAGAGAATTTGGCGGAAGACCCACACCACTGTACTTCGCTGAGAATTTAACAAGAGAGGCAGGGGGAGCAAAGATATACTTGAAGAGAGAAGATCTGGTTCACGGGGGAGCCCATAAATTAAACAATACTCTGGGCCAGGCTTTACTTGCAAAATACATGGGCAAATCCAGGATAATCGCTGAGACAGGGGCCGGACAACATGGTATTGCAACCGCAATGGCATCTACCGCGTTAGGAATAAAATCTGAAATTTATATGGGCGAAGAGGACATGGAAAGGCAGAAACTTAACGTATTCAGAATGCAACTGATAGGGGCCAAGGTTCATGCTGTTAAAAGCGGGTCAAAAACCTTGAAAGATGCTATAAACGAGGCGATAAGGGATTGGGTAACCAACGTTGAGACTACCTACTATATGATTGGCTCCGTGGTCGGTCCTCATCCTTATCCGATGATAGTAAGAGAATTTCAAAGAGCCATCGGAAGGGAAACCAAGGAACAAATTCTGAAAAAAGAAGGGAGAATGCCGGATGTGATAGTCGCCTGTGTTGGAGGAGGAAGCAATGCAATGGGAATTTTTTACGATTTCACCGAGGAAAACACCAGATTGATCGGTGTGGAAGCAGGTGGTCTGGGAATAAAAACAGGGAAACATTCCGCCAGCCTGTGCGCTGGAGAATACGGTGAACTTCACGGAGCCCTAACCTATATCCTTCAGGATGAATACGGGCAGATCCAGATCTCCCACAGCATATCCGCAGGCCTAGACTATCCAGGCGTGGGTCCGGAGCTTTCATATTTGAAGGATATTAAGCGGGTAGAGACAGTAAATGTACTGGACAACGAAGCACTGAAGGGTTTTCAGCTTTTGTGTAAGACTGAGGGAATATTACCCGCATTAGAACCTGCTCATGCCATATACTATGCGTTTAATCTTGCCAAAAATATGGATGAAGACGAAATAATCGTTGTTAACTTATCAGGAAGGGGAGACAAAGATGTGGACACAGTAGCCCATGCCTTGGGGGTCTCACTATGAAGGTCTTTGAGGAACTGAAAGAAAGACATGAGGGCGGACTAATAGGCTTCATCACCCTCGGAGACCCGCATCCATCCATGACTCTAGATATAGTTAATTCTTTGAATGTAGATCTGATTGAACTGGGAATCCCATTTTCTGATCCAATTGCAGATGGTCCAACCATACAGAAGTCCTCGCAACGAGCACTAAATGCTTATATGAATCCTGATATGGCTTTTGAGATTGCTGAGGAAATAGAATTGACAAAAGTATTTCTGACGTACTACAACATAATTTTAAGGCGTGGAATAGAGAAATTTTTCTCTGATTGCGCAAGAGTCAATGTTGATGGAGTTATAATCCCCAACCTACCCATAGAGGAATCTTACGATGTTCTCAAATATTCAAAAGAATACGATGTAGACCTGATATACTTGGTGGCGCCAACGACAACAAAAGAACGCTTAAAAAAGATCTTAAAGGAGGCAAGAGGGTTCTTATACCTAGTATCGAGATTTGGCGTGACAGGAGAAAGAGAGGAACTTTCCGATATAACAAGAAATCTCATACATCGGATAAGTGATTCTACTAGGGAGAATATTCCCCTAGCGGTCGGATTTGGAATATCTAAGCCTCAACACGTTTATGAAGTTATCAAAAGCGGAGCCGATGCCGCCATAGTGGGAAGCGCATTCGTTAGCGTAATAGAGAGGAATCTGAATGACAAGGAAAATATGCTTGAAGAACTTTCGAACTTGTCAAAATCTTTAAAAGAGGCTGCCGTAAAAGGATACAGGGATAGAAATAAAAAGTAATGCTGAAAAAAGACTAGCATTTTTCTCCTATTTTTCTTCCGTATTCGATTCCTGCTTTGACTGTTTTGAACAATTTTTCCCCAAAATCTCCGTAGCTTTCCAATAGAACCTTACTGATTGTTTCTTCATTGATAGATGGGAGAGAAAGAGAAACAGCCATGCCGAACAAGAACATGTTTCGAACCTTCGGTATATCCTCAATGTCTTTCATTGCCTCGTTTGTATCCACAAGAACAAGTCTAATCTTTTTTTTCTTGGCCTCATCTTTCACATCATTGAGCCAGTACTTCGATATTGGCGATGATGTATCTATAATTGCACAGCCACCCTCCGTCATCTCCTGAATGGAGTAGGCAGGTCTCCCGACGGGATCAATCATTATCAGGGTTTCTGCACCCTCGGTTCTTTCAGTTGTGGCAATGGAAAACTTTTCCTCTCCAGTACCAAGAAACGGGGGAATCAACAATTTTCTCCCTACGGCTCCACCAGATTGAGGTTGAATTCTTCCAACAAGTTCATATCCTTCTTCTGCCATGACTTTAGCCATTATTTGAGTTATGTGAGTAAAACCACTTCCTTTGCTTCCAATTACAACTATATCTTTCCTTGACATACCATCACTTCCTCAGCACCGTTGGTAAAGCAGTCTCCACAATTTCAGGCAGTGTGATAACATCCATTTCAACTTGAGCCTCTTTCACTCCATCTCTTAGATTCTTTTTGCAGAGTGGACAGGTGGTAACTATTGTAGTGGCATCAGTCTTCTTTGCCTGCATCACCCTAAGCCATGCAAGCCCCTTCATAGCCTCTCTCCGATGCAGTCTTAGAGATCCACCACAGCACCTTGTAAACCTCCCTTTTCTCAGCATTTCTTTCAGTCTCAATTTAGGTATTTTCCTAAGTACTTTCCTTGGTTCTTCAATTACCTTTAAAGGTCCGGTGACCAAGTGGCAGGAGTCATGATAAGTTACAAGCCTATCCACGGGATTCTTAAACTCGAATACATTTTCCTCTAGGGCTCTAGCCATGATCTCAGAGTAGTGGAAGACCTCATAACTGGCGTCTCCTACTATGTACCCGTAGTCATGATCGAGGACCAAGTAACAGGTGGGACATAGAGTAACCACGAAATCAGGCTCATACTTCTCAAGATTTTCCACATTCTTTTTTGCCATTTCATCCACATCATTGTCGTGCACCCCGGCTCTTATCAAGATGGAGGTGCAACATGCTTCATCTTTAAATGCTTCCACATCCAAACCTATCATTTTCATTGTCTTGAGAGCAGCGATAGAAGAGTCAATGTCTTCGTAACTCATTACACAACCAGTAAATAGTAATCCCTTTCCGAAAAGATCTTTGCATGCAGAAGTAGATTCCAAGTCTACTTTTACCTTTTTTACCCAGTCCAGTCTCTTCTCCCTGTCGAAACCATATTTCTTCGGGTACGGATTTCCTCTTTCCATGAGATCATTCTTTATTTCCAGGAGTCTTGGAATCGGTTTGTAAGTTCTTACGTCTTCAATCAGAGGAAATCCCGCGATTGCATAGGGGCATGAAACTTCACACGAATTGCAGTTCATGCAGTAGGTTATCACTTCGTTCGCCTTCTCGTATTCGCCTATTCGCATATAGGTGTGCATGAGTCTCTTTGGTATGTCCACTGGACAGCGAACCTGGCACATGGTGCATCCCACGCACTTTTTATGATATTCCATGATCTGCTCTGGAGTAAGGATTCTGCCTATGATGCTCATATCACATCCACCTCTAGGAGTTTGGCGTTAATCTCTTGGAGCGCTCTTTTGGCGCTTCCAACCAGGGGCACATCAGCCATCTCTATGCTTGCTGCCAATGGATCCAAGTTGATAGATATCAGGCACTCTGTCTCAAATTTAACCGCAAAAAGGTCCCAAGACATTCCAACCATAAAGGTCACCTCTGCCTCTACAAAAACCCCTGAACTCAGCCCGGTAGATATAAAACCCTCTGTTTCTGGAAATTCTGATGCATGTCTAGTGCAGTAAAGACCCACTTCCTTGTTATATTTCTCTTTTAGTATCCTCGCCAGTTCTCTTACCTCTGTAACTGATTCTTCTCCTAGAACGGATGGCCACCCCGGTAACCCTCTGCGCGCTCTTTCAGCGCCCACTACTCCTTTACCGATGATTATCGCGACGCTATCAGCCATCTTTAAGTATTCTACCGCCTCTTCGATCCTAGAGGGATCCACATCTCCGGGAACAAAAGGTCGATCCCCTATAACGTTCAAATCTAGACTAGTTGCTCCCTGCATTGCTAGGTCTTCTGTTATGATTACCGCTACCAGCCTATGTTTGATGATGGTATCCTCAAACGCCTTTTTGATACTGCCAGATAATTCAGCAATGCTTCTTGGAACATAAGTGATAACTCCAGATTCCTTTAACACAGTTGGCAGAGAAGCGGTGCACACATAAGATCCTCTCCCGTCTATATCAAGTCCAACGATAATCACCCCGGGAGTGCCTACCTCTTCTGTTATCAACTGATAAGCCACGTTAACCCCTTTGTCCTTGATAACAGCACAGCCTTTTTTCCCACACTGACCTGCTCCAATAATTATGCCAACCGCGTCCGCTTCATTAGAAACAAACAGAACAGGAACGTCAGGTCCTAAGGCTCCATCCATTATCGCATTTTGAGCGGAATTTAATGGATATCCAGGTAGAAGCGTTACCACATCAGGCTTTATCTCCTTTAAGGTATCCACAATTATGTCGTTTCCAACTTTAAACATAACATTCCTCCATTATAGCGAAAGACAATTTGCAATGATTAATTTCGTTCCCGGGATCTCTTTTGCATCTTTACATGCTTTTTCTAGTTCTTTATGGTCATATACTGCCCTACAGTAAGGTAAATTTAGTGCTTTTCCCAATGCTTCGTAGTTTATTCCTAAAGATGTTGGAGTTATCCGTTGTCCTCCAGTCATGCTCCAAGAAGAATCGTTTAATACAATTACGGTTAATCTTTTGACTTTATCCGGATTCATGGCAGCGGTGATCAAAGAATTGAAGTGTAATCCAAAGCCACCATCGCCAACTATACAAAATATTTCCCCTTTAAAATTGTCATTAACTAAACTGTGACCCATTGCCACAGAAAGAGAGCCGCCAAGAGCTCCAGAACCACCGATGTATTGTCTTTTGGGTATCCCACACATCAAAGATGCTATTGTATTGTCGCCAAGATCTACACAAACCCCGTCTTCATGATCCATCGCCTCAACCAATCCGACGAGGATATCGGGCATTTTTTGAAGTTTCTTTGCTTGCATACATTCCCCCCCTTTGAAGAATGTAACTAAGACTTGGTGATGAAATAAAAAGATTTTCCAAAAGCCTTATATTCCCATACACCAATCTCGACTCATGGAATGGATCCCGAAGTGGCTGGCAGATGTTTACCTAAAGTTATTCTCAGTATTCGGAACCGAAGAGTTCTCTACTCAGCTTGCAAAACATCTATTCGAAGATGATCAGGTATTTTTAAAGGCTCTTTCCGAACTGAAAATGAAGGGGTGGATAACACGGGTGAAAAAAGGGAGATACAAACTGATTGATTTAAAAGAGCTGGTATTTCAAATAACTCCAGAATTATCCATCGAAAACGTGGAAGAAAAGGTCAGAGAACGAAAGAAAATATCCAATGAATATATGATAAATCTATCATTTGAGATTCACGGGCTAGGGGGCTTGCCATGTACGTAGAAAAAATTTTATCGATTCTAAAATTATTCAGAGAAAAGAACATAGACTATGCCCTAGTTGGAGGATTATCCGGCATAATTCACGGAAGCCCCTACACCACTCCAGAGATTGAATTCGTGATATCAACGGATCCTAGGAAAATAGAAAAGTATCTTGAAAGACTCGGCTGGAAAAAGGAAAATGATTACTATATTCATAAAACCCTGAAAATACCTCTAAAATTGTACACAGACTATAGAGGATTTAATTTAAACAAAAACGTGAAAATAGTCAAGGCTAAGCTAAGGAATAACGAAATAAAGGTTAACTCCCCGGAAGATTATGTGATAACTACCGCAAAAGGTGGCTCTCTTGAAGAACTTCATAGAGGTATAGCAGTTCTTATTGCAAACAAAAAATCATTGGACAGAGATTACCTGATCAGAAGAGCAGGTGAAGAAGGAGTTAAGGAAAGAATCTTGTTCATTTTGAATAAAATTTTGTAGGATTGATTACACTTATTTGCTTCCAGTAAATTTTGTTCTTAACTTAATTAACTTGTAACAAGAACCTTTTGAATTCGTACGTAGGGTCCTCCCTCAGAAACCATAAAACCCTTCTCAATACTAGGTCTAAACCTGCATGTATCGCCAATTGCATCTATTTTTTGAATTTCGCTAACATTTAACTGAATTCTCAAATGCTTTAAAGGAACTCTCTCTTCTCTATCAATTAAATATGCGATCTCTGGAGTGATCTCAATTCTTCCATCCGTTGTGTCGCTCATGGCTCTAACGATGCCTTCTACATAAAATTTGGATTTTGTTTCTTCGAATATCTCCTCTTCTCTCCAATCTGAAGGATTTACATAGACATTGCTTATCATTGGTCTCGGCATGCGAACAATGCCATGAGCGTTTCCTGCCTCATCAGAGGTTTTGGCGGTAAGCCTCGTATGTAATAGGTCAACCTCTCCTTCCTTAATCAGTACCTTTTTCTTTCCTCTGACTCCTTCATCGTCCCATTTAAAGGACCCATATTCGTTTTTTAAGGTGGGATCATCGATTATTTCCAATTCTTCATTTTCGAAACCAAAAAAAGATCTTCTGTAGACGTCAGCCTCTAAAAAATGGGATATTTCATGAGCCAAAGCACCTGTCACTTCGCTATCTAGAATAACATCAAATTTACCACTTACCGGCATGATTTTTGCCTTCAACGAAAAATTTATTCTTTCTATCAATTTTTCTATGATATCTTCCCATTTTCTATCTTTTACTACCTCAAAACCGCCTATTCCTCCTATTATCTTGGTTGAGTAACCCTGTTTACTCCCATTTTTTAAAATGTAAATGATAAAATCGGTTGAAGGGGTCTTTTCTCTCACATTCGTGCCCTCTGAGGTGATAAGATGAGAATCTATGCATCTGTGAGAAAGAATTAACTCAGTGCGAAAATCGCCTGAGAGTTTGTCTCTTATATTACCCTCAATTCCTCTCAGAAAATCGATGGATTCCTCTACGTTAAACTTGATTTTCTGTGGATGTGTGTAACTTCCCTCCTCAGGCTGTACGGGAATTAATTCCGTAACTTTTTTAATTTCGTTTGCCTGCTTTAATGCAATCCTAGAAACCTTCTTTATGTTCTCTACATCGAGTTTGTCTGTACTGGCGATGCTATAGCCATTTTTTAAGGCTCTCAACACTGCTTTCTCAAAATATGATTCGTTGAAATCAAATGATTCGTTTCTAAGTGATACTTCGACTTCTCTTTGTTTCAAAATTCTGATATCCGCATACTTTGCCTGGGACATGTCCTCTAATACGCCTAATATATCTCTCTCTTCCATATTCCAATTTATTATAAGCAAAGAATAAATATTTGCTCAGACGAAAGTTACTAACAATTCAGAAATAAGGATAGAAAGGAGAGATTGGGATGAAACCCTTTTCAATAAAAATGAATTTAGAAAATGGAAATTTAGAAGAATACAGAAAAAAAATCGTTAGAAGATTAAGCGACATGAAAGGGTTTTACATTGATCAAGAGAAGGAAAAAAGAGAACTTTCAAAAGATCCTGTAATATACGAAGTTTACGAAGTTTCAACTCCTAGCGAGGCGGGTCAGCTTTCTTATGGGGTTACAATACTCTATCCTGGTAAAATAGGAGAGGAGTACTATATGACCAAGGGACACTTTCACGAGAAGGAAAGCACAGGTGAAATTTACATAGGTATTTCAGGAAGCGGAATTTTGTTGATGGAAACAAAAGATGGAGATCATCACTTCATTGAAATGAGGAGAGGAACAATAGCCTATGTTCCTCCTAACTGGGCACACAGGTCAATAAACACAGGGAAGGAGATGCTCACTTTTCTAGCCATCTATCCTTCAGATGCTGGTCACGATTACGGTACCATCGAAAAAAAAGGATTTAGGAAGGTAGTTATTGAGGTAGACGGAAAAGCAAAGATAATGGACAACCCAAGATACCAGTGAGTTTATATACACTAGCATGTGAGATGAAGAGCGGCAACTACTTTCTTTGATTTTGAAAGATCGTTGAAAATTTTGCATGCCTTTTCGGTTCTTTCTTTAATTAGTTCAATCCCCTTATTTTTTAAGTAATCCTCGACTTCCGGCAAAACTTTCATTACTCCAGAATGTCCGGTACCAACTATCAAAACATCTGGCTTTTCGCTTAAAGCCTCTTCTAAATCTTCTATTGATAATTGGTGACCAGATTTTCTCCACCAATTATCCAGAATTCTGTCTCCGAGAATGATTACATCTCTAGTATAACTTCTTCCTTTAATTATAATTTTACCAAATTCGTATGAATCGATCATTTTTTCTAACATAGGGATTTATCCGGCTCGATAGTGTTCTATTCTCTCTCTCACCTGAACAATTAACTCCCTTCCAAAACCGCGATCCTCAATTCCTATTACTCGACCGTTTCCCATGATCTCTAATTGCACCCTGCCCACAATTGTTTCGCACTCTTCATATATGTCGTACTGAATGATTCTCTGCACGCTCAATTGTTTGGATCTAACCCTTGCGATATATCCCTCGTCACCTCTCTTGAGATCTTCCTTAGATTTGGCTGTTATGAACAGGAGGTCTCCTACATTTATATCCATCAAAGCGTTTAGATTATGAATACTCTTTATTTCCAGCGTTCTGATTCTATCGTGCAACAGGTCTCGAAGAACTTTTGGAGAAATAGAGGTCAAAGCATAAATTTTCATAGGATCACCTCACAAATACATCACTGACGGTGGTCTCTCCCTTTCCTCAGCTGTTTTCATTTGCTGACTTAGATTGTGCATGTATTCTTCGAATTTCTCGGCTTCTTCAAGAAGGGGTTCCGTTCTTATTTCTAAACCAAGTAGTCTGTTCAAAGCTTTTACCATTTCTGCTGCTGATCTCGGATCAGGTGCTACACCTTCCGTCTCAGACAATATGCACACAGAAAAGAGATTTTTGTTATAGCAATCCAATAATATTTGTCCCGAAATTCCCGTTATGCCCCCTCGTTCCATTAAGGGTATATTTGTTTTTTTAAGTATTTCTAAACTGTCTGAAGTTCCTGCAACACCAAATACATTTCTTTCTTCTTTTCTACCGGCAGCTATTCCGGCCAGAGTTACAACCAGTTTTGGATTGTACTGAGAAATCCAATCGACTATTGAACTTGATGTATCAAATACTGCTTGGGGAGGTATAAATATGTCAGAATACAGTATAAAAAGATCCTCGGAGGCGTAAATGCGAACCGGAGGTCTAACGATACCTTTCTCCAGAACAGCAATCGGAGCAAAGTGTGGGGATTTTACATACGCCACATATTCCATATTTAGTTCATTTATTATGTGATATGCTGCAATACTCCCTACCAAGCCTACTCCTGGGAAACCCTCTACTACGGTTGGTTCTTTGACGTAGAACTCGGCTACCTCCACTACCTTGGTTTCCATGGTAACACCTCGTTTAGATTTTATTAAAAAATAAAATGTATGTGATTTATAAAGATCTCGATCTCCTAAATTTTTTCAGGTAAAAATAGGATCCCTTGTAATTTATTAATTCTCCTTGACAGTATTCTCCAGAGATCGGTCTTATAAGCATATCTGCACGTACTTTTTTCGCAACATTCTCGATGTATGGTACTAACTCCATTGGCGGTCTTATCGAATAAATTAATTCTGAACCTTCGTATATACTCAAATCTGGCTCAATTATGTTGTCTATTATAACATCAAAATCTTCACTCACCGCATTGATATCCGTGGCAACTACCCTTAAACCCCGCTCCCTTAAAGATCTGGCTATTTTTGTATAGTTTCCCAGTCCTACCTCAACTACCTTGGTATAATTTTCGGAAATATAATCTATGATTCCTTTCATATTGAGATTTACCTTTTTTCTTCTGTAAATCTCCAGAAGAATACTTCGTCCATAAAGTGCTTACCTATTTTCGGTCTCTGTGTTATTCCACCTGTTAAGGCTTCCATCTGAATTTTCTTCTCAATCATTGATACCATCTTTCTGGCAGAAATAACCGAGTCCGGATTGACGGAAATTGATGTGGCGCCCATTCTTATCAAGAATTCGAGATAATCAGGGTATACACTTGGTGCCTGTCCGCAAATAGACGTTGTCACACCGTATTTCTTGCAGACCGTTATTGTATAAGCCAGAGCCCTCAGAACGGATAGATCTCTTTCATCGTATATTTCCTGAACTGCCTCATCGTTTCTATCAACACCGAGGATTAACATGGTTAGATCATTCGTACCGAAACTGATTCCATCCACACCCGCCTTGCAGAACTCCTCTATTAAGAATACACTGCTTGGCACCTCAACCATGATCCAGAGCTGGAAATCTGGATCTACCCTGTTATCAAGCCCTTCTTCCCTCATTATTTCAACTACTTTGTTGAATACATCGACCTTTCTTACGAAAGGAAGCATAACCCATACGTTTGTTAATCCAAACTCTTCCCTTACCTTTCTGATCGCCCTGAGTTCCAGTCTGAATATATCATGTTCCTTCAGATATCTGTGCTGACCTCTATAACCTATCATCGGATTGGGTCCTACGTGTCCAGCCTCGAGTTCGTATTTCTCTCCTCCAGGCATCTCCAAGAACTCGTCGGGCTTAAAATCCAAGAACCTGTAAACAACGGGCTTTGGATAGAAGGCCTCCGCTACCTGTCTTATGCCTTCAGCAAACCTTTCTATCATGACGCTTTCTCCGCCCTCTTCGATCAGGAGTCTCGGATGTTTGCCAATGCTAAGCATCAAGTGTTCCGCTCTGAGCAGACCGACGCCATCAGGCTCCGAGTCTCTTGCCACCTTTTCAGCGATTTCAGGGATTGAGAGATTTACATAAACCTTCGTAGCAGTTGTAGGCTGTACAAGTCCTACCGGTATAGCCTTAGCCACCGCTTCCTCCTCAATCAGTTCCTCAATGCGACCTCTGTATACTACACCCGTAGTTCCATCTACCGTTACCTCTCCAACTCCATCTAAAACTTCTGTTCCATTTCCTGTACCCACTATGCATGGTATACCCAACTCCCTGCTTACTATAGCCGCGTGACATGTTTTTCCTCCAGAATTCGTAACAATGGCCGCAGATTTTTTCATAGCAGGTACCCAATCAGGCGTGGTCATTTCTGTAACTATTACATCTCCTTCTTTTACTTGTCCAATATCCTTCACATCCAATATTACCTTTACAGGACCTGAACCTATTCCAGGGCTTACTCCTAGCCCTTTTAATAAAATTTCTCTCTCACCAGAAACAGGTTCCACTTTCTCTACCTCTTTTTCCTCCTTAACTTCAACCTTTGAATATATGGTCTCCGGTCTTGACTGTAAGATATATATGTTGTTGTTTTGATCTATAGCCCACTCTATGTCCTGGGGCACGCCGTAGTGATCTTCTATCTGTTTTCCATATTTTGCTATGGTTATCACTTCTTCATCTGTTAATGAAGGTTTCTCCTGTTTATCGTCCTCTACAGGGATGTGTTTCGTCTCTCCCGTAGCAGGATCCATCTGGAATTGAGTAGTCTTTTTTGCTATATCCTTTTTAAGTATTTTTAGTGTATTTTTATCCACCAAAAATTCATCAGGAGTGATTTTACCGCTTACTATTGCCTCCCCTAAACCCCAACCTGAATTTATGAGAATTTTATCTCTCTCACCAGTAGTCGGTTCTAGGGTAAACATTACCCCTGCGCTCCTAGAGTTTACCATTTGCTGAACCGCCACGCTTATCAAGACGTCCTCATGTCTGAAGCCTTTTTCAACCCTGTACATAGTTGCCCTGGGTGTGAACAATGACCCCCAGCACTTTTGCACCTTCTCTAAAAGATCCTCCCCTGTTACATTCAGATAGGTATCCTGCTGACCAGCAAAACTTGCCCCAGGTAAATCCTCTGCTGTGGCGCTGGATCTTACCGCAACAAGCAAGTTTTTATCCTTGGTCTTTTTTCTTAATTCCTCATAGGCTTTTACTATAGCCTCTTTTATTTCATCTGGCATTGGTGTAGTTTCAATAATCTCTCTAGCCTTTCCAGCGGCCTTGTTCAGTTCATCTAGGTCCGTTATGTCGGCTTCCTCAATGGTTCGATAAATTTCCTCGCCGATTCCTGTCTTCTTTATAAAGTATTCAAAGGCTTTTGCGGTTACAGCAAAGCCAGGAGGCACAGGAACCTTTATTTTTGCGGATAGTTCTCCCAAGTTGGCACACTTGCCACCAACTAAAGGTATATCCTCTTTGGTCAGGTCTTCAAGCCATTTTATAAAATCCTTTTTTTGGGTAATCTGTATCCCCCTCCTCTTGTAAGGTTAACTGCTGAGATTAAGAAATGTGTTGAAATATATAAATCTATTTACTTTTATTTACTGTACAACATTATACACTGAGATCAATTTCGCTGGTTATTTATACTCCTTCCCTAGAGGATTTAGCATGGAAGAAAAGAGGATGCCGATATGGGAACACTTGGAGGAACTGAGGAGAAGGATCTTAATATCTGCCGGAGCCGTACTGTTATTTGCAATAATAACATTTCCTCTCACAGATGATCTTTTAGAACAATTAAAGAATGCTTTCCTCTCCAACAATCCTGCGTTTCCAGGGGGCATAGACCTCGTTGTACTCGCCCCGATGGAGGCGATATTCGTGAGATTCAAGATGGCTGTAGTTTTGGGTCTCGCTCTAGCCCTGCCTGTTATCATGTACGAGGGTTTTAAGTTTATCGCGCCAGGACTCTATCCAAAGGAGAAAAGGTTCATATTGAGTATATCTCTGTTTTGGCTTTTCTTGAGTTTATTCGGTCTAGCATTTGCAATTTTTCTCGTAATTCCATTGACCTTTAAATTTATTTTAAGGTTTGCGCTTCCTTTTGCGACGCCCGAACTAAGGCTTGAATACTTCGTGACCTTCATACTATACACTGCGCTGGGTTGCATAGCGATAGCCCAGTTACCTCTCGTTATGGGTGCTATATCATACTTAGGATTCGTGACACCTCAGCAACTTAAATCCTACAGGAGGTACGCGATAGTAATACTCGCAATAATAACCGCAATAGTGACCCCGGATCCAACCGGGATTACCATGATCTTTGAACTTATCCCCCTTTTATTTTTGTATGAAGTTGGCATACAGGTAGCCAAAATTGCCAGGAGGTGATTCATTGGACGTTATTGAGGCAATTAAAGAGAGAAGAAGCGTGAGAGAATTTACCGATGATGATGTGAGCGATGAAATCGTTAGAGAAATACTTGATTGTGCAAGATGGGCTCCATCTGGGATAAACAATCAGGCTTGGAGATTTATCGTTATAAAGAATAATGAAACAAAAGAAAAACTCTCAAAACTCACCCACTATGGGCGTATTATTAGAGAGTCAAAAGTCTGTATAGCTGTTTTCCTAGATCTCAATGTTATGTATGACAGGACAAAGGATGTTCAATCAATCGGCGCCTGTATCCAAAATATGTTATTGGCGGTACATGCACTCGGTTTGGGAGCGGTATGGCTTGGAGAAATATTAAAGAACAAAGAAAAGGTTAGGGAGATTCTGGAAGCCCCAGAATTTTATGAACTCATGGCAGTGGTTGCATTGGGCTATCCGAAACCTAAAAAAAGGACTTCGAGTAGAAAGGATCTAAGTGAAATTACTTACTCAGAAACCTATGGAAACAAATTTGAGGTAGGTTAACCTTGAGGGAAGAGGGGAAATCCAAAGCAGAGATATTTAAAGAGTTGGAAAAATACAGGGACCTAGATTACAGATATGAAAATGGAAGAATACTGAGTTCCATGTGTACAATTCCTCACGAAATTGCGAAAGAAGTCTTCATGAATTTTTTTGAAACAAATCTTGGAGATCCTGGTCTCTTTTCAGGAACGAATTATATAGAAAAAGAAGTAATATCAGCATTGGGCTCCTTACTTGGAAAAAACAAGGCATGCGGATACCTGGTCTCAGGGGGCACCGAAGCAAACATGATGGCGATGAGGGTAGCAAGGAATCTGAAGGGAATTGAGAGGCCGGAGGTAATTATACCTGAAAGCGCCCATTTCTCATTCGACAAGGCAGGAGACGTATTAGGAATTAATATGCGTAAAGTTCCTCTAGATGGTAATTTTAGGGCAGATTTGGAAGCAGTAGAGAATTCTATAGGGAAGAACACCATAGCCATAGTCGGAGTGGCAGGTACAACTGAATTTGGAGTTATCGATCCGGTGGAAGAACTTGCAAAGTTATCCCTAGATTACGATTTGTTTTTACACATAGATGCCGCATTTGGAGGTTTCGTAATACCTTTCCTTAAAGAGATGGGATATAATCTTCCGGATTTTGATTTTTCAATAAATGGAGTCGATTCTATTACAATAGATCCTCACAAAATGGGTTTGGCTCCCATCCCAAGTGGAGGAATACTTTTTAGTGACCCTAAGGTACTAAAATATCTTGAAGTAGAAACCCCCTACTTAACTGAGCCCAAGCAATTTACAATGGTTGGAACACGTCCCGGAGCATCTGCGGCCGCGACATGGGCTGTCTTGAATTTACTCGGTAGGAAAGGGTACAGGGAAATAGTAAAAAACTGCATGGAACTCACATATTACCTAGCGGATGGTATAAAAAAGCTCGGACTTAAATTACCTGTTGAGCCCACTCTAAACGTGCTCGCATTTCATGTTGAGGATCTCGATGGTGTGATTAAAAGATTAAAAAAGGAGGGATGGATCGTATCTAGAACCAGGAAACCACCCTGTATAAGAATTGTCATAATGCCCCACGTAAAAAAAGAACATATAGACGATTTTTTGGAGACATTAGAAAAAATTCTGGGATAATTATGCTGGAAAAATTAAAGGAGAGTTTGAAAAACATACCCGTGATAAAAAAAGGTGAATATGAATATTTCGTCCATCCGATAACAGATGGCATACCCCTAGTGGAGCCCGAGGTGCTTAGAGAGGCTTCAACATACATAATAAATACGGTTGACCTGAACGTGGATAAAATACTCACAATAGAAGCCATGGGTATACATCTGGCTACAACCCTATCTCTCATGACAGATCTGCCATTGGTGATAGTTAGAAAAAGGAAATATGGTCTCGCAGGAGAAGTGGCTGTTCATCAAGTGACTGGATACAGTAAGGGAGAACTGTACATAAATGGTGTAATGGAAGGAGATCGTATTTTGATTGTTGATGATGTAATAAGCACGGGTGGCACATTAACCTCAGTTATATCCGCATTAAAACAAATAGGAGCGATTATCACGGACGTTATAACCGTATTCGAGAGAGGAGAAGGAGTAAGAGAAGTGAAAAAATCTACAGGAATAGATGTCAAGACATTAATCAGAATTGATGTGAAGGACGGTAAAGTTACACTTATTGAGTAGTCAACTGTTTAGGGAAAAAATGAAAATAACCATACTTGGTAGTGGATCTACACATGGAACGCCAAAAATAAACTGTCAGTGCAAAAATTGTATTAGTGGTTTAAAACGCCTTAGATCCGGATTCATTGTTGAAACAGGGGATAAAAATATTCTTGTAGATCCAAATCCTGATATCCGGTTCCAGTTACTTGAGTACCCAAAAATGCCAGATGCGATAATCGCTACCCATATGCACTTTGATCATATTGGCGGTCTTGGAGATATTATCGGTGAAAAAATACCTCTTTATGCCACCAAGGATGTTTTGGATTATTTGCTAGGATATTTTGGATACATGATAGAGGAGAACAGAATCGATCCAAATCCCATCAAGATCTTTCAGAAATTCAACATAGGGGATGTAGAGGTAAAACTCTTTCCTGTGATCCATACATCAAGCCCTCTAACGTCAGTGGGCATAAAAATTTATGATGGTTCTGAGTTTGTGTATTCAGGGGACACAGGTTATAAGTTGGACGAAGAATCACTGTACACCATGAAAAAGGCTGATTTACTTCTCATAGAGGCAACATTTTATAAAGAACATTTTCCAACAATCCATCTCCGTTTAGAAGATACCATAAGGCTTACTAAAGAATTAGATCCTGAAAAAGCAATATTTACACATATTAGCCACAAAAATCTCTCCCAATATGATTTAGAGAAATATGTCGGACTCATATTCGACAATGTTTTGATTGCCAGAGACTTTATGCAAGTGGAGGTATAACCATGATATCTGATCAAGACATCAAAAACATCTGCGAACTCGTTAAGAACTACAGATCGATTTTCCTACAGCTTCCGGAAGGTTTAAAGAGGAAAGGTCCGGAAATAGCTAAAAAATTGAATGATCTGGGGAAAGATGTTATAATCTCTGGAGATTCATGCTACGGTGCATGCGATCTGAGAATCAACGATGCAAAAATCTCAGGTGTAGATGCCATATTGCACATAGGTCATGTAAACATGGGACTGGATTGTGAGGTGCCCGTAATCTTCTACGAATTGGATTTAAAGTTAGATACTAGAATCGCTGAATTAATTGAGAAAAAAATGAATAAGCTTGACAAAAAGAGAGTTGCGCTCATATCAAATGTTCAGCACGTTAAATCCCTTCCTCTTATTAAGAAAAAATTGGAGGATAGAGGTATTTCTGTTTATATACCAAGCGCGAGAGGACACGAAAAAATAGTATACGATGGTCAGGTTCTCGGCTGTTATTACAGGCATGTCGAGAAAATTTTGGATAGAATAGATTGCATATTCTACGTTGGCACAGGAAACTTCCATCCGCTTGGAGTTTCTCTCTCAACTGATAAACCTGTATACTCAATCGACCCCTATACATCAAAGATTACATCTATGGATGAGTTAAAAGAAAAAATTCTGAGAAAAAGATGGGGCAGAATCGTAAGTGCGATGGATGCAAACTCATTCGGTATTATAGTGAGCAGCAAACCCGGACAATTCCGGCTTGAATACGCTAAACATATATGTGAAAGGTTGAAAAAGAAAGGAAAGGACGCATACATCATACTTATGGATGATATCAACAACTCGAAACTAATTTTCAACTTAGATGCTTACGTGGTAGTCGCCTGTCCCAGAATCGTGATAGACGATGCCGAGACATTTAAGTATCCTGTATTAAGTCCAACAGAGCTTGAAATTTCATTAAATAACGAAAAATGGAACGAATATCGTTTTAATCATCACGAATGATTAATTTAAAAATCGAAAAACAAAAAATTCCGGGAAGATTGCATGAAGCCGATGGGATACTCAGGAAAAATTGCAAGGATAGATTTGACGAGAGAAAATGTAAAGGTCCAAGAAATAGATAGTGAAACCGCCTACAACTTTATTGGAGGAAACGGCTTTGCTGTCAAGATCCTTTATGAAGAATTAATACCAAATACAGATCCTCTTTCTCCTGAGAATTTGATTTCAATTTTTACTGGACCTGTGAATGGAACAAGGGTGCCGATGGCAAGCAAGTATTGCCTGGCATCAAAGTCCCCTTTAACAAGCACATTCTTCGACTCATACTCCGGAGGAGACTTCGGTCCTGAATTAAAGAGAGCAGGCTATGATGGAATCTTAATAAAGGGCAGGGCAAAGGAGCCAAAAATAATTGTAATAGAAGATGAGAGCATAGAAATACTTTCAACAGACTACTGGGGTCTCGACACCTATGAAACTCAGGATTCTATTAAGAAAGATTTTGGAGATTTCAAAAGTATCTGCATCGGTATAGCGGGAGAAAACCTTGTAAAGTATGCTAATGTGGTATCAAAGAACAGATTTTTTGGAAGAGGGGGTTTGGGCTCGGTTTTTGGTTCAAAAAACCTCAAAGCAATTCTTGCAAGGGGAGACAGAGAGATTTATGTAGCCGATTACGAAGAAATATCCAGTATCAATGAAGAGTTCAAAGAAAAAATCTCGGAATTAGAAGGATTGAAAAAGTACGGAACCCCAATGCTCGTAGAGTATCTCAATGAGAGGAACTTACTTCCCACCAATAATTGGAAGAATTTCAAACTGAAAGACTTTGAAGAAATTTCTGGGGATGAATTCAAGAATTTAAAAATAAAAACTAGATCCTGCCCCATGTGTCCTATAGCCTGTGGTAAAACCGTAAAAATTGATGAAATAATTTGTGATGGTCCAGAATATGAAACAATTTATGCATTTGGATCTTTATTGAACAATCTATCCAAAAAATCGATATTAAGCGCGAATCATCTGTGCAACAGATATGGAATTGACACCATATCCTGTGGTGTTACCATAGCATGTTACTATGAATTCGCTGGAAAAGAGGAGCCTATTGAGGATCTAATTGAGAAAATTGCCTTCAGAAATGAAATAGGTGATATTCTAGCAGAAGGTTCAAAGATTTTTTCGGAAAAGAAAGACTGCAGAGAATATGCAATGCAAGTTGGGGGTCTAGAGTTGCCGGGGCACTCTCCAACGCTTTTAAGCATAGCACTGGGATACCTTACATCGGTTAGAGGATCGAGTCACCACGATTTTAGACCCACGGTAGAATATGTGGGCTTGCTAAAAGATCTTTCTCCTGAGGAAATCGTGTTCGCAGTAAAAAGATCTCAGTATGCGGGAGCCATTAGAGATTCAATGGTTATATGTTCATTCGCGGAAAGAGCATACGGACACTTTGTAGGAGACATCCATGCTCGCATACTGAACGCGGTAACAGGATTCTCATACAAAGCAATTGATTTGGAAAGAATCGGCAAGAAAATATACAATCTTGAAATATCTTTTAACAGAAGAGAAAAATTGGAAGAAAAAAGCATTCCTGAAAGAATAAACGTTGATCGAGAAATTTTAAATGCGATGATAAGATACTACTACTCCAAGGACTAACCATGTCTATCCTTCACGTTGGAATTTTTGGTAGCTATAATCACGGGAAAACAACCATAGCAAAAAAACTATCCCAAAGGGAAGGCACAGCAACAGATATAGCATTTTATAGTTTCAGGATGGGAGAAAGAACTGTTGAACTGGTAGACGTCCCTGGAGATCCCGAAAAGATCCAGCCTGCTCTCCAGGTTGCAAGCATAATAGATGCTGGAATTCTTGTGATATCAGCGGTAGATGGTTTAACCGCAATGACTGGAGAACACATACTGATATTGGATTCTCTGAACATAGATCTTGGCGTCATAGCGCTGACGAAAGTAGACCTCTGTGACTCTTCCACGCTCAAAAAATTAGAAAGGGGAATCGAAGATATGGTCAGGGGAACTTCACTAGAAAGATTTCCCATGATAGAAACATCCACAGTAATAAACACGGGATTTGAGGAGATAAAAAACGAGTTACTGAAAATTGAGACGCCTGAAAGAAAAGATGGGCCTTTTAAAATGCCTGTTGACCATGCTTTTGAAGTAAAAGCAAATACAGTCGCTACTGGAACAATAAAAAGGGGAAAAGTAGGTGTACACAAGACTGTTCAGGCTCTACCGCTGGAAAAAGAGATTTTTATAAGATCAATTCAATCTTACGGAGTTGAATTAAACGAGGCAAAGGCCGGTGACAGGGTTGGAATAGGTTTTAAAGAAATAAATCCCTGGGAGATTCCCAGAGGAACAGTTTTATGCGAGCCGGAATCTTTGAGCGTCTCCAAAGAAATAAAATGCAATTTGAGGGTCTTTGACTTCTATAAAGGGAGTGTAGAAAATGGTCAGAGACTCCATCTTTCCATAGGACTTCAATTTATCCCGGTCATCGTAAAATTGAAGGAAGAAATCAAGCCGGGTAAAGAAGCTGAGATTGAACTGCAAGCAGAAAAACCCGTTGTAACCGAGATAGGTGAGCCATTATTCCTAACCAGACCTGAACTCCCATTCGGTCAGCTAAGAATTTGTGGCTATGGAAAAGTTATAGATCTAGGTTGATTTTCTTAAATTCATTAGATTTACCTTTCTCCAAATGAAAATCAGTAATAGGGCAAACAACGCCCCGAATACAAACCATATAAATATGTTAGGTTCTATATGCCTCACTATCATGGCTTTTTCCTCCATCACTGGCGCTTTTGCTGCTCTCTCTGCTTCAATTGCGAACTGTGGCTCTATTCCATATGTAAAGCGATAATAGAGTTTCTGAAATATGTAACCAACGAAAGATGCACTCAGTAAAAAGTAAATTGCAAATAAAGCTTGTTTCAAAAAAATTCTCGTTTTTTCTTCTCCTACGGGAGTAATAATGATGAATTTATTTGTAGGTTCATATATCTTTATTTCCCTGCCCTTCTTGCTGTATTTTATATCCTTAACCTTTATTAAACCGCTTTCCAAAAGCCTCTCTATGTTGTAGTGCAAGGTGGGCAATCCGATTTCAAGTTTCTCAGAGATCTCTGTCAGGGATAGAGGCTCCTTGCACAATAGTTCCAAGATCTTTCTTGATGTAACATTTGCAAGGGTTTGAGAGATCTTCTTTGCATTGTCATCCGTCATCGGCAGTATTACAAGTCTCTCTTCGGGTTTCTCCTCATACATAAAAATCTAACTTAAAATGTCCTTCAAGAGATTATAAGATTTGCCATTGCTTCAATCCATTTTGAACATATAACCCAGGTATTAAAGATTACGATATCAAACAAATAATTCATATACAAGTCGAGAGATTTATTATGAGATGAAAGCATTCAACATCTTCAAACATTTAACAATTATCTCACCACTATTAGGTGTAATATTCATAATTTCTTTCATCAAGATATATCCCGAATGGCTCTGGTTTTCTTCGGTAAACTATTCTTCTGTTTACTGGACAATCCTTTCGACGAAGTTAGCCATTGCGATTATCGTTGCCACATTTTTCTTTACTTTCATCTCGATAAACTTTTATCTTATGGATAGGGCGATGAAAAAATACGAAATCCCCGAAATAACTGACAAAAAAAGTAGCAAAATGATTTACGCCGGAATAGGTGTTTTTAGCCTGATCGTAGGAATCATTGCCTCATCCGCTTGGAAAACTGCTCTTCTCTATTTTAATCAGGTTCCGTTCGGAGTCAGTGACCCTCTTTTTAACCGGGATATCGGCTTCTACATTTTTTCCCTCCCTTTCTACTGGTTTGCTTGGAATCTCCTCTTTTACAGCGCTGTATGCTCTCTTGCAATTGTTTTTCTGGTTCCCTTTTACAATCAGAGGATTCCTTTTGAATATCTGCCCGAACAAACCCCCGAGTTAATGGTTAATCACTACATCTTGGGGGGTCTCGTCTTTTTATTGCTGGCACTCAGATTCTACCTAAACCGTTATGAAATCCTTTATTCTACAAGCGGAGTTGTTTTTGGTGCTGGTTACACGGATGTACATATAAAACTCCCGGTTCTAACTCTGCTCACAGTTACGTGTATATTCGGAGCAATCTGTATATTTTTGGGCTCCAGATTCAGGAGAAAAACTCTTCCACTAATTGGAGTGTTGCCACTCCTCATTATTTTTATTCTCGGTCTCTTAATACTCCCCGGAGTCGTGCAAAAATTTAAGGTAGAGCCCAATGAACTTGCATTGGAATCTCCCTACATCGAAAACAACATAAAGTACACAAATCTTGCTTACGGCCTTGATAAGGTTAGAGAAAAACCTTTTCCGGCGACAGCAAATCTAACCTTAGAAGATATCGAGAAAAACAAGGGTACGATAGAAAACATAAGGCTCTGGGATCATAGACCTCTAAAGGCAACTTATGGCCAGATACAGGAAATAAGGCTCTACTACGAATTTCATGATATTGACATAGACAGATACGAAATAGACGGAAATTACAGGCAGGTTGTTCTCTCTGCAAGGGAACTCCTACCAGAGAAATTAGATCCAAGAGCAAGAACATGGGTAAATCAGCACTCTGTTTTCACTCACGGCTACGGAGTCGTTATGAGTCCTATAAATATAGCAACCGAGGAAGGGTTACCTGAGTTAATAATAAGAGATATTCCACCGGTCTCAAGAACAGATGACGTAAAACTCAAAAGACCTGAGATATACTACGGTGAAAGAACCGACGATTATGTAATTGTCAGAGGAAATATCAAGGAGTTCGACTACCCCAAGGGAGAAGAAAACGTATACACTACTTATGGAGGAAAAGGCGGAGTAAAATTTGGCTCTTTCTTTAAAAAACTAGCCATGACTCTCAGATTCGGTGATTTTGAACTCTTCATAAGTGAATACATCACCCCAGAAAGCAGAATCATGTTCTACAGAAACATCAGGGAGAGAACATCCGAGATAGCTCCGTATCTAATGTATGATCGCGACCCCTACGTTGTAATTTCGGAGGGAAAAATCTACTGGATCATAGACGCCTATACGGTAACAGATAGATATCCATATTCAGAGCTTAATGGAAGAATAAACTACATAAGAAACTCAGTAAAGGCCGTAATTGATGCATACAATGGTAACGTAACATTCTACATCGTAGACACAAATGATCCCATAATAAAAACCTACTCTAGAATGTTCCCAGATACATTCAAATCCTTCGATGAAATGCCTGATGAGATTAAAAAACATATCAGGTATCCAGAAGACCTTTTCTCAATTCAAGTGGAGATGTACGGCTCATATCACATGAAAGATCCTCAGGTTTTTTACAACAAAGAAGACATGTGGATCATACCCAAGGAAGTATACGAAGAGAAAGCGCAAACAATGACTCCATACTACATAATCATGAAACTGCCTGAGGAAAAGAGAGAAGAGTTTTTGCTCATGATACCCTACACTCCTCTCAAGAAGGACAACATGATTGCATGGATAGGAGCCAGATGCGATCCACCTAAATACGGTGAACTGGTTTTATTCAGGTTTCCAAAGGGAGAATTGATATACGGTCCATTTCAAATTGAGGCTAGAATTGATCAAGATCCTGAGATTTCCAAGCAGATATCCCTGTGGAGTCAGAGAGGTTCTAGGGTGATAAGGGGCAATTTACTTGCTATACCCATAGAAAAATCCATCATTTATGTGGAGCCCCTGTACATAAGATCCGAAAAAGGAGAACTTCCAGAGCTTAAAAGAGTAATTCTTTCTTTCGCCATGAAGGTTGTTATGGAAGAAAACTTAGCAGAAGCCTTGAACAAGATGTTTGGAAAAAGAGTAGCCACGAAGGAAATATCTGAAGCCTTTACAATAAAAGAAATGGTTGCAAAAGCTCTTTACCACTTTAATAAGGCTGAAGAGTACTTGAAAAAAGGCAACTGGACGGGCTACGGAGAAGAACTCGGAAAAACCAAGGAGATGCTCGCAACCTTAAACGCAACACTAGGCAAATCTTAAGTATTGCAAATATAATTGTAATATACATTTGGAAGATTATAAGTATGGCTTCCTGCCTATAGTCGTAGAGCGAGCAATATATTATCACAATAGTTTTTGGGGTGGAGAGATGGTCAAGATCCAGTGGTTGGGACATGCGGGTTTTAGGATATCGAACAAAACCACGATCATCATAGATCCTTTCCTAACCGGCAATCCCAAAGCAAGAGTGAGTTTAGAAGAAATAGACAGGGCAGACATCGTATGTGTTACACATGGACACGGAGATCATTTAGGTGATTCAATAGAAATTGCAAAAAGGCACAACTCCACGCTCGTTGGCATCTATGAGGTAGCGGTTTTTGCAAACAAGAAGGGGATAGAGAAGGTAGAACCCATGAATATCGGGGGAACCATACGTATCGATGACATAGAAATAACCATGACGGAGGCTAAACATTCCTCTGATATAGTTGACGCAAATCTTCCGGGAGGACATTCATGCGGTTTTGTAATCACTATTGATGATTTAAGAATCTATCATGCCGGTGATACATCCCTCTTCTCTGACATGCAGCTGATTGGTGAGGTATACAAACCTGATGTAGCCCTGCTACCTATAGGAGACAGATTCACGATGGGACCGAGGGAAGCGGCAATGGCCTCGGAACTGATAAGACCGAAGGTTGTAATACCAATGCACTACAATACCTTTCCGCTGATAACACAAGATCCAGAACATTTCTCTCGCTGTGTAAAATCTTTGGTACCCGAAGTAGAGGTGGTACTACTCGCACCAGGAGAAACTTATTCCGTAAAGAAGAAAGATTAGTTTCCCTACTGATCTCTAGTTACCTATAGTTATTGCCCCGTCCTTTTATCGAAATTTCGGCATATGTTACAATTAGATTATTTTTTCCAGAAGTATTTTTGGATTCTCAACTACCACTTCATAGGCTTCCTTCTCACCCAATCCGCTTCCCATAGCTACATTCATCGCGATATCGTGATCTATTAGATCCTCCGGAGAATGAGCATCGGTGTTCACCAAGAGTTTGGCTCCTAAATCACTTGCTAACTTTGCAATATGGCCATTCGTGATCGAATGTCCTCTCCTAGAAGTTAATTCTATGAATACACCATTATCTTTTGCCATTTCCATTTCTTCATACGTAAGTAAACCCGGGTGTGCAAGTATATCGATATCAGATCTCAAAGCCATTTTATTGGTGTTTTTTTCTACAGGCTCGACGATTGTTTCTCCATGAACTATTATCAGCTTGGCACCAAGTTTTCTCGCTTTCTTCACGAGCTTTGGAATGGTTTCAGGAGGTACGTGGGTTATCTCTACGCCAGGAATTACCTCAATCTCAACGAATTGAGAAAGCCTTTGCGTGCCTTTTAAAGTTTTCTCAATCACGTACTCCATATTTGAAAAATCAACGTGATCTGTAATTGCTATTGCCCAGTGACCTAGCATGAATGCTCTTCTCGAAAGTTCGCTTGGTAATAGCTCTCCATCGCTCAGTATCGAGTGCGTGTGCAGATCTGCCCTATTCTTTTTCATTTACTATCTCCTTTAAATTACGTGAAAGAAACTGAGTACTAGTAGTACTCCAACTCCGACCAAGCCGAATATAGCGGTGACTACCAGAGTCCAGAGCTTGATTGGTATATGAAAGCCGATGAGATTGAGTAGAAACAGTGCAAGCAGGCCTACCACCGTATTCACAACAACTGTTTTAATCATGCTCAAAACTTCAATGAGTGCCTTTATTGCTAAGAAAGCCAATAATATGAGAACGACACCTACAACTAATGTTAGACCTTCCATGAGAACTTAATGGCATAGAAACGTTTATCAAATTTACGATATCTTGGTTAAAACAATGAATAAGATGATAGTTTGGCCTGTTTACTTGGACTATAATAAAACGAGGAAAGAAGGCAGACGTATACCCAAAAATATTGCGGTTCCTGATCCTAAAGTATCAGAAATTAAAGAAGCATGCATCAAACTGGGATTGGATCCTATTGTAGAGGAGGATAAAAGATATCCAAGGTCTTGGTGGGAGAAAAGCGGAAGGGTAATGGTTAACAGGAATGCAACCAAGACCCAGACGCTTAAAGAAATTGCCAGAAAAATTCTGGAACAGAGAAAGAGAGACTACGATTTATGAGGATCTATCTCAAATATTATCCTTCCATCCTTAAATATCCTTATCAATCCGCTGCTCTTTGATACCACGATTGCTATCGCATCTGTAAGTTTTGTAATCGAAGCTGCTGCAGTATGTCTTGCTCCCAGTCCTTTTGGGATTTCAAGATCCTCCTTGGATATCTCAAGAAGCCTGTGAGCAGCAAGTACTTCTCCCTTCCCTGAGATTACGAAGGCTCCATCGAGACGAGAGTACTCTTTAAGCATCTCCTTCATCTGTTTGTCATAGATTGTAAGCGGATGACGTTCAAATGGATTGTAGGAGAGTTGAGTTGATCTTTTTAACACATCCTCCGCATCTCCAAGGACAAATAGTGCTCCAACTCTCTGTCCATCTCTTCCCTCTCTGCCCAATTCTATGGCGGTCTCAAGTATGGCATCGAAGACTGCATGGTCTATTCCCTTCATGTTTGTTAATAATCTGTAAAATTCGGTCATATCGCTGCTTCTTATTTTTCTTACCTGAATGGTATCCATATCATCCGATTCGTTATAAACTAGTACTACCGTGTCACCCTCATTGAGATATCCAAAAGAATTGGCCATGGCCAGTACCTTTTCTATCCTTGCAAAAGAATCCATCTTGACGAATGATAATTTAATGGCTTTGTAACCTTTTTCACCCGCATGTTTAAACAAATTTTCCTTTGAAGTTGCTATGATTATCCTATTCTTGTATATCTCGTCGATTAGGTTTAAAATTCTTTCATTATCAACGAATGCTAACACTGCGTCTGCATTCAAAACTTCGGCCATGTCCAAAGCAGATCTAAGCATTACTTCGGTAAGATCATCCATAGAAATCTCCATATATTCTTTTGTTTGAAGAAGTATTTATTTTATATGTCAGACTAACCCTCTAGGAAACGTGGTAGGCACAAACATAATCTTGGAGCGCGGCCTCTATTTTTTTGGGGTCAAGTCCCAGTGACTCAATATTCTTACTTGCGAGATGAACATCACCCGTGATACCAAATCTGCATGCTAACTGTTTAATTTCAAGTGATTTGGTTCCGATTTTGGTTTTCTTTGCAAGAGCATCTCTCCAGCTTTGATGGTAGATACAGAAAGGAGAGGCAGAAAAACCCCCGCTGTCGTTGTGGTATTTCGTGACCTTTTTGATAATATCCAAGAAAGGTTCAAATTCCTTATGCGAGTTAGAGCCGTTTTCTTCAAATGGACATTTTCTTAAATAAAAGATATTATTTTCAACAACCGGTGCCCCCTCGTATTTGCAGAAATTTGTCTTCCCTTTTAAGGTTTCTGATTGAAATTCTCTTATGTTCTCAAAGCGCTCCTCTTCTAGCTTCTCCACCACTTCATTTCCTAAAGATATAAGCCAGCCTGCTGTAAAAGGAACACCATAGATTTTTACCTGCTTTTTCATGGCAGATAAGAACAAAAGGTTCTTCAGTTTCATTACCTTCCCATAAAGAAGAGATGACATTTACCATATATACTTTGTTGAAGTATTACTGGTGATCTCATGCTGGATATAGATGAAGAAAAAACGATCGATTACATGAAAAAACTGATTGAAATTCCAACCGAAAATCCTCCAGGTGAAAATTACAGGGAGATAATTCAGGAAATTCAAAGTTTTCTTGAGCCCTACGAAATAAAAAGTGAGATAGTCGAGGTAAATAGGAAGCAAAATTTAATCGCCAAAATCGAAGGAATTAAGGAAAAGCCAACCTTACTGCTTAATGGACACGTTGATGTTGTTCCTCCCGGAAATGGATGGGAAACAGATCCTTTCCAAGCAGTTATAAAAAATAAACGCGTGTATGGAAGAGGCTCTTCAGATATGAAAGGAGGCCTGGCAGCTATGATATCTGCTATGGAAAGCATAGCAGATTCTGATATTGAAATAAAAGGAAATCTCATATTTATAGCAAGTGTAGACGAAGAAATAGGAGGCATGGATGGTTTAGGATATCTCATGAAAAGAAATATGGTTAACGCGGATTTATGCCTGGTTGGAGAGCCCACCAAACTCGATATCGTAACCGCTGAGAAAGGTGTTCTCTGGATCAGAATAGGAGTTAAAGGAAAATCGGCTCATGCATCCCTTCCTGAGAAGGGAATAAACGCTATTGAAAGGGCATCTTCTATAATTAAAGCGTTAAGCGAAATTGAATATAAAAAGAGCCATCCTTTACTCGGAAAACCAACCATAAATGTCGGAAAGATAAGAGGCGGAACAAAGGTAAATGTAGTGCCGGATTACTGTGAAATAGAAATCGACAGAAGAATCATCCCGGGAGAGGATATAGAAGAGGTAAAAAAAGAAATAATAGAAAATCTGAAAGGTGAAGAATGTTCCATCGAATACTTCTTACATGCAAAGCCATTTGAAATCGAAAAAGATTCTGAGCCTGTTTTGAGACTTAAAAAAATTATAAAAGACATAACAAATAAAGAGCCAAGAATCAAGGGAATTTTTGGCTTTACAGATGCTAGGTTTGCCTATGAAAAAGGAATAACTCCCATAGTATTTGGACCGGGAAGCGCCAATCAGGCGCATACAGCAAATGAATACGTGGAAATCGAACAGGTCATAAATGCTGCCAAGATCTATGCTTTATTCGCGACTGATTTTTTGAACAAATCAAGGGACTAAGGCAAAATCATGAACCTCGAAGCGAGAATCAAAACCAAAAACAACTTTTAAACCAAGTCTTTCCATGATGGCAAAACTTATCGAATCCGTTAAATCAACGTCAATATCCTTGTATTTGTTATAATATTCTAGGCCTTTTTCCCAGTCGCTTTTTGTTTCTATCTCAATTCTTATTATTTTACTACTCAAAATGTTTTTTAGTTCTTCTATTCCCTTTTTCTTTCCTATGCGCTGCGTAACACCGTCTATATACTCGATGAGAACAGGTTTACCTACCACGTATCTTATTCCTTCATTTACCGAATCGATGAAGTACGTCTTTGCAGTTTCGTGCATTCGATCATTTTTATCGCTAAGGGCTATTAAAGCTCCTGTATCTATGTAATATATCATCTGGGAGTTCTCCAATCTTCTCTCCTACTCCAGTCTCCTTCTTTTGTTTTAAAACTTCCTATTATATTGAATACAGGATCTTTTTCCACGGATTCTTCGTGCATTTTCATGAATATCTCGATTGCTTCCCTTACTCCCTGTTTTATGGTTTTTCCTTCTTTTTTGAGCATGTGTTTGAACCTGGTGTAATCTTTTTCACTTATTTCAGTCTGAATATGTTTCATTTCATTCCTCCAAAAGATGCATTTAATTTTTACATGTAGCTAAGATGTATATATTTGTTTGCCTGAAATTCAATTAAGCGATGAACACCATGAAAGCATCTTTTTCTCCTACTTGCCAACCATTTTTTGGAACAAAGGATATGCTTTTATACGTTAAACACAGTCTCATTGTAGACAGGTAAAAGGAGTGACAAAATTTGGATATAGAAGTCGTGACAAGAAATAGAAAAACGCTCTACAGGGTCAATAAATTCTACTTCAAAGATGACTTCCTTGTTCTAAATTTAAATGTATTAAATTCTGACGGGAAAGTAGTAAAAAGACCCGGAATAGATTTCATGATTCCCAAAGAGTTAGTGATCGCCATGCAGAACAAACTATAGATGCTAGTTCTTGTTGAGATGAATGCAGAACTCTCAAGACTGTGGTGAGAGAGTCCTTTATGGAGGAAAAAACCATTCTACTTTCCTTCATCTTAATATCAAAAGGTATTTGTATTAAAATGATGTCAATTTAATACGTGAGGGAAATGGGTGTCACAATAACCACAAGAGTATCTGATGAGATTGCTGAAGAAATAAAAAAAATATCCGAGATTGAGAAATTGGACAAATCGGCAGTTATAAGGAGACTTTTGGTGGACGCGATCAAAGAATGGAAAATAGAGCATGCCTTAAATCAATATAAAGAGGCTAAAATAACCATATGGAAGGCTGCAAGGATCGCTGGTCTATCTCTGAGAGAAATGTTAGACATAGCCGCTAGAAAAGAAATTCCTTTTCAGTATAAGCTAGAGGATCTCAGAGAGGATTTTGAGGCCATTTAATGATCGTCTCTAATTCCACACCCTTGATATATCTGGCTAAAATAGGGAAACTGAACTTGTTGAAGGAGTTTTTTGAAATAATCCTGATTCCTGAAGAAGTTAAAACTGAGGTTGTAGATAAGGGAAAAAAGCTTGGCTCTCCAGACGCTTTTTTATTGGAGAAATGTATGGAAGAGGGCTGGATAAAAGTTGAGAGAGTCGAGAACCCAAAAGATCTGGAAGAATTTGGAATAGACAAGGGCGAGGCAGAGGCAATCTCTCTAGCCCTTGAAAGAAATCTGGATATCCTAGCTGATCAAACCCACGCTAGACTTGCTGCTAAGGTTTTGGGTTTAATGCCAAGGGGAACGATTTATGTTCTTTTGAGAGCGCTAAAAGAAGGCATACTCGATTACGATGAATATCTCAAATGCTTGCGAGATTTGGTAATGTCTAACTTCAGGATGTCTGATGAGGTTTATTTAGAGGCTGTTAGAATCGGGAAGGAGATAATGAAGAAATAAATTCTTCAATCGAAACTTTGTTTCAAATTTGATGAGAAGAGTTACATTAACATTTCTTCAATCCTATCCACAAAAGAGGAAATCAAAATCAACAGCGATATAGTTCTCGTTGAGATGAATGCAGAACTCTCAAGACTGTGGAGAGAGATTCTTCGAAGAAGGTACCATTGATAATTTCAAAGATTTAAAAAAACTAAAGGAAAAAGGAATAAAAGAATTTTGTAAGGAAGTAGGTAAGGTATATGTTCACCTCTCTCTTTAGGATAGTAGGCTCTTCAATCTAAGATCATGGTTCTCCAGAGCACTATTAGATCTTGGACAGGATTTCCGAGTACTTTATACCTGCCTTTGATTGTATCAGCCAAGTCATCCAGCAGAGTTCAATGGCTCTATAACCTGTTTTTTCAGCGATCTCATGCACGGTTTTTATAAATGCAAGGTCATTCTGAATGGGCATCTGCGTATTGGATTCTTTCAGAATTCTCTCTATAACTCTCTTTACTATCTTGTCAGGCATAACCGTATCCACGCCGCCCATCATTCTTAGATACTGAAATGTATTTATGCCGACGCCTTTTATTCTTCCAATCAAATCTTCCTTCCAGTTTTCTAATTCCGCGTTATTTGCCCACTCAATTAATGCATGAGCATCTGTTTCCAGATTCTTTTCCCTCTTAAGACTTATCAAGCGAGATGCAATTGATTTAGCAGCTTCCCAGGATCTTCTATTCTTCCATACTTTCATGAGATCATCAGTATTCGCAGACGCAAGATCCTCCAGGCTTTTTATTTTACCGGTTTTTAAGAATACTTTATCAAACTCATTGACCTTGGGAACTACCGTCTTGAAATAGTTTAACCCTATAGAAGTGAAAGCAGCGTCAACAATCATTAAAATAACATTTCCGTTCCATCTCTCTGTCTTTAAGCACCGATCACAGTAATTCTTAACTTCAGGAACTCTATTCATGTAACGATCAACCACTCTTTTTAGATCGTTCATGTTATCTTCCTTATTTTGCTTTTATCTTTTGATTTATGAAAAGATTTCAATATATCATCATAACAAATAATCATCGGTCAGTAAGTCCTCCCGAAAGGATGATGCTCCATAAATGGGATGGTAGTAGAATGAAAAATAGAAAGAGACCAATTAAAGAAAAGATCAGCAACGTGTACAAACGCGCAAAGACTGCTATATCTAAACTATTCATAGAAATGGCAGAATGTTTTACCATAGAAGAGGATTTCATTTATTTTACTTCCAAGGGACTTAAAGTTGTCCATAGAATAGCTGCCAACGAGGGAATCAGATATGAACCGGATATTGACTATATTTGCTATGAAATTAAAAAGAAAAAATACGAAACTTTAGAAGACAAAGCAGGTTTCTTACTCTATCAGATAGCAGGTAGGAGACATCCATTTGTTAATGGTAACAAAAGGCTGCCCTTTTGTCGATGCTCGTGTTTTTAGCTTTAAATGGAGCTGACACCAATGTTTTTAGCTTTTATTCGGATGAGAAAGTAAAAAATTTTGTTTTGGATGTAGCAAAGGGGGAAATTGGTGAGAAAGAAATTAAGGAATTTATAAAAGAAAATTTTTTATAGTTTTGCTAGAAACAATATCATAGGCGGAAGGAAAAATGATAAAAAAAGAAAGGAAAGTGAAGAACGATAAGGATTTTGAAAAACTAGTTAGAGAGATAAAAGAGAGGAACGAATGGATTTTCAAAGAATTAGAAAAATATTAATTTGCACTAATTTTATTCGGTTTTTGCTCTTCTTTTCGATCATATTTTATCGGGAATACTTACGGGAGAGGAAAAGTAAAAGAAGATTTAACTAAAAAGCCAATAGTATCACTGCCCTTTTGTTAAACGAAACGTTTTGACTGGTAAAAAATTCATCAAAATCATTCTCAGATGAGGCAGGTACCATTATAACGCCACTACCAAGTTTTTTTCCGCCTTTTCGATCTATTAGACCCTTGTAGTCGTATTCCTTCCCTCCCTTTTTGAATTTAATGCCATAGAGTTTACGATTAAACTGCATCTTCTCTTTCTTTTGAAGATTTGTTAGGTCAAATGAGTACAGCAACATGGGGGAGAATCCAGAACTTGCTGCTGGTAAAATAGGCTCGTTGTCTGGCCTTTTATAGAGAATAAGACCATCACTAAAGACATTTTCAATTAGATCAGGACTTATTTCCTCAAATCTCAACGCCAACTTTCCTCATTTCCTCTAAAACTTCTTCCATCAAGATCTTGCAGCCAATAAGTCATCTTTTTCGCTCATGAGACAACCTTCTAATACAATATTAGAGAGGGCTATGATACATATAGTTTTCTAACATTATATTAGAATTCTAATACTGTTTTAGAAATATGGCTGATGAATATTCTTTTCTAACATTATTTTAGAAAAAGTCATTGAAAAAGTTTTAGAAGATCCAAAAAAAGGGAAGCCTTTAAGTTATCGTTTCAAGGGTTATTGGAGTATTAGGATTGGAAAATATAGGATAATATATGAAATATCTGGGAATAAGGTTATTTTCACCTTTAAGCACAGAAAAAGAGTATACAAGTGAAAGCGTTAATTTATCTGGTCAAAAACCCATCTGTCCAAGCAAGAATCTCTTATATCTAATATCTAGCAAGGTATCATCCGATAGTTCTATTATTCCACGGATGCCGAACTGTTTTTTATCTGCTATGCTCGCCCTCCAGATTTTTTTCACAGTTCCTGCCTTTAACCTTAAGGAAAAGGCATTACTTATATCAATATCTGCGGGTATTTTGATTCCTATTCTAGAAGAGAGAGGCTCGTTCCAAACAATTGCCATTTTAAACGCTCCCATGTCTAAAATCTTAGAAACTTCCATTTCTTGTAAGAATACATCGTTAACCTCACTTACCGGCGTGGGAACCTTGCAAAGGATTTTTTCGTCTATTTTGTCAAAAGTACGATCTCTAATATCTCCCAAAATCTCTTGGATTTCGTGTAAAGTATGTTCTGGAATTTCTTTTTTGATGACTTTATAGCGATTCAGCAGTTTTCTAGCCAGTTTTTCTTTACTTTCGTCTCCACATACTTTGAATATCGTTTCATGTATCGCGAGAGATAATTCTTGGTTTCCAAGGAACCAGAAATCATCAGCCCATCTGTCTAATTCTTCAATTTCCTCTTTTTTTATTCCTTCAATGGGCTCGTTAAGTATTATACCTGAAATGAGGGCTCCAACTCTAAGAAATGGAGAGGGTGTCCTTATATATTTAAAAAGTTGAATCGCATTCTCGTACTTTCCAATTATTAAATTTAAGAAACCTTTCAGGAGATTTAGGTTATCAAAAAATTCTCTATCTCCGCCTTTAATGGCTACTAGGTTATGGCATGCCTCAAGATTCGTTAATGCTCCCAAGATATCGCCCTTTTCCATATGATTTTTGAGATTGGAAAGTCGATAGTCTATTAGATATGTAATTGCGTAGTTGGTGACACGCTCTTCCTTAAAATCATGTATTTGCTCTAAGATTTCTTCGCATTTCGCCTCCAGTCTAAGAGGATCTTCTTTACATTTTTCAGCCGTGTTAATGCTCTCAATAATAGATTCTGGAATCTCTACTCTCTCAATCGTGGTAGAAGCCTTCATTTCATCTATGGCAGATAAAGCTCCATCTATTATCTGATTAACGATATAGTCGATTTCCCTTCCACGTCTTATTCTGTAGTTAACAAAATATTGATTGACCTCTTTTATGGCATTCTTGAACTCTATATCGTCTATTTCTCCGTATAAAAATACAAGAAATGTAGTAGGCTCTATGTGCTCTATATAATCAGCTAAATTTTCAATCATGTTTTTAATGCCTTCATCGTTTGTAACAATCCCTACGCTTCCCTTTTCTTTATGTAACTCTATTGCAAGAGATATTACCTCCGGATCGACAACGCTCTCTGGTTTGATCAAACGATTTCTTACTGCCTTTTCTCGAACTTCTTTGTATAAACTTGAGTTCCTATCAACTTTTTTAACTTGGTACTTCAGTTTAATCAGTTTTTCAATTCTATGGAGTTCTTCAAGAACTCCTTTTGTAACATAGCATTCTATTTCTCTTGATCTAACAATCTCAGGTATTTTTGGTATGTATTTAGATTGATTGACATTATCTAGAGCTATGAAGAAATTTGAATCGAAGATTAAATTCTTGGGAATCATTTTTCTATTGTAGAATAGTCATTTTTCTTTATATTGTAAACTAGATCCCAATTCTCATCTTTTCCAAGTAACTCATTGTTTGTTGTTACGATGACCTGCTTTATATCAAGTTTCTGAATTAAACGCATCATTAACTCAGCATCTTTGGAATCTAAATGCTCTACAGGCTCGTCTATAACAAAGAAGTTCGGATTCCCAACTGCTTTGGCGAGAGCTACTCTAGTAGCCATAAACGATATAATCTTTTCACTTCCAGATAGCTGTCTAACGTGAAATTTTTCTGCTCCATGAATGAATTCAGGATCTAAACCATCATACTCTATGCTCCACGTTCCCTCCATGAAATTTGACCAGACCTCTTCGGCTTCCTTGCTCATTTTCTCAAAAATATCCTTTCTTAGCTCTTGAACGGTTTCTTTGCAAGCTTCAACGAATTTTTCGCATATAAAGCCCAGATATTTTACCTTTTTAAGGTCCTCTTCCAATTCTGATATATCAAGCCACTCAATACCTAGCTGCGTTTCTAATTTTATTTTTTCTCTTAATTTTACATTGTATTCAGAATCTAGATCACTTATTTTATCTTCTATTTCTTTCAGGTTTAAAGTAACATCGACATCGATTTTCTCAATTTCCTTTTTATTTTCATCGATTTCTCTATTAATTTGATTTAAAGATTCTTTTATAGAGCCCAGTGCTCTTAGATCGTCCTCTAATTTCTTTATTCGTCTGTTTGTTTCTATAAGAAGGTTTTCTTTTTCTTCTAACTTTGTTTTAGCCTCAAATCTTTCATTCTCCAGTTCAAGTATCCTTTCTTCTTTCTTATTTATGACGGTTTTAACCAGATCTGGAGTTAAGACCTGCTCGCACGTTGGACAGTGTCTTAACCCGGTTTTATCAACTTCTCTAATTCTTTCCAGCTCTTCTTCTTCTTTTTCGATTGTTCCTTGGATCTTCCCGATCTCTGCGGTGATTTCTTTTATTTCTTCTTCCAATCTATTTTTTTCAGATGTTTTTTCTTTTAATTCAGAATCTATAATAGCCTCGGGATCATCTCCGTATTCTTTTCGATAAGAGGCAAGTTTTGAGGCTACTTCACCCCTTCTCTCTTCTAAATCTTCCTTTTTAATTTTTAGATTTTCAAGAGTTCTTAATTTATTTCTGATCTCTTCTAGTTCTTCTTTTTCTTCTTCTATATCTTTTAACCTTGATTCCAGTTCTTTTATTTTATTTTCAGCCTCTTCCTCGTCGAACTCCGGTCTTATCTTTTCTTTTTCTATCTTTTTTGCCAGCTCTTTCCTTTGAGTATCGTACTGCTTGGAAAGTTTTTTCAGATCTCTGCTTATCTCATCCACTCGCTGGGCTTTAACGAGTTTATCTATCTCCGCTAGAGCCTGAGACTTCTTCTTGCTCGTTAAATACTCGTAAACATCTCCCTCCTTCATGAATATGGCTCTCATGAAGTAGTCTTCATTGAATCCAAGTATATCCATTATTTTCGAGTCTACTTCTTTTTTTACAGAAGTTATTTCTTTATTATTTTGATATAGATGTGCGTCTTCCTTAGTTCTCTTATTAGAGGCTATCTTTCTTCTGACAAGATATTCGTTATCATCTTTATCCAGAAATATGATCTCTATATCTGCCTCTCTTTCTCCCTCTCTCACGTAATCTTTTGGATCCAAACCATCTAGCGTAGAGCCGGTTAGACCATAGAAAAGGGCGTGAAGGATGGAGGATTTGCCTGAGTGCCCCGGTCCAAAGATAAGATTTTTTCCCTCGATAAATTCTATGGATTCATCGGAGAAGCTCCTGAAGTTCTTCAGAGAAATGGATTTTATCATTTTTCGACCTCGAACTCCTTCATAAACTCATCCGAAGGATCTAACGCTTCATCCTCGAACAGTTTCCTGAAAAGACCGATCAGTTTGTTGAAATCCTCATCGCCTGGTCTATCAGTGCCCTCATATTTCCTGGGAATCTTTTCTTCATAGAGGAGTCTTCTTAAGATATTTTGAAAGGTCCTGTCCACCGAGACCATGAGACCACTCATTAAATAGGTTCGATACATTTAATCCGAGTTTAAACTTATTAAAGGTTTCTTACAAATAAAAGTTAAATAATTGGAGAGCTAAGAATTATTTTCAACTTCGAGTCAAGGCTTTGAAATCACGATCAGTTATCTTACGAGTCGCTTGGACAAACCATGCCCAGCCTTTGTTGAGATCTTTTCCGTGAAATGC
>JBHIEG010000009.1:0-72020 GCA_046760505.1 Candidatus Hydrothermarchaeota archaeon
TATGATTCGTATGAAATTTAGTAAGCAAATGAATAAAATACTTTTAGTTCTTAGGAAAAATTTGGATGGATTGCCTGAGTCTAAGATAATAGTCAAGGGAGAAAACTTGGATAACGAAAGAAAAAATGATCGTGTAAAATTTTTGAAGTCAACCTACAGAATGTCCATCAAAAAATTAGTTTCTCGTGATCTTATCGCAAAAGATAAGGGAAAATATAAATTAACTGGAAAAGGAATTGATATTGCTCAAAAAATTCACGAAGAAGTCAAAGAATTTATCAGAGAGTACGGTCATCTGGTTTAATTTTTTAAAGTTTAAATAGTTCATGTCTCCTCAATTATAAAGGTGAAAATATGCCAGAGAATGGAGAAGAATCTATTCTTTCCAGAGATGCGAGAGATACCCTTAAAAAAAGTTTCAAGAAACTTAAGAACAAAGTTTTGATCGAAGTTTTTATAAAAGAAGGTGAAAACGATCAATACAATGAACTAACCATTAAATTTCTCTCAGAACTCTCAAAACTCTCAAGAAAAATCAATACAAAAATTAACAAAATTGGAGACGAAAAATCAGAAAAATATGAGGTTTACAGATCGCCCACCATTTTAATTGAGCCAGAAAAATATAGAATAAGATTTACAGGTTCTCCTTTAGGAGAGGAGGCTAAATCTTTTATAGAGACATTGTTCTTGGTCTCTGCTCGAGAAAGTGGCTTATCAGGCGAATCTAAAAAGAAATTGGCAGATCTTAAGGATAAGAGATACGTACAGGTATTTGTTCTTCCAACATGCCCTTATTGCCCGTGGGAAGTTTTAAATGCTATTAGAACTGCAATAGAGAGACCTGATTTAATAACTGCTGAATGCATTGAATCAAGCGAAAACGAGGATTTAGCAAGGGAATTTGATGTTATTTCAGTTCCTCAAACGATAGTAAATGGCATAAAGGTTGCCATGGGTCTTCAGCAAGAAGACATGTTCATCCAATCGCTCATAACATTAGAGCCGCAGGTTGAATTAAAACCTGAATTAGCAGAGGAAATCGTTGGAGAGGCAGATCTAATTATAGTCGGTGCAGGTCCCGCTGGCTTGACAGCGGGAATATATGCGGAGAGAAGTGGCTTAAGAACCATAATACTTGAGAAAGAAGCGGTTGGAGGTCAGGTTTCATTAACTCCGGTGGTAGAAAACTATCCTGGATTCGAAAATATACCTGGAAAGAGACTTATGGAAATGATAAGTACACAAGCGAGAAACTACGCTCATATACATGAGGGAGAAGAAGTTTTAGAGATAAAGGTTGGGAAGAAAATAGAGGCAATTACAAGAAAGGGAAAATATCTGGCAAATGCTTTGATTATTGCCACAGGGGCTATGCATAGAAGACTCGATGTTCCGGGAGAAGAGAAATACGCAGGAAGAGGAGTTAGTTACTGCGCTACATGTGATGGTTACTTTTATAAGGGAAAAGAAGTTATCGTCGTCGGAGGAGGAAACAGCGCACTGACAGACGCTCTCTATTTAGATAGTTTGGGTGCAAAGGTCACTCTGATTCATAGGAGAGATTCTCTGAGAGCAGAAAAAAGGTTACAGGACAGTCTTTTCGAGAGAAAAATCCCAGTGATATGGAACTCTGTTATGGAAGAGATCTACGGAAACGATGAGGTCAAGGGCGTAAAGATCAGAAATCTATTGGATAATTCGGTAAAGGAAATTTCAACTAGCGCAGTTTTTATAGCAATTGGAGAAGTTCCAAACTCTGAAATTGCAAGAGAAATTGGAATCGAAGTGGATGAAAAAGGTTTCATAAAAACAGATAGGTCTCAGAGAACGAACATACCAAGAATCTATGCAGCAGGCGATGTAACTGGCGGCGTTAGACAGATCGTAACAGCAGTAGGAGAAGGGGCAACTGCTGCTCTAGCAGCATTTGAAGACCTTTCAAAACCTTATTGGAGAAGATAATATGGCTAAATGGAAATGTACTGTATGCGGATATATACATGAAGGAGGAGAGCCTCCAGAAAGATGCCCAAAGTGCGGAGCACCTAAAACTGCATTTGTAAAAATTAGCGACTGATCTAATAGGAGGTGAAATAATGGGGGTTCAAAAGGTTGGTGAAAAATACAGGTGTAACATATGCGGCAACGAAGTCACCGTCACAAAGGTAGGAGGCGGCACTCTCGTTTGTTGCGGCGAGGATATGGAACTAATAGGCTAATTAGTCATTAAATGATTAATAACTGAATAAGAGGATAGTATGGATGTTTATGAAGCGATAGAAAAGAGAAAAAGCATTAGGAAGTTTAGACCAGATCCTGTTCCTGAAGATGTTCTTAAAAAAGTACTTTATGCTGGTACACTTGCTCCAAATGCATTCAACACAGAACCATGGGAGTTCATAATTATAAAAGATCAAAAAATTAAGGATCAAATCGCTAAAATGCGAGAAAAGATCCCTCGTCAAAAAGAGGCAATAATTACTGCTCCTCTTTTAATAGGAGTGTGTTACGACAATAAATTGGGCAACGAGTCGCTTGCATCTGCTTATACATGTATTGAAAATATTTTACTTGCTCTAACATCAGAAGGGCTTGGTTCTGTTATATTAACTTTCAAAGGGAGAAAAATTAAAGAATTACTGAGGATTCCAGATAACATAGAAATCGCATGCCTAATTCCTGTAGGATATCCTGCAGAAGTTCCTGAAAACCGTTAAGAACTCCTGTTGAAGAAAAGATCCACTTCAATACCTATGATTGAAGTTTAAAATGAAAGCAATTGCGGTTAATCCTCTTAAAAAAAATTCACTGCGGTTAATAGATGTTCCTGAACCTGATATCGGAGAGAACGAGGTACTTTTAAAGGTTCTCTGCGTTGGAATAGATGGAACAGACAGAGAAATCAGCGAAGGCTTCTATGGAAAAGCGCCAGATGGATATGACTATCTGATCATTGGGCACGAATGCCTTGCTTTAGTTGAAGAAGTCGGAAGTAAAGTTAAAGACTTTAAAAGAGGAGATCTGGTTGTACCTACCGTAAGGAGACCCTGTCCTGAAAGATGTATTAATTGTAGAAATCAAGAATCAGATATGTGCTTGACCGGAAACTATCTTGAACATGGAATTCATGGATTGCATGGCTTTGCGAGTGAATTTACCGTCTCAGATGCTGATTATTTAGTTAAAATACCAGAAGAAATTAAAGATTTTGCTGTTCTCCTTGAACCATTGAGTATAGCAGAGAAGGCTATCTATCAATCATTTAAAATTCAAGAAAGAATGATATGGAATCCAAGAAGGACAGCAGTACTTGGAATAGGACCCTTAGGTCTTTTACTTGTTTTTATTTTAAGACTAAAAGGCATTGAAACATATGTACTTGGAAGAAGTCCTAGAGAAAGTTTAAGAGCGAATTTGGCAAATAAAGTTGGTGCTATCTATATCGATACGAGAGAAACCTCTAAATCCGATATAGGAAATTTTGACCTCGTATTCGAGGCAACCGGAAGCGTTTCATTTGCACTTGAACGCTTAGATCTGCTGAATCCAAACTCTGTTTTCTGTATTCTAGGAATCTACCGAGAATTAAAGGAGTGCAAGGACTTTGGAAATTTACTTACAGAAATTGTTTTGAAAAACAAGTTGATTTTTGGATCTGTAAATGCTAACAGAAGATATTTTGAAACGGGCATTGATCATATGTTAGATATAAAAGAAAGATGGGGAAACTTGTTAAAAGAATTGATTACAAGAGAGGTCAAGCCAGAGAATTATGCTGAAGCCCTTAAAAAATATCCTGAAGACATCAAGACAGTGATCAGATTTAATCTCTAAGATTTTGATTTAAGATATCTCTCTATCGGTCTTCTATCAGGAATCGTTTCGTATTTCTTCTTCCCCTTTATGTAATCATCGGTTACATAAAGAGTGCAGAGACAGCGACCATATTCATCAAGATCAGGATCTCTGTAGTCGCATGGACAGATTATATCTCTGTCTTCACTCAATACTCCGCTTGCCATCCTGCATGGACATGAGCGATATCCGTATCTCTCCTCGTTTCTTAAAAGACCTTCCAGAATTTTGCTCAATATCTCCCAGTCTGGATTTAACGTATAACCTGTTTTCTCAGCATATATTTTCAGCGTGTTGTATAGATCCTCTACTGCTTTCATATCCTTAAAACCTCCCTTATTCGATCCTCATTGTAGCCCAAGATCACGTTGCCATCTATTATGAGAGTTGGAAATTTTAGGGTTTTGCTTGCCTTAATAACTTCTTCTATTGCTTTCTCTCTTTCTTCGCCTTCCAATAGATCTACATCAACGTATTCATATTCAACATCATTTTCATCCAGAAATTTCTTCAAAGCTCTGCAAAAAATGCATGTGCTTAGAGTGTAGGCTTTTATCTTCATACTTTTCCCTGTTTTTTCATATAAACTTCTATTCATTTTTTAATCTTCATTAGGTGTTAAATTGATTTTCTCAAAATTTAAATCTTTACACAAATGCGGTGATGCTTCGCTTTAGCCTGCTGAGTCCTATCATCTCGGCGACTATCGCAATAGACGGTAATCGCGATCTAGGCAGAAAAGACTTTACCGTCCTTTGACCTAGCTGAGAATGATCGTACAAATCCCATACCACGGAGTTTACCCACTATTTAATTCTGAATTAGCTTTTATCTGAAGTTTGAAGATGTATATGTTGAATAATGAAGAAATAAAAAGATTCATATGATTGTTTTACACCCCATATCTCTAAAAAACAATAACGCGATAATTCACGGTGAGAAGTATGGAACTTGAAAATAGGATCGAATTAATTCTTTCGCTAGCTGATAGAATAGATGAGAAGAAAGACGATCTAATAGAAGTCGCGATTGAGGATATAGGATTCACGCATAAGGATACATCTTACGAATTCGAGCTTACCATAGATCGATTGAAAAATTTTCAAAATGCAAAGAAATTAGTAGAGGCAAGAGAACCAATTTGCAGGAAAGATGAGGAAGTTGCATTAATATTGCCATATAATGGGAGTAGTTGGCTAAACATAGCTATAGTATCCATATTTCTCGCTGGCAACAACGTTAGGGTGAAATTTTCCTCCAAGAGTCCTAGGATAACAAAGCTCATAGAAAATATCTACGATCAAATATTTGGTAATACGATAAAATTCGATTACAGGCATGGAAAGGAATTTATGAAATATGCAATTGAAAGTCCAAAGGTCAAGGCTATAATTGCATTCGGATCTGATTCCACGGTTTTGCCATATGAAGAAGAGGTTGAAAGAGCTAGGAAAAAACTCGTATTCGAGGGCCCAGGGAATGATCCCCTAATTATTTTAAACGATGCAGATCTTGAATCAGCCGTTAAAGAACTCACGTCTACCAAATATATGTTCTCCGGACAGGCGTGCACCGCTCCTGAAAGGATCTATGTGCAGGAAGATATCTATGAAACTTTTCTCGATGAGTTCTTGGAACAAACAAAGAATTTGGTAGTGGGAGATCCCAAGAGTCCTGAAACGGATGTAGGTCCACTTGCGAGCAAGAGAGCGGTGGAGAACATTGAAAGACAATTGAGAGATGCCGCTGCTAAAGGAGCAAGAATAGTTTACGGTGGAAAAATCGAAGGAAATTTTGTATATCCAACAATCGTTGCTGACGCAAATCACGGTATGCTTGGAATGCGAGAAGAAGTATTTGGACCAGTTAGCTATATATGCAAATTTAACTCCATTGAAAAGGTGGTAAGGCTCGCAAGGGATAGCAAATATGGTTTGAGAGCAGCGATATTTGGGAAAAAAGATGCAGAATTGATTGCTAGCGCTCTCAGAGGTGCTGACTATCTAGAGGAAGTAGAAAACTATACATTTGGAAAATTTGGAACTTTGGGTGTAAACGAGCCAAGGGCTGAGACTTGGAGAGATGCTCTCGTTACCAAGCCAATTGGAGGCTATGGTTACTCAGGCTGGGTATGGGACTTCGAAAATGGAGAATTCAAGATAAAACAGGGACCAAAGCTATTCAGCCTGGAAACCTCAAGGTAGCAAGAAAACGGGATGCTGGAGAATGTCCATCCAGAAGTATACGGTTCTCCCTATGAATTCATATTATTTCCCCTGGAATACGAAGGAGCCCAGATCTGAAATTGTTAGATTCAATAGAGCTTTAAAATTGGCTAACCTATCCGAAAAAAAGAGTAAGAATGTTATAACTATAAACTAACACGAAAAAGAGGACATTGAAAAGATTTTTAATAGATTTAACGTAAGTTATGAAAAAAAGACATTATTTCAGCGTATTTAGGTATTTAATGCCGAGATAACGGCATTAATACAGCAATTTTTCCAGCCAGCTGATGAGATACAAGTATTAATCATTATGCGCTTCTTCGTTATTTTTCTAATCACCATTCAAAATAACTCTCTGTTAAGACTTTGATAAATTTGCATACACTTTGATTTTTTTATAGAATAGATATAAAAAAGGATCCAGATTTAGATTTTTTAAAATTTAAGGTGTTTATAGTAGGTTTTATAAAAAAATAATTATATCAGGCTATCTCAAGGCCGATTGGATAAGATTTGTAATAGATTCATTATTAAACCCTTCGCATGAGAAAAAATTTTTATCTTAGTTTTTCATATCCTATTTGAAAAAGTACTGGTTTATTCTAAGTTGGAGATAGAAATGAGAATTTCTCTAGGGCTAACCACGAGCATGCCCATAGAAAAATCTATTGATTATGCCCGTCTCGCTGATGAGTGCGGTTATTACAGGATTTGGGTCGGAGAGGATGTTCTTTCCAGGGAAATTTTTACCTATATCTCCGTGATAGCGCTCAAAACAGAAAAAATTTTGGTTGGAACTGGAGTTACAAACCCATATGTGAGGAACATAGCGGTAATTGCCTCAAATTCAGCAGGAATTCAGGAATTGAGCAAAAATCGATTCACACTCGGTTTAGGAGCTGGCGGAATTCCAGAGGTAGAGAAAATGACCGGGGAAAAGCCAAAGAGAGTGGTAGAGGTTATGAGAGAAGCCACAACATTGCTGAGAAGAATATTCAACGGAGAAAAAATTACTTACGATGGAATATTGGCTCATTTAAAGGATTATAAGTTATCTATTTCTGGTATATCTCCTCCAAAAATATACTTTGGAGTAAGAGGGCCAAAAATGCTGGCTCTTGCAGGAGAAATTGCAGACGGAGTAATATTCAGCGGGTCGAAGGACTATCTCTTGAAGGCAATTAAAAGAGTAGAAGAATCCGCCAGAAAAGCAGGAAGAGATCCTGAAGACATAGATTTTGTCTTGTGGAATCCGGTTGTCGAGATCAAAGAAGAAAAAGACTTAGATCTTGCTAGACTTGTAACTGCTACAATAGTCGCAAGCCAGCCGGATAGTGTCTTGAGAGAAATGAACCTAGATACTGAAAAGGTAGAAAGGATTAGAGAACTATTCAAGTCAGGAAACTATGATAAGGCAAGTGATATGGTGAGCAGGGACTTACTGGATAGCATTTGTATAGCAGGATCAAGGGATCAAGTCATTGAGACTTTCGAAGAATTTCATAAAAAAGGATTTAGGGAATTTGTTCTAGGACCTCCCTATGGAAGAAATCCTGTAGAAACGATTAAATCTTTTAAAAAATGCGCAGGAGAACTGTAATTTGGATTACGGAATCAACTTTAACGGTGATATGCCATTTCAAGATATTGCAAAGGGTTCAAAGATATCGGAAGAGATAGGATTCCACTACATTTGGGTGGGGGAATCTAAAGATGTCGTTCATCCGTTTCCTGTTATTGCGCTAATATGCGAAAGTACCGAAAAGACCAGAATAGGTTCTGGCGTAATATCGCCCCAGTTAAATCGATGCGAGCACATAATAAAGGCTTTTGAGACTCTGCAAGAGGTATACGGAAGGAGATTCGTGGTAGGTCTTGCCCCAGGAGACTACTTTGGACTCAAATCTTTAGGAATTAAGAGAAAACCAATCGAAACAGTTGGGGTATGTGTGATAGACATAGTTACAAGCAGGAACCCTGTTTTCGTTGTTGATGATGTGGAAGATCTGAAGGCAAAGTCAAGAATAAAAAGAGACATAACCGATATACCTATATTCATTGGTGCTGCCAGCCCTAAGATGATTAAACTAGCGAGTTCCATAGCAGATGGTGTTTTACTGAATTATGTGCATCCTGATTTTGTTGAATGGGCCTTAAGATACTTCAAGAAAAAAAACTACGTTGGAGTTTATGGTCCATCTCTTATTTTGCCTGATAAAAAATACGAGGGTCATTTGAAAATTGCAGCATCTGTAGTTGCCTCGAGCGTTAGCAAGGAGATTCAGGAAGAATTTGATATGGAAGAAAGTATAGAAGACATTAAAAATATCATTTTGAAGAAGAGGTACGGAGAATTAAAAAAATATAACAATTTTTTACTCGAGAAATTTACGATCTCTGGTGATATATCTGAAATCAGGAACAGGATAGATGAATTTAAAGATATGAAGGTTGATCAGGTAATTTTCGGAGGCCCGATGTGCGAGAACATAAATTCAATCAAACAACTTAAAGGATTGTTGAACGGTTCTTCGCAATAATTTAACTATGATTTAACTGTTTAACTGTAATAATAATTTGTTACGAGAACTTATTTTTACTTCTTCATGATTTTTTAATAAGTCTGATGATCTCTTTTCCCTTTTCATAGGCATCTTTCATGGCGGTTGGATGGTTTTCTATTTTCCCCAGCTTGTCCATGTTGTTGTAAAGGAGAGTATCTGTGAATTCCATGTCTATAATGTCGAAAAAAGCTGTCACTGTCATTGTTGCGCCCATGAATACTTTATCGTAGTCCATGCCAGCAACAGATATAAAAAGTCCCTTTCTCCTTCTTTTTTTCTCAGGAGATATGAAAGAATCCTTTAAAACGTATTTTTTTGCCCAGAAAACCTGACATCTGTCCATTAAGGCCTTCATCTTTGCTGGTATTCCAAGGGTCATAACTGGGGTTGCTAAAAATATGCTATCTGCTTCCTTTATTTTCTCGTAGATCTCATTCATATCATCTTTGATGGGGCATTCTCCGGTTTCAATACAATCAAATATCTCTCCACAAGGTTCAATATTTTTAAAGGCGACGTATATTTTTTCCACTTTTGCTCCTTCGCTCTTCGCTCCTTCGATTGCTCTATCCAAGAGCCTGTCTGTATTTCCACCCTTTCTTGGACTCCCTACTAACGCTAAGACTTTTATTTTCATTTGCACCAACGTTTTATAACTCGGTAGTTCATTTTAACTTATTTTGTTGTAATTTACCTTGATTCGACATATAAAGTATGACATAAAAAGACGGTATGAAAATAAAACTATTCTGCGCAACAACTCATCTTCGTTACATCTCTTTTAAAAGATGTTGCAACCAGTTTTATTGCCTCCGCCATGGTTGGAAACACATGGACCGTATCGATGATGTCATCAATGGTTAGTTTATACTTTACCGCGAGCACTCCTTCGTGTATCATTTCAGCAGCGAAGGGGGCAAGAATATGAATGCCGAGAATGCGTTTTGTGTCTCTCTCAATGACCATCTTTATCAAACCTCTTGTGTCTTTAATGACGTTTGCCTTTGGAACAAGTTTCATAGGCAAAGTTTTGCATACGCAGTTGTAACCTTTTTCCAATGCTTCTTTATCTGTTAATCCTACACTTGCTACTTGGGGAGATGTGAAAACTGCGTGAGGTATTGCAAAGTAATCCATCTTTATTCCTTTATTTTTTAAAGCATTTTCAGCCGCTATAGAGCCTTCTTTTGCTGCTGTGGTCTCGAGCATCGGCTTTCCAATCACGTCTCCTGCTGCATAAATGTGTTTAGCCGTAGTTTGCATCTCGTCGTTTACTACTATGGCTCCATTTTTGTCAACTTCAACACCAACCTTGTCTAAACCCAGGCCTTCTGTGTTTGGTTTTCTTCCCGTCGCCATAAGAATCTTTTCTCCCTTGAATTCTCTTTTTTCTCCTCTAACTTCCGCTTTAACTACTTTGCAATCCCCTTCCCTTCTTACGCTTTTGATCGTAACTCCAGTATGAATCTCTATCCCCTCCTCTTCAAGGTATTTTCTCAAAGCTATAGAGATCTCTGGCTCTTCATCAGGTAATATTAATGGGCTTCTCTGCAGCATCGTAACCTCAGTACCAAAGTGAGCATACATCTGGGCGAACTCACATGCCAATGCTCTTCCTCCTATTATGATCATTGATTCCGGCAGTTCTTTAAGATCTAATGCTTCTACATTTGTGAGGTAATCGATCTCTTCGATTCCCTTGATTTTCATGATGTTTGGCGAAGAACCTGTTGCTACTATAAATTTTTCCCCATAAAGCGTCTTTCCGTTTACCGAAACTTCATTTTTTGATGTAAAGAAAGCCCTTCCTCTAATCAAGGAGACTCCCGGGAGTGAATTTGCAACGTCAATGTACTTCTCCTTTCTCAAATTCTTTACTAAATTATCTTTTTCGTGCATAACTCTACCGAAGTCTAAGGTTGATCTCACCTCCAACCCTCTAAGCCCGTGATTTTCATAGTAATGAATTTCTCCGACGTGAAGTAGGTGTTTCGTTGGTATGCAGCCCACATTAACGCATGTTCCCCCTATAACTCCTCTCTCTATCATCGCTATATTCGCTCCTAAATCAGATGCCTTTATTGCAGCTCCAAATGCAGCGGACCCGCTTCCTAGAATGATCAAATCATATTTTTCCATCATTATACCTCAAATTAAATTATTTTCAATTAACTGATTTATCTTCTACTATTTCTGCCCTATATGGCTTGAACAAAGAAATAATTTCTTCTTTGGCTATTCTATCAGGATCATAGGTTACCTCTCCCTTTCCATCGTAATAACTCACCTCGGCTTTGATTATTCCTTCCTCTTTCTTCAATCTATCCTCTAAGATGGTCGCACAGGATGGGCAAGTCATTCCATCGACACTTAAAACGATAATTCGCTGGTAGTGCTCTCTATCCCCTGGAGCAATTTCGCCTTCAAATTTAATGGCTGTAATTCTTGGAACGATTAAGAAAGTTATTAATGTGTAGAAGGCCAAATATGTTATGAGAGTTGCGATAATAAATTTAACTCTGTTTCTCATTGTGCAACAACTTTTATTCTTCCTAAAGTACATTCCTATTGCGACTGCTAAAAAAACAAAACTCATAACGAGAAAATAGTTCTTGTATAGAGTGATTGTCAGCGCTGTTGTAACGCCGCCTATTCCAAGGATAACTATGAGTGCAGGAACGATACAACAAAGAACGGCGATTAGGCTTGATAGAGTACCCAAACCAACGGACCTAGGATCAATTTTAACTATGGAAAAACCTCCATGTTCAGCTCAATATTTCGCACGCTAGAATTTTCTCGAAGAGCGTTCTTACATGGTTGTCCGACAGTTTTAGTATTTCCTGAACTAAATCTCCATTTAGAGAATAGAGGATGAACTTTCCCTTTTTCTTTGTTTTCACCAAGCCGCAGTTCCTTAAACAAGCCAAGTGATGGGATATACTGCTCTGCTCTTTACCTGTCTCATCACAGATATCAGTAACACTCATCCACCTATTTTTTCTCAAAGCCTCCAATATTTTTATCCTCGTTTCATCGCCCAAAGCCTTGAAAAATCTAGCCTTTGCCAACGTTAGGTCTCCATCAAACATATGAAGATAGGTTCATATGATGTTATTTATATTTTTTTATTGTCAGTTATTACTGTCTATAGGTAAGTATTCTAAGAATAACCGTTAAATTTGAAATAACCGCTATGACTAGCAGGGAGAGTAATATCTGATTGAAGATTCCACCAAGCATTATTAGAAAAAGCCTCATGTCTCTTCTCATAATCAGGAAAAAGTTAAATCTATCTTTCTTTTCTATTAAATCAGCCCTTGCTGCTGAATAACTTATCATAAGGGATCCGATAATAGCAAATAGACCGGCTAAGAGTGTTATATCGGAGAAATTTCCTAGGATCATTCCTAAAATAATGGCAAAGTCTGCATATCTATCAAGAATAGAATCTAAGAAGGCGCCGAAATTACTTTGAAGATTCTTTAGCCTCGCTATTTCTCCATCACAACCATCCACGATAGATGCGATCTGAGTCAAAATTCCTGCCAAGAAGTTTAGGGTAAGAAAGAATAAGTAAGCAGGCATCAATGAAAATATAAAACTTATTATGGTTAGTTGGTTTGGATTTATGTTGTATCTAACCAGAAATTTTGAAATTCTAGATGATATCTTTCTGTTTATATATTTAGAAACTGGACCGTCATCTTCCTTTACCAAAGAATTTTGTATGTAAATTTCTGCCTCCCTCAAGTCTTCTTCGGTATCTATGTCTTTCCAGTAAAAATTCTCTATTTTAATTGCTCTCAGTTCTTTTTCCTTTATCAGCTCTTTCATTACATCCGAAATTGTAAAAATTTCCTTTTCTTTCGCTACTGTTGTTGTTATGTCAAATATATATGGCTGGCAAATGAACAATCCAGTGTCAATGGCGTTCCATTTTTCTATATTCTTTCCTATATCAAGAATAAAGTCCCCTTCAACATAAACCTTTGTTGCTTCTTCTTTTTCATTTATTTTTGAAACGAACAGAACGTTTTCTTTGTGTTTTTCTTTTAGAAAAGAGTATATGCTTCTTTCAAAGTAATGATCTCCCATACAAATTAAAAAAGGCTCGTTTATAAGATCTCTCGTGAGATGCAAAGAATAACCATTTTCCCTCCAAGGATCTGGGTTATCAACATAAGTGATCTTTATTCCGAGTTTGCTTCCGTCTCCAAAGTAATCTTTTATGTTCTTCGAATCATCTGATATTACGATAATGAATTCATCGATTGTTTCTCTAAGCGCTCTGAGTGTGTGTTCTAAAATAGGTAGTCCAAATAATCTTGCAAGCGGTTTCGGTACCTCGCCCTTAAACCTCTCGCCCTTGCCAGCAGCCAGTATAACTGCTTTCAACCAAGGTCCCCGTATACGTACTCGAGAGGTTCTTCATATTTTAAATTGGTTTTTTTACTCGAGTTAACCCATTCAACAAGCTCCATAAACTGTTCATGAGTATTTACCTTTTTAGAGTCCATTGGGTCCTTGAAAAAGAATCCCATCTCCTTGATTACTCCATATTCGCCTCTGCGTTTCGCATACAACAATAGCCTTGCTATGTCTATGATGAGCGGTGCAGCGAGTATACAGTCTATGCCATCCCAGACAAACTGAAACTTCATTTTTGTGCCTAGAAAGCCCTTGAAATGTACGAAATCGAACGCAATTTTATTATCCACAAGGGAAGGAAATAGAGAGATCTCGCATATGCTGTGAGGAGAGTAACCTAGTATCGCTTCCAATACACTGTCTTTTGTTATTATCTTGCTTGTCTTGTTGTCTTGATGATCAAGTACTTTACCGTCGTCATCTCCTAAGATGTTAAAGCTCATCCAGCCTAGGATATCTAGGTTCCTGTAGAGAAACATAGGAACCAACGTGGTCTTGACAAGCGTTTCTCCTGTCTTTCCATCGTTCCCAGCGTGCGGAACTTTGTTTTCTAAAGCAAGTTTCTTTAATGCTGGCAAACTCGAACCAACACTAGGTGTAAAGTTTGCGTAGGGAATGCCGTTTTTTAATGCAGAATAAGCATATAGTGCGCTTGCTCTGATTTTTTCTTTTTTGTCCTCGTCCAACAATCTTTCGAAGTCGTCTGTCCTAATGTGATACTCCGGATCAATTTCTAATGGAGGCTCGGTGGAAGCTATGTTTATTATTACCGTGTCCTTCTTCTTAAACTTCTTCATATCACTCGATAGTATGTCCACGATCTCTCTAAGGGAGTAATCATCTTCAAGTCCGCATGTTTCTCCAAGCGCTTTAATTCCCTGACCGCAATTTAACGCTGTTCCTTTTTTTGCTCTTACCTCAGAGAGGTCTTCTTTGACTTCCTCGAGTATTTCCATGTCGTAGTGTCTGTTTTGGTTCCAGTGCATCAAAGATGCCTCGTAGGCATTAAATCCCAGGTTTCTTATTTCATGCCCACCAAATCGAAATTTCAGCGGAATTTTCTTTACGTTTGAGAACTGGGCTAATTCAGTAACCAAACCTGTTTTAGGTGCTATTCCCCTTTCAATTCCCTTTGCTCCTACCATCGTCGTGGTAGAGACTGCTCCATAAGCTCCTATCAACCATAGATCCATGTTCCCCACCCCTACCGTTATAAATTTAGAACGGTGTAAAAATTTATATTGAACTTTCTTATATAAATATTTCTTTGAGGAATGAAGATATGTTGGATGAATCAAAAGAGCCAAAACAGGAAAGAATTAAGATATTAGAAAAGAAAGAGCAATATGAGGCTTTAAAAAACCCTACTAAGAAAAATATATTGAAAAAAATCTCAAAAAAGTCAAAAACGATAACAGAATTGGCTAGAGAGTTAAAAATTCCAAAATCAGAAATAGCATATCATGTGAAGGGGCTTAGAAACAGTGGACTGATAAGACTGGAAAGAACAGAAGAAGACAAAAAGGGACTCAGAAAAAAGTACTATCTTTCAACTGCCCAAGTTTTTTTAACCAACGATGATGCACCCCAGATAGTAAAGGACGATCTGATTGCCCAGGCAGAGCTTTTTGTTATTGGATATCTAGAAGGATTAAGGCATGTGAATAAGTTTGAAGAAGATATTTATGAAAAAATAAAAACAGAGGACCTTGCCGCAAGCGTGGTTAGGGAGTCTTTACTTCTGAGTAAAGAACCACTCGAAGCCAAGCCTACTGTACTCGCCTCATTGTTCCGGAAGGCTCTCCAAAAAATCATTTCTCGAGATGAGAAGATTTCATACTTACTGGATTTATAAATAGAAGAAGATATATAAGACAATTTTATAAAATAATTTTAATAAACTAAATTAAACTAAATAAAAAGTTATGGAGTGTAGAATAAAACTAAAATAAAGAGTGATCAGATGAAAAGACAACACTACGGCAAGTATTCTCTTCTTGATGATAGTTTTAGAGGTATGTTGAGATCGCTGGAAGGAGAAAAAGTAGACCCTAAAGTGGCTAGAAACAGCTTAAATGCCTTGAGAGCTAGAATAGATCATATCGTGGGATTATATGAGGATTTAATGATAGAAGGAAGGGAAGAAATGAAGGAAAGAGCCAACCAGATAATCAAAGTTATGGATAATATGTTGAAGGAATTTGAAGGTATTGATGATTTGGTTCCTATGGACGGAACATTAAGAGACCACCTCGTTCAGTTAAACGCTGCATTAGGGTCATTCGTGCTTTATGTTGGAAGAAGCGAGTTAGTAGATAAAGTCTCGGACAGATTGAGCTTACAGATATTATTAACTGAAAGTCTGAAAGGTATAGAAGATAGAATGAAAACAAAAATAGATGAGATGGAAAGTAGAATTAAAAAAATAGAAGAGGATATTAGAAAGATCCGAAAAGAAATTAGTAAATGAATTATTTAAAACTATAAGAAACTTAATAAAGAATGTATATGCTGAAAGGTACTTACAGAGAAATAATGGAACTGTGTTATAGTAAAGGGGAAATCACTTCAAGAATCGTAGCAGAAAATGTATACAGTTATTTGGAGAAGAGAAAAGCTATGATCAACGCTTGTAGAGCATTAAACTGGTTGTGTAAAAAAGGATTATTAGTAGAAGTGGATAAAGATATGGATATAAAAGTTTACGCGCCTGCTATCAGTAAAGAGAAATACAATAAAAGGGTAAGTGAAGGGTTATTGTTAGAATGAGGTGACTGTTAAACTGTTTATAAATTAATAACAAATCCCACATTTCTTTAAATTCTTATGTTTCAAAGTTGATTAATCTATTTATAATCTATTATAATCTGTTACAATCATAGATAATACCCCTTTATTTCTAGTGGAATATTCATCGGAGGTTTGTATTTTATGTTTACATATCGCGTAAACAACTTGGAGTTATTAACATCTCCAGTGGAAACAAAGGACTCTTGACACTCATTTCTATTTTTCTAAATAGAAGTTTTTTTAAAATTTAAAGGAGATTTTCATCTTTTTAACACTATTTACTTTAAATCATAAACAATAATCTCAATCCAACTCTTTATCAGTATTATCTCCAATGGAAACAAAGGGGGTGCAGCTTTACATACATTAAATCTATATACTTCCTAACTTCCAGTGGAAAAGGGGGGAAGTGGTATATTGATGAGAAGTCAAAGTACGTTAGAGGGTTTGTTTGAAAGAATCTACAAGACGAAAACAATTTTTAGAAATAAGGAAGCTTTAAGACATTCTTACACGCCAGAAAATCTCCCTCACAGAGACAATCAAATAAACCAACTTGCTACCATATTAGTTTCCGCTTTAAGGAAGGAAACACCCTCAAATATAATTATGTATGGTAAAACCGGAACAGGGAAGACCGCGGTTGTAAAATACGTGGGAAAAGAATTGGAAAAAATAAGCGCAAAGTATGACGCAAATGTTCATTTCATATACATGAACTGCGAGGTCGTGGATACTCAGTATAGGGTTCTTGCAAATCTATGCAATAACTTCTGCTCTGAAAAGGTTCCTCTTACTGGTTGGCCAACAGATCAGCTCTATTCTTTATTTATTAAAGAGATTGATACCGACTCCAAGGTAGTTGTGATTGTATTAGACGAAATTGATAAACTGGTTAAGAAAAGTGGTGATGATGTTTTATACAATTTGACTAGAAGCAATGATGATCTTAAAAATGCCAAAGCAAGTATTATAGGAATATCGAATGATCTGAAGTTCACTGAGTACCTAGATCCAAGAGTAATAAGTAGTTTGGGAGAAGAAGAGATTATTTTCCCGCCCTATGACGCAATACAGTTAGAAGACATCTTAAAACAAAGAGTCTCAATAGCATTTAAGGAAGGAGTATTGGAGGAGACAGTAGTTCCTCTATGTGCAGCATACGCGGCAAGGGAGCACGGTGATGCAAGAAAAGCTCTAGATCTCCTAAGAGTTTCTGGTGAAATAGCTGAAAGAAAGGGAAATAGAAAGGTTACTGAAGAGGATGTGAGAATGGCAAAGGACAAGATTGAACAGGATAGAATAATCGAAGTAGTAAAGACTCTACCAAAACAATCAAAATTAATCTTATACTCAATATTACAGCTGAAAAGAGAAGACGATAGACCTATAATGACCGGAGAGGTTTTTGAAGTTTACAGGGAGTTGTGCAAGAGGACATCACTAGATGTTTTAACCCACAGAAGAGTTAGCGATCTCATATCCGAACTAGACATGCTCGGGATCATATCGGCTAAAGTAGTTAGTAAGGGAAGATACGGAAGAACAAAAGAGATTTATCTGACGATACCTTCTTATAGAATAAAAACCCTCCTCCAGGAGGAAATTCTTTAAAGATGGATCAAACAAGCATAATACATTCTTTCCTAAAAGAAGGAGTGAACATACATCCGGATACCTTAAGAGAGATACAAAACTCAGAAAATCCGGAGTTATTGATTCAGAGTCTTTTGAGGAGGATAGCCAAAACAGAGAAACCGCCTGTACTGCTTCCTGAACATCTCACTCCTGTAGAGAGAATAGAAAAAGACCTTTCTATAATCAAGAGTAAGGAGTTCTATCCTATAGCAAAAGATATTGAAGAAGATATAAAGATTATCTCCGATATCACAGGTAAATCTTTCTGCGAAGGAAAGATCGAGAACTTCGTAGAATTTTTTAATGACAGATACAAGAAGATCTGTACGATCTTTAAAGAGAGAATTGATTTTAGGGATTTCATCCCTATTTCTCATGCAAAGCGGTTACCAGACAGGAGAGTGAGGGTAGTAGGTATGGTCTCCAGTATTTCGGAGACATCTAAAGGAAGAGTAATGATGAGTATAGAAGATCCTACAGGGACAATAAATGCAATTTTACCGAATCCTGGAGAAAAAGACTCTAAAATTGTAAATGATGAAGTCTTAGGATTGGAAGGCCATATAAATAGGGGCCTTTTTATTGTAGACAGATTTGCCAGACCAGACGTTCCTGTTAGAAAGACACATAAAAAGGTAGATGATCCTGTATCCGTTGTCTTGCTATCCGATCTTCATGTTGGAAGTAAAGAATTCTTGGAAAAAGAATTTTTAAGATTTTTAAGCTGGTTGAATGGAGGAATCGGCAGAGGAGACCAAAGAGCCCTTGCTGAAAGTGTAAAATACATTATCATTGCTGGGGATATCGTTGACGGCATTGGAGTTTATCCGAATCAAGAAGAAGACCTCCTAATAGATGATGTCTCAGAGCAATACGATCAAGTGACAAGGCTGCTTTCTCATATTCCAGAGCATATAAGCATAATAATATCTCCGGGAAATCACGATGCCGTTAGATTTGCCGAACCCCAGCCTTCATTGCCAAGAGACATAGCAGGCGCTCTTTATGAGCTCCCAAATGTAACTATGGTTGGAAATCCCGCATACATTTCTCTTCATGGAATAAACTTCTTGATCTATCACGGCAGAAGCCTTGACGACATGGTGGCATCAATATCTGGATTGAGCTATCAGTCGCCTTCTGAGATCATGATTGAACTACTTAAAAGAAGACACCTTGCACCAATTTATGGCGAAAGAACATCTATTGCACCTGAAAAGGAAGATTATTTGGTTATAGACAGGGTACCAGATGTATTTCATTCAGGACACATTCACACTGTAGGAGTCACAAACTACAGAGGAATATTGGTAGCAAACTCTGGGGCATGGCAGACCCAGACAGAATATCAGAGAACGTTAAACTTAATTCCGGATCCCTGCAGGGTTCCCGTGATAAATTTAAATACATTCCAAACAACCGTGATGAGGTTTAAATTTAACTAACGTTTTCTACGGGGGATATTACTGAAACGTTGTTTCCTCTTATCACGATGGTTCCCAATTCTGTCTCCCCCTCATCAGAGATCTCTGAAGTGTTCTCCAGTATGAGATTCATAAAATTGTCAAAGCCCTTAAGTTTACCGATGAAGCGCTGTCCCCATTTCAGCTCTACGCAAACTTTCTTATTTAGCCATAACTTCAAAAGATCGTCCGCATACAATTAAATACCTCCGATGTATTCTATTACAATTGCTAGTATCCAAGAGACCATGAAGACTAGCATAAGAATCGCAAACAATTTCTTCTTATTTAGTCTTAGTCTCTTCACTTCTTAACCCCGTAATAATGTCTTCTTCGAAGTTAAATAAAACTTCCTCTTTCGATCCATGTTTCAAAAATAATATATTTTCTTCGATTATTTTCCCTACGCAAGAGGCTGAAAAACCTCCAGCTTTCAATATATCTATTACCTTGGTAGTTTTTTCTGAATCACAGGTAAATATGAAGCCTGTTCCAGGATAGACTCTGACCCAGTCTTTCATTTCTACCTCTTTCGGGGCAGGAATTTTTTCTACCTCAACGTAGGCTCCTTTTCTGCTTGTTTCAAGGAGCATGCCTAAAGTTCCTAGAACGCCTGGATTACTTATATCCTTGCCTGAGCGAACGAGCGCCTTTTTCGCGAGTAATCTCAGAGAACCATACAACCTTGATATCTCTTCCTTTGATTTTTTTGTGGTAGAATCCCAGTTCAGCAACTTTGGATAGAATTTCCCATCTAAATCAATTGCAAATATAATGTCGTCACCTATCCTTGCAGAGGAACTCAGTATAATCTCTTCTTTTTTCAGTGTTCCTATGATTGCCACGTCTATTGAGTTGTACGGAGAATCAGGATGTATGTGTCCTCCTAGCATTGGAACATTAAATTTCGATACTCCATCTCTCATTCCCTCTATTGCCTTAAAGCAAAATCTCTCGTTTTGCATCGAAACAACATTTACCATACCTATTGGCTCTCCTCCCATGGCATATACGTCATTGACATTTACCAGTACTGCACAATAACCCGCCCACCAAGGATCCTTTTTAATTAATCTGTCCCAAACTCCATCTGCCGCAAAGACAAGTAAGTTTTCATCCAAATCGATAACAGCCGAATCTTCGCCAAAATCTGCAATGATTCTATCAAAGGAACAATCAGCCTCTTTTAATATATCAACTATGTTGTGGATGGGTTTTTTTCTAAGTAAGCCTTCATACTCCCTTACTGCTCTCACAATATCTTCAAGCATAGAAATCGAACCTCTACGAGATAAAAATAAATAGGACTATATAATCTTTGCATGGTGAGATGATGAGAATATCCATGACCTTAGAGTTGAAGGATGTGCCAGGACAGTTAGTATACGCCTTAGAACCAATTTCTAAGCATAGAGGAAATATAGTGTCAGTAGTCCATCTTAGGGATAAAAAAACTAGGAAAGAATATGTACCAGTGGAAGTTACCTTTGAGGTAGAAAACAGATCTCAGCTGAATAAAATAAAAAAAGGGTTAATTGATAGAAAGATAAGGATAGCGAAGATAGGGGAAGAAAGAGGCGAGATAAAGATATCTGTGATTCTGATAGGGCACGTCGTAGACACCGACATCAGAGATACGATAGACAGGATAAATGAAGTAGAAGGTGTTACAGTAGCAGACCTGGATTTAGAAATGCCAGATCCATTACAAGAATCATCCGCGCACATGACCATAGTTGGTCAATCACAGGATTCTCTGAGAAATGCTTTGAAAGCTTTGGAGGAGGTTGCAGAAGAAAAAGACCTCCTAATAATTAAGTCACTGGAGAGTTAAAATGAACATTGCCTTACTAGGTTTTGGAACCGTAGGTCAGGGGCTTGCCAAGGTAATAAAAGAAAAAAAGGAGACGCTAAAAAAGAGATATTCCATGGAAATAAATATAGTTGGAGTGGCTGATAGCAGTGGAGCAGCCCTGAATGAAAATGGATTAGACGTGGATATATTGTTAAAGTCAAAAGAAAAGGGATCTGTTTCGAACTACCCGAAATTTGGTAGGGATCTCACAGGATCTGAACTGATAAAGGAGTCCAATGCTGATTTAATAGTTGAGGCAACTCCAACGAATATATCTGATGGAGAACCCGGAAATACGCATATAAGATGTGCGCTAAAGGAAAAAATGCATGTCGTAACATCCAATAAAGGACCACTAGCATTGTTCTTTTCAGATCTAGTTGGGCTGGCAGAAAGAAACAAGGTAGAATTTAGATATGAAGCCTCAGTTGGAGGAGCAATGCCGATTATAAATCTAGCTAGGGAGACACTGGCGGGAAACGAGATTCTTGCTATAGTGGGAATATTGAATGGAACGACCAATTACATACTAACAAGAATGTTAAAGGAAGAGGAACCTTTTTCTTATATTTTGAAGGAGGCCCAAGAATTGGGTATCGCAGAGGCAGATCCGACCTTAGATATTTCTGGCGTTGATACGGCTTGTAAGCTGGTAATCTTGGCAAATACTCTAATGAATATGAAGCAAAGTTATAGAGATGTTAAGGTGGAAGGAATAACAAGAATAACTCCAGAAGCGATGGAACTTGCATGGAAGAATGGTTATGTGATCAAGTTGATCGGAGAGGCAAGAAACTCGAATTTGGAAGTAGGTCCAAGATTGGTTCCTGCTCACCATCCTCTTTCGGTAGAGGGAACACTAAATGTTGCCATGTTGGAAACAGACCTTGCTGGAGAAGTTACCGTTGTAGGTAGAGGGGCTGGACAAAAAGAGACTTGCAGCGCGTTGCTGAGTGACATCATCGCCATTCACAAAAAAATGCTAAGCGAGATACGATAAGTTTTTGTATTTTTTTAATTGTTTACACAATATGTAAACATACCAAAAATCAAACCAATTTTATTATGATTTTCTTATGCTCCACGCCTAAACTCTCTGCAACTGAGAGACACTTTGCCTTCAGAACATACAGAAGCCTGCCGGAGAGTTTTCCCTCGCACTCCGAGAGAACTTCATAGTTTCCCATCCCCTTGCTTATAATAAGATCGGCTTCTCCAAATAACTTTAAAAAATCTTTATCAGCCTCTTCAAAGTTTACTCCAACGGATTTTCCAGCAGATAAAACAGGAGCGTCTGTAAATTCTTTTACTTCTTCAATCGTCACATCGTTTATTACAGGAACCTCTTTTGCTGCAATAAAGACCTCTTTATCTCTTTTTTTCAGCTCTTCTATGAGGAGGAGATCGAATATGAATTCTCCTGCATTGTCTGTAAGAAACAATATTTTCTGAGAGTTTTCGATTTTGTCTATAATCAGATCCGGAACAGGAATGTCCTTTCTCAAAGAGTTCTCAATCGATTCTAACGCAAACTCGTGCCCTAGAACACCAAACTCTATTGCGTTTGCAGAGGCTGAAAGAGAAATTAACTCATTGAGGTTTCTGTACTTAATGTTCTTGGAGATTTCTAGGGCTATTTTATTGGTAATTTCTTTCAGTTCTTTGTATGGATCAGGATTCTTTGTAACTTCTTTTATGATCCTATCCCTCATTGTTCCTAGGTGTGCAGGTACCTTGTCCCTAGAAATATTATTTGACAGAAATGCGGTAAACCTTTTTAAGATTTCAAAGTGCAAGTTTTCGTCTTCAGTTGCAAGTTCACCCTCTATTATAGCCCTTCTTATCAAACACGATATGCATCTTGGTTTTATCTTCATGATCACACCTCTAAAATGTAAAAATTAGGTAGACTTCTTCATAGCCTTTAAAACCTCTTGCATACCCTCTTTGGCGTCTAGATTCTCCTGATCAATCTTCAAAGCCATTTCAAATGATTTAAGGGCTTCTTCATACATTCCCAAATCTTTCAGAGAATAACCTTTGCTGGACCATGCATCAGAAAGGTTTGGTTTCAGTTCCAAAGCTTTATCGAAGCATTTTATTGATTCACCAAGCATTTCCAAGGAGTATAGAGCAACACCCTTGCTGAACCATGCTATTTCATCTTCAGGATCTAATTCTATGGCTTTGTCAAAACATTCTAATGCCTCTTCGTACCTGCACTGGTTTAGGAGGTAAGTTCCTTTGTTCTTCCACGCATGAGTATAGTTGGGGTTTATTTCCAGGGCCTTATCGTATGATTCAATACATCTCTCATCTCCTTTACTATAGAGAGTCAGACCCCTATAGTTCCATGCCTCAGCATCTTTGGGATCAAGTTCTAGTGCTCTCTCAAAACTTGTCAGCGCCTGAGTTAGCATTCCCTGATTGAGCAAAACGAGCCCCTTACCCTTCCAAGCCAACCCGTACTCCGGATTTATCTTTATGGCTTGCTCATAGCATTTCACCGATTCGTCTAATCTTCCTAGGTTGTAGAGAGCATATCCCTTACTGCTCCATGATCTGTAGTTATCGGGATTTAACTCCAATGCCTTGTCATAACAAATCAGAGACTCGTCATATCTTCCCAACTCTTGGAGAGAATCTCCCTTATCTCGCCATGCGTTAGCATAGTTTGAATCTATTTCTATTGCTTTTTCATAACAATCCAGTGCTTCTCCTAATTTACCCAGAAAATGAAGTGAGATACCTTTATTATACCAGGCTTTAGCATTCTCTGGATTTATATTAATTACCCTTTCGTAGCATTCTATTGCTTCTTCATACTTTCCTATAACGAGAAAAGTTTCTCCTTTGTAGTTCCAAGCCTCTTCATCTTCAGGATTCAATTCTATGGCTTTATCAAAGCATTTTATTGCCTCATCATAATTTTCCCTTCCATAAAGGGAGATGCCCTTATCCTTCCAATTTTTTACTTTCATCGAGATCACCTCAAAGTTCACTCAACATCCTCTGACAAATACGCCTTAAGGAATGACTCGGAGGAATAGGATTGAAGTAAGGTTTACACTTTCCCTTCTTTATCATGCTCAGTACTTCGTCTTCATTGTTTGCCTCCAACAAGGTAAACCCTCTGCCTACCTCGTCTAGGAAATGAGCATCGCTTCCTCCAGTCATAGGCAGTTTGTTTTTTCTTGCATAAAGGGTTGAGAAAAAATTGTTTATACGAAAGAAATCTTTTGAATTATGTGTTTCTATAGCATCAATGTTTATTTTTCCTATACGGTGGAGTAGACTTTTTCTTAGAAGAGAATAGGGATGTGGAGCGATTTTTAATCCGTTTTGTTTTTCTATCTCATCCTCTATTTCCTTTAGGCCCAGATTATTGTTTATTTCTTCGTATATTCCTAAAGCAATTAAGTGACCACTCTTGGTGGATAACTCTACTCCCGGCACGACGATTAGACCTTCAAAATCTTTTTTAAGTTTGATCGCCTCTAATGAACCCTTTAACGAGTTATGATCTGCTATACAAATTCCATCTAAGCCTATTTTCTTACAAACCTTCAATATTTCCCTTACCTTAGTGCGTGAATCGCTTGAATAGATACTGTGTACATGGAGATCATACCTCATTTTAACATCCTCACACCGTACCACATTCTCTGAATCATTGTGAAGTAAGCTAGTAGAACAACCAGAAGCACGCCTATGCTCAACTCATCTATAATAGAAAATAAAACAATTATCAGAATTCTTTCAGCCCTTTCTCCCAGTCCAATTCCGGTTTTTTCTATTCCAAGCGCATCAAGCTTGGCTCTCGTATAACTGACCATTATGGAGGCATGTAACGCTAAAGCACCCCATACAAATCCAGGTATTCCCAAGAAGCCAGATATTCCACCAACTATTATGCCAATAAATACCAAGCCCTCAACTATCTTGTCCAGAACAGAGTCAATGAAAGATCCAAGAGAAGTTGCTTTTTTTAAAAATCTTGCCAGAGAACCATCGATAACATCTAAAGAAGCGGAAATAAGAAGCATAATCCCACCGATTAATTCTAAGTTTACTGCATAGCAGTAACTTGCAAATAGACCAAATACTAGCGTTAGAACAGTCAATAAATTTGGAGTTATCCCAATTCTCGCAAGCAAGGGCATTAAAGGTTCGAGATATGCTTCTACTTCTTCCCTATATTTTCCAATCATGATTTAAAGTATATCAAGAATATTTAAATAAGGTGTGATTATGAGGATCTTAGCAGTAACCGGACAATTTGCTAAGGAAGATGTAAGGAGATTTTCAAAGGATTATGACGTAGATGTTATTGATTTGCCTGTAACAGTTGCGGCGTTCCTGACACCAAAAAAAATAGCCTCTTATCTAAAACAAAAAGACGTTACAAGGTACGATTTTTTGCTGACCCCTGGTTTGGTCAGGGGAGACGTTGGATATATAGAAAGGGAGCTAGGCATTCCAACCTACAAGGGACCTAGAACTGCTGCAGATTTACCTGTTTTGTTGAGTTTAATAGAAAGATTCAAAAAGGTAAAATTATCGAAAACAGTTCCTGCATGTGTATTTATAAAAGAGAAACTCGAAAAAGAGATAAAAAAAGAAATAGACAGGTACAGAGAAGACAGGGAATTAATAAACAATCTTCTGGGTAGAGAAGGTAATTTTTTAATCAAAGACTTGCCATTAGGCAAAGATTTTCCAATGAGGGTGCTAGCAGAGGTTGTAAATGCCCCAATTCTAAAGAAAAGAGAGCTTATAGCGAAAGTAGAGTATTATATTTCCAATGGAGCCGACATGATAGATTTAGGTATGATTGCAGGGGAAGATTATGCGAAGAAGGCCGGAAAACTCGTAAAGATAGTTAAGGATAATTTTGATTGTCCGGTCAGTATAGATTCAATGAACCCTGAAGAAATATGGTCTGGGGTAAATAAAGGTGCTGATTTAGTATTAAGCGGAGACAAAAGCAATCTGGATGATCTCAGTGGTATTGATGTTCCAGTGGTCATAGTTCCAACAGACTACTCTAGGGAATACGTGCCCCATAAATTTGAGGAGAGGATTAAATTGCTAAAAGAGAACATAGATATTGCCTTGAGGAATAAAATTTTTCCTATAGCAGACCCACTTTTGGATCCAATTCATTCTACGAGTCTAAGTGAGTCTATAGCAACATGTGTTTTATTTAGAAGAGAATTTAAAAACATTCCTTTATTTTTTGGTTTAGGAAATGTTACAGAATTGTTAGATGCCGATTCCCCGGGTGCAACCGCTGTTCTAGCGGGAATAGCCTCTGAACTGGACGCTTGCATACTATTTGCTCCAGAGGCAAGTGATAAGACAAGAAAAAATATAAGAGAACTTTCTATCGCATCAAAGATGATGTTTATATCAAAAATAAGGAGGTCTCCACCAAAAGACATAGGAATAGATTTGCTAACGATAAAAGAAAAAAGAAAAAAAGGAGAAACACTTGATATTGATGTAACAAAGGTAGAAGCAAAAGAGAAGAAAGGATACAGACTGGATCCTGCAGGTATTTTTAGAATAATCGTAGACAACCGTATAAGGGCGATACACTTCCTTAACGGCAAGCCTACGCTAGAAATAGTGGGAGAAAATGCCAAGGAGATATGCGACGAAATAATGAGGAGAAATTTAGTATCAATGTTAGATCATGCTTTTTACTTGGGAAGAGAACTTTGTAAAGCAGAGATAGCCTTAAAATTAGATAAAAGTTATATCCAGGACCTTCCTCTCTTCTGAAATTTCTATATCCAAAAATCATCGACATCTTTAATTTTTTTCCAGTTATCAAAGGATGAAGTCCAAACTAAATCGTGTACGGTTAATCTACCTTCTCTTATCCACTCCTTAACAGTCTTTAGATCAACAGGACCATACTTTCTTCCTTCTTTAAAAACATACCAAGTTTGAGGCTTTTCTGGTTTTTTTACGGAATCCCTGATTTTTTGTACAATTATTGCATCATCTTTTTCGAGATAGGTCCATGGCTCTCTCACCTTCCAGGTGATCTTTCCGCATATCGGGGGCTCAGGATAGGCTCCAGGATCATACAATCTATAACCCATGAATTCGGTTGGCTCCTCTTGATAACAAGACCGAACCGCTTCCCTTATCACATCAGGGCTTCCTTCGTTTAGAAGATCGATTAAAGTTATTTGATTCCTGAACCTTTCGATGGCTTCTATTTTTACATTATAGAGAAAAGGGGTTGGGGCTTCTGTACCAATTATTTTTCTTTTTTTGTCCACTCCGTTTTTTATAAAGGCTATAAAAGCATCTCCTGTTAGATGTCCCAAAGATTCTCTTCCGCAGAGAATTATGTATCGGATGTTGGGGTTCGCCACCACGTTTGTTATGATCTTTTCTATTCCTATGTTTTCTGTTTGTAACATTCCGGCCAATGCTGCGCCAGTTTCTATAGAAACCCTGACGATTTCTTCTAGATATAGAGGTATTTCTGTGTCCCATGTATTGAGAATCGCAACAACAGCCACGGGAGAATAATCGTTTCCTCTCAGATATCTTCCTTCTTCGGGAGGGTAATCTGGACAGGGCTTTACCTTCAGTATCTCCTCCACCTATATCTTTTCTTTAATTAATTTTACTTAAGACTTACAAGTGGTTAAGATCTTTCGTAACTAAAATCATGGATAAGAGTCCTTGCATGATTTTTACGGTAAAAAAGGAGCAAAGATCACCGATGTAGATCTTTTGTTAAAAGAAGTTTAGCACTTTTCTGTCTCTATATATTCTAATTTCAAGACTCCGTTCTTACATCCTTCAACACATATGGTACACATATCTCGCTGGCAGCATTTTTCAACATCGACCTTGAATTCTATACCATCGTACTCAATAGCCCCTAGAGGACATGTGTTTACACAAATCATGCACATGCTGCAATTTTTTTTGTCAGTTAACCTTGGTATGGCAACTTCCATTTAATTAGCCTCATGGCACCTCTTTTTTGTGGAGGATCCAAGGGATCGTAATACTGAGTATGTATTCTCCCCATTCCTCAGAAATCCTTAATGCTTCTTTTATATTCTCAATAAATTCTTTGTAGTCATTTTTTTCAAAAGATTTGACCGAATCATCTGTTTTTTTATCTAAAATCTCTAAATATCCTATGGATTTCTCACACCAGTTTTTTGAAGGAGCTATCTTTTTTGAATTTTCGATCTGACTCTTTAAAATATTTAGAAGTGATTTCATGATGTTTTCTTTGAGTATATCTTCCTTGAAGGTTTCTAGGATTTCCAATATACACTTTAGGGAGGTAGAAATACTGGTGTTCCTGATTAAAAGAGATTGCATTCTTTCCCATGTCATAGCTGTTTTCACCTTTAATTCGTGGGCTCGCTCTACCATGCTTCTTAGTTTGTCTGCATCTGGAACTCCAACAATTGCTAGTTTATTGTCTATCGCAATGCTGGGTACTCCAGGTATTCCATATTCCATTGCTTTTTTCTGACCCTTTTCCGTGGCTGTGTTTAATAAAACATACTCCAGTTTATCAGACATCTCATTGGCTATCTCTTTTACCACGTCCTCTGCATATGGACAGTATGGACATGTGGGCGAGATAAATAGTTCGAGCAATACCTTCACGACTACCACCTTCTGTTCATATTTATTGAACAATAGTGAATTAGGATAAGTATTTATACTTTCCCCCTTAGATAACTTTGTGATCTTTATGACCGAGCTATCTCCCTTAAGCATATTGATGAAACTTCCCAAGACTAATTGTAAAAAGTGTGGATTACCAACATGCATGGCCTTCGCAGTCTCATTGATCCAAAGGAAGAAGGAGTTGGAAGAATGTACTCCCTTGTTCGAAGATGCTAAGTACGCTAAGAACAGGGAAGAATTACAGGAGATGTTAAAACCCCTCAAAGAAGTAAGTACAGAAACCGGTTTGATAGTTAACGAAGATCTGTGCTTTGGATGTGGAAACTGCGTTATAGCATGTCCAGTTAATGTGGCGGAAGAGCCTTACAGGGTAGGACAGGGAAAAGGACCCCAATCTGATAAGTATATATTACACACTGAAGATGGCGTTGTAAAAGCTATAAATGTAAAATCCTGCAGACGCTTTGGTGAACACAGAGTTTTGTGCGAGGCATGTATTGTAACTTGTCCAAGCAAAGCCATAAAGTTTGTTTGAGGTCTCTTTATGGAGGTAATTTGTTCAGGATGCAGTTGCTTGTGCGACGACATTGAAATAAAAGGCACCGTCTTCTGGAATGCTTGCAGAAAAGGAACCGGGAGACTTAAGCCGGTAGAAGGAGAAACCGATGTTAAAAAAATAAATGAGGCGATAGATCTCTTAAATTCTTCTAAAAAAATAGGAATCTACGGTGGTGCAAACCTGTCTAACGAAGGAATAAAAATCCTATTCGATCTAGCAGAAAACCTAGGAGCTATTTTTTGGAACAGAGATTTAATCCAAAGAAATTTGTTTTTGAAAGCGTACGAAGAATGGGAAATCGCAAAACTTGACGAAATAAAGGATTATGGAAGATTTATTATGTGCTGGGGATCGGATAACATGAACACTCATCCAAGGCTTTTGAGCAGGTACATTTACTTTACTCATGGAGAAAAGACCCCAAAAGGCTATGAAGACAGGATCTTAGTTCCAATAGACATCGAATTAACCCCAACAGCAGTTATTTCATTGCCATACTACGTCAAATTGAAGAAAGGAACCATATCTGAGATAGAGAAAGCGGACAAAAAGGAGACTAAATTGGTTAAACATGCTCTAGAGAAGGCTGAACACAGGTATATTATAATTGGAGAGAGAATAATAGAAGAGGAAGACGAACTGGATAGGTTCATAAAAGAGTACGAAATGAAGGTTTTGCCCTTAGCGCATGGATTCAACCACTACTCATTGTTTGAAGAACTCTTGAAAAGAACAAAGAATATCTCTCCCTATGACTTTGAAAACAAAGAGATAGCTAAAGAGTACAAAGTTGATGTACTCTTGATTGTGGGGGGAAATCCTTTTGCAAAGGTGCCTGACTCGCAAGAATGGGCTGAAAAAATTATAACACTAGATCCTTTCAGATCATACACCGCGTTGAAATCAGAAGTCTGGATAAAGAGTGCACTTAATGGAGTTTGTGTATCGACAAATGCAAAAAGAATGGATGGGGAGGATGTTTCCATAGAGGCATTGTATCAAGGAAAGTTGCTCTCTGATGAGGAGATTCTCAGGAGTATTTTGGAGGGAACCACATGAGAATTAGCGTGTTTGTTGGAGATTATGTATTCCAAACTGCAAGGGACGCCTTGAGTAAAGATTACGTTGATTCCTCTGCCATATGTATATTAAGCGAAGAAACCGCAAAGAAATTAAATGTTAAAGGCGAAGATAGAGTTGAACTAAATATTAACGGAAAATCACTGGTTTTAAAGGTAAAGATAACTGAAAGAAAAGTAGATTATGCTTTTGTCCCGCTAAGCCCATGGATCGTGGATTTGGTAACGCAGGAACAGATAGAAAAAGGATTTATTTCAGATATCCAAAAAACCACAAGGGAGATTGAGCCGTTACCTTAAGATTCCAACTTTATTTTTTACTCAGTACCTAATCCGTTTTTTAAATAATAATTTGATGCAGTTTTTAGCTTTTAAATATCCATTTATTTCCCACGTCTTCTTTTTCTTTTTCTCTTTTGCCTCCTCTGTCTCTTCTTCTTCCATTTTTTTCTCAAGGCGACCCCTCTGAATTCAAAAAATTTTCCAGGTATTATAAAAATTACGCAAAGAATACATTAATTTTGTATGGCTAGGAACTTATAAGTAATCAGGTATAAACTAATCTAAGATATGAAAAGGGTGAGTTTGCTACCTGGAGAGTATTTAACCATAGAGGGAGCTGCAAGATTAAACATAAAAGAAGGTGAAGTTTTAATCGGTGAAAAGGAATATTTTGAAGGTGAAGAATACATAATTTTGCGTGGCGATAAGATCTTTGTTAAAGCGATGAAAGAATCAACTCTAGAAATATTTCTAGGCACTGGTGGTTCTATAAAAAAAGTTGAGCAGGTAATACCAGAGAGTTGGGTTAAAGCGGCTAAAGCAATCTTAGATCATGAAAAACCATGCGTGTCCATGATAGTTGGAGGAGTGGATACAGGAAAGACAACTTTAACTACTTATATCGCAAATCAATGTTTTGAAAACAACTTAAGGACGATAGTTATAGATGCCGACCTTGGACAATCCAGTATAGGACCTCCAACCACGATTTCTTTGGGAATCGTGAATAGGAAAATAAGCAGATTGTCCGATTTGAACATGGAAAGCGGATTCTTTGTAGGTTCTACTTCTCCAAATCACCATTTATTACAGTGCATATCTGGTTTAAGGTTGCTTCTAGACAAGGCACTTCAGCTCAAAGGAGATGTGATACTGATAGATACATCTGGAATGATATCGGGAGGTCCTGGAAGGGCTTTAAAGATTCATAAAACCATGCTAATAAAGCCAAATTTCTTATTTATTCTCAGAAAAGGGAAAGAACTGGATTACCTCATTAATATATTTCGAAATATAAATGTTCGCCCGCTAGAAGTACCAGAAGAAGTCAGGGGAACATCTAGAGAAGAAAGGAGATTTTTCAGGGAATTGGCATTCAGAAACTACTTCTCAAATGCCAGAGAAATAGAATTTGATCTGAAAAAAGTAAAGGTTATTGGAACATTTTTTGGCACAGGCACCGTTGATGAAGAAATGAAATACAAAATCTCTTCATTCTTTAAGGAAAAAATAAATTATTGTGAGAATTTGGGTGAAGGGTATTTAATTGTAACTGAAAAACCTAGGCAAGGAAGAGTTAGAAACGATTTTGATAGGCAGTTTAAAGTTTTAGAAAAAGGTTTTGAAGAGCAAATTCTCGTTGGATTGTTGGACGGAGATCAAGAACTTCTAGATCTAGGAATAATGAGAAGAATTGACTATTCAAATAAAAAAGCATATGTTTACTCCCCGACTATCGATCCTGATAAAATCAATACGATAAAGTTGGGTTCAATAAGGATAAAAGAGGATGGAAAGGAAATAGGCTTCATTCCTTTGGGTAGTTTTTGATCAAGGACCTTCCATGTAGTCGTATAGGTCCCCATCAACTCTTTCCTCGTAGATTATATTCTTATCTTTGATTAATTCTATTCTGAATAGATTTGACTTGTACCATCTTTTGGTTGGCTCCGGGACTTCTTCAGAAACGCCTTCTCCCCTATATAATTTGGCAATCTCTGGATAAAGTTCGTACGTGCTGAAGTTTCTTCTTATATCGGTAACTACGAATCCCATGTCCATTAAAGATTTTTCTACAAAATACCATCTTGAAAGAGGCGCATCTGTGAAGGTCATTGAGAAGTATCCGGAACCTTCCTCCTTTAAGCATTCTAATCCTCTACATACAAACAAAGTTAGTGCAATCGCTGTATCAGGAGGATCTGTGGTAAAACAATCGAATTTATCTCTCAGATCTCTAGGAATCGGATCTCTAAGGTCAAATCTAATGGTTTTAATTCCAAGTTCCTGATCGTTTATGAATTCCAATATCCTTTCGTCAATATCTATTGCTGTCACTTTCTTTGCCAAGCCAGTCATTGCAATCGCTATGCTTACAAGATCATCGTCTCCCAAAACGATGATGTTCTTTCCATCTATATCTCCATAGTTGAGCATGAATAAAACCCTTGCAATTGTGGAATCTGTAGTTATGAATGATTGATCGTATTCAGGCACGTTGTAAGGTCTGTTTCTAGAAATTTCCTCGAATTCTTTAAGAAAATCATCATCGATTGCTATTCCTCTTCCATCACACTCTGGACAAACTTTATCTCCCACTTCTTTTACACCTAATTCTTCCGCAAAATTCTCTCCCTCTTTAGTAAGAGAGAATCTATAATTATTCTCGTCAACGTAACCATTTTTTCTAAGGATCTTGAGTGTTTTTGTTAGTTCTCGCATTGGTACTGCGGAAAATGAGGCAATCTCCCAAATATCCAAATCTTTTTTAAGCAGAGCCCTCAAAATTTCTCTAACATATCTCATTCTTGTTACTCCCATCTCTCTTATCGTCTTCACCTCCGGTGTGATAATTTAGCCTAGATTATTGCTTTTCGTTTTTGGTCGATAAAACTTATGGTGTATTTCAAGATTTAATCAAAAATGTAAAAAAAGTCTACAAGGTTTTTTAAGCAAAAAAAACATTTTGACACTTTCCTGTTAAGAATAGAGCCGAATAGAAAAGTTTATATCTTTAAAGTTACACTTCATATTTGCCCCAAGCAGATCGGGAAAACTTGCGACGAGGTGAACCGCTCAGCATCGAGAATTCGATGTTGAACGGGGTGGTAGTTGCAAGAACGATACCACGATGCAAAGAACCAGTTGAAAAACTGGGGAAGGTGTCGGTGGCCAGTATCGAAGTACCGAGACTGCTTGGGGCTTTTTTATTGTTTCTTCTAACTTATTGATAGTTTAATTTTTCAAAGCACTTGCAAGCGCAACAGCATTTTCGTAGTTTGGGCTTACTCTGGAGGTATCGACGAACACCCTGTCTATGTTTACTACTGGAGCGCCAAAGCCCTTTCCTCCCCCTAAAAGGACTAGGGTTCTGAAGATAAGGTTTCCTGTTATTCCATCTGGCACTATAATAATGTTAGCCTCTTTCACTGCATCTTCTATAAGTATTTCATAGTGCTTGCAATCCACCTTTTCTTTTAGTATGCTAGCCAGATATTCGCCTTCCATCAATGTTTTATCAACTCTTTCGTCTCTTCCCAAGTCCTGCTTCCTACCTCCAGATATTATACCAACCCTTGGCTTTATATCGATTTTTTTTGCAATCTCTGCTCCGAATTCCACGAATTCTAATTTCTCCAAAGGTGTTCTGCCTTCATCTATTCCGACCGGGGCAAGAAAAAAATATCTGTCCTTTGGAGTACCCAGCAAAGCCATTCTCAATATTTTCGGATAATATTTTTTAAGGAAAGATAACGTATCGCTAGCGGGTAGAGACCCCCTCACTGCTCCCTCTACATCTCCCTTCATCAACAACTCTATCAGAGTCAAACATGGGTCATCGCTCACTATAGTTTCGACAAGCCTAGATTTTTTTTGAGAAACCAAAACCACGTCAGCATATCCTTTTTCGATTGCGCTAATCGCCTTTTCTTCAGCTCTTTCAAAATATCCTTTTTTTTCTGTTCCCGCTCCTAAGGCTATTCTAGCCTTATTCCTTTTTGCCATTTCGTATATTTTTTGGATCATGCTAGAAATTGATGGGATTAGATAATATCTTTTTCGAGATTTGATGTTATTTCTCTAATTTCATTCAATTTTTTTTCTAAGTATTCAATGACTTCTTCATCTGTTAAATCGGGAAAACTTTCGTAGAAACTTGCGACTGCAAAAAATGGTCTGTCATCTGATATTAAATTTACAATTTCATCTGCTTCAGGCTCAACAACCTCAATTGCTCTTGCAGAGGCAGTAGGAACTGCTATTATTATCTTTCTGGGGTTAAACTTTTTCAAATATTTTAAAGCCGCGAGCATAGTAAAGCCGCTTGCCAGTCCATCATCCACAACTATGACATTCTTGCCAGTTATTTCAGGGAATGGTTTTTCTTTACGATATTTTTTTATCCTCCTACTCACTTCCATCATTACCTTTCTTGCCAAGAATTCGATTTCTCTTGGTTCTAGTCTTAAGTAAGAGACAAGGGGTTCATTAAGAACTATTGTTCCATCTGCGGTTACAGCCCCAAATCCTGCCTCAGGATCACTTGGTATGGGAATCTTCCTTACGACTACAACATCCAAAGGCGCGTTAATCTTTTTTGAAATTCTGTAGGCTACTGGGACTCCACCCCGGGGTATGGCTAAAACTATTGCATCCTCCTTATATTCAGCCAATTTTTCCCCGAGTATTTTCCCGGCTTCCTCTCTATCTTTAAATATCATATTCCAGATCTTTCTTTTACTACTTTCTTTAAAAATGCATTACTATACAAACATGCTTCAGATATATCTGAGCTGATGTATTCTATAAAAATAAGAAATATTATAAAAAATTATAAAAAAATAGGTGGGGAGGGTGTGGGGCTAAGGCAGGCGATATAAATGTGTGTTAACCATAAAATAAATTCTTCCTATACATTTTTGCTAAGAATTCGTGAAAATCTGTTCAGATCAATTTTAATTTTCGACCCCTCAGAGGGCAACAATTATCTAAGGATTACCTAAAGAAGTACAAAAGCAAACTTATTGCTCTTTCAAACAGCGACATTTCTTCTTTCGATCTTACAATAAATTTAATTTGGAAGTCTTTTCCAACACCTTCATTGCTTTTCAAACTTGCAGTAAAATCGTACTCACCTAAGAATGGAGGGGGGATATTTAATTTAACCAAAAAGTATTCTGTCTTATTTGATTCTAAAATTAAGCTCTCAGGCTCAATTTTAACTATCCACTTCCTTAATTCCGGAGGAAATTCTAGGGTTACATTGTGCAAGGGCTCTTTTTTTATTTTGCTTTTCATAGATACCGGTATTTTAATATTTACCTCCTCACCTTGGTAAACTTCTACTGGTTCTTTAAGATCCACAATGATTTTCCTATCATCTACCACTTTTTTACCCACATATTTCTTCCCATCTTCAATGTTTTCTTTCAATTCTTCGAGGCTGTTACCAACCGCGAAAATTACAGGAATCTCAAATTCCTTTATTACATTTTTAGCATCCCACTGAAGGGCAATTGCTGGGTCGTCTATGTTTGTTTTGAGAGCGTTGTTAAGACTGTCATTTTTTATATGAAGCCATAGTTTGGAGTAAGGAGTGCTTAAGTCATGCCTTGATGGTTTTATGGGAGATGAAATACCAACGTAGGTTTTCTCGTGTATATAAGCGATATCGTTTAATTCGTCATATTTTCCATAATCAAAGTTTACTGTGGCATCTACATCGAAATCTACTCCCTGATAGAACTTTATCGATTCTAAAGGTCTTTTTGGAACTATTTTATAACTTATTATGAGCCACTTTCTGTCTGGCGGCAAAAAGATATTCCTTTCAACTGATATTTCGTCGTCTGAAAAGATGGATCTGGTTTTGTTTATTATGTTTCCTTTCAAAACCCTTAGATTTTTTAAAGGATAAGTATTCTCAGACGTATAGATCTTTTTTCCGTATCTTATGCAGAATCTCTCCAAATAAAGGTGATCCGCATTTCTATAAAATAAATTTGTTGAAGATCCTAGGCTCGCTTCCAACTTCATAACATCGTTGGAAACGATGAGTTCTTCTTTTTTCAAAATTTCTGGTTTCTGAGAGAAGCCAATTATAATTATAGTGGTTAGCAGAGATACAATCACCAAATTTCTCATTGTAACACCTTATAAATTTAAATCTCTCTCCACTACGTTCTTTTCTTTTCTATATTGGATCAATTTAGCCTTTATATTATCGTTGAAAAGGGCAAGTATTTTTACTGCCAGGAGAGAAGCGTTTTCCGCGTTATCTATACCTACAACTCCCACTGGGATCCCTCTTGGCATCTGGACCATGGAGAGTAATGAATCAATGCCCAGTAAATTAGAAGAAACTGGAAGCCCGATTACAGGCTTCAACGTCTTTGATGCAACTATTCCCGGAAGATGAGCAGACATTCCTGCCACGCATATGTAAATCATTGTCCCCTTGCTCTCTGCGTAATCAATCAACTTATCCAACTCTTCGGGAGATCTGTGAGCAGAAACAATATTTAGAGAATAATTAAGATCAAATTTCTTTAAAATTGAAGAAATCTTCTTTCCAACTTCCAAATCACTTTTACTTCCAAGTATTACGCAAACATCCATTAGGACACCAATTTAATTCTATCTATTCTAGCAACTCACTCATTCTTTTATACATGTCTTCTAAATTTTCTTTCATCTTCTTCTTTATTCCTTCTTCAGGAGATGCGTAGTACTTATAGTAGTAACCGCCCTCATCTTTGGATAGTGATTTCCTGTAGGCTAACCCCTTACTCACTAAATTTTGAAGTATCCTTTGTGCGCTACTTCTATTTCTATTTATACTTTCAGCCAAACTCTTTACATCCTTAGATCCTTCTCTCAATGCAAAGTAGGCTTCTATTTCAATGGGCCTTAGATCTAGTAGACATTGCATTGCGTCTCTCAAAGTTAGATCACGATTGCTAATTATTGATCGTAAATCTTCAAATCCCATGAACATTTTTTCCTTCTTTTAATAAAAAAACCTTTTGATCATAGTTCATTTTCCTCTGGATATTAAACTTTAAATGAGCAAACTTGTTTGAACTCAGCCAGAGGCTCTCCTAATGCACATTCTTCGATTTTTTGGAGAACTTCCATCCCTCTGTAGGTGTAAGGAACTTCTCTGGGATTGGAAAGAATGAAGGTTCGATCTTTGGCAAGGATCTTGAAGTATCTGGAATTTTTTATCTGGACCGCTTTTACCTCCTTACATGATGTGTTAAGTGTATAGCCTCCTCCATGAGGCAGAACGTTCACATATTTGATGAATTCCTCAAGACCTAACTCTTCCGCCCTTTCTTGAAATCTTAGTCGCTCAACGGTTCCTTGTGAAAGATTTGGATAGCCCCTTATCAATATAACTGGAAGATCCCATCCTAGGGCAAGAGGAAATAAGGGAGCATTTAGGCTACAAGTTGACTTATCGGTGGAATCGTAAACTCCAAGGCGCATAACATTTGCATCGAATAATCCCTGATGAATGGGATTACATATAATATTGCAGTCTCCGAATATCTCTGCTAGGAGAAGTTTTCTTTTTTTCTCTGAAAATGCCTCAAGTTTTCTGTATTGATTGTAGTACTTCTTCGCCTCTTTTCCTTCCAAAACATAGCATTTTCCGAATGGAGTTTCTTCCCATGTACCCTCGTAGTTTTCAAAATTATAGAGTAGATGTTTTATTTCAGAAGCAGATGTATGAATCAAGGCTAGTAAAGACCCTTCTGGGATGCTATCTAACCTAGACCATTTAACCGAAAGAACTTCTATGAAGTGGTTTCCTTTGTTTAAGTCCCATTTGATGGAAACTCCATTTACACATAAGTCCATTTTCTTTGTTTCGTATATCATTTCGAGTATCTCTGCATCAGACAGCGCTTCATTCAAAATGGCTAAAATCATTCCACAAGCATTTGGCCTAACCTCTGGAAAAATGATTTTGTCATATTTTTTTCCTGGCCAGTGGATGATACACCCATATCCAAAGCCGCTCATCCATCTATCATAGTTCCTCGTTATCGTTGCATCAGGTCCGAGAAGTGAGAAAGTTTCAGTTTTATCGATACCGTAACTTCTGAGGACATGGATAATTTTTGCTATTCCGTATCTCATATTCAAGTAAGAAAGTGTGGAAGCAGTATCGCCTAGACCAAGGGAAAAAATTCTTTTTTCAGATTCTTTAAGGAGTTCTTCTTCCCCAAGCAATGTTAGTCCTCTTTGCTGAACTTGAGCCCAACTAAAACTATTTAAAGTTTATCTCTCAATAAGGCTTACATGGGTGATAATGACATTCCAGAGAGAATCAAGAGACTTTTGATCACATATGATGACTTGGTTAGTGAACTAAAAGAATTTTCTGGATTAAATTTAGATTTTTACCCTTCTTTGCCTAAAGATATTCCCGTAGTTCGCATAGGAAACTCAAACAAAGTCATCATGTTTGTCGCGAGGATCCATGGAGACGAACCTACAGGCACAGAAGCGTGTAGGTGGTTTATCAGAAGTAAAGAGCCTAATGACTTTGCTTATGTCCTCTTTCCTCTAGTGAACACATACGGGTGTGAATATAACAAGAGAGAAAACATCCATAACATAGACATTACTCGAGATTTTATGGTAAGCAAGGAGTTTGAAACACTTGCTTTAAAAAATGCGATAGAAAAATTTAAGCCAAGATTTATATTGGACCTACATAACACCAACTTTCTGACACCCCTCTCGAAGAATCCAAGAGGATATCTTCAACCCGCTAACGACAATGAATCTATCAGGGCGGCATTGCAAATTAAGAGTTACCTAGATAAACACGGCTTATCGAATCTTATTAGGAAAGATATGCTTCCAGAATGTTTTCTAAATCCAAAAGGAGGCAAACACACAAATTACAAGAAGATAGATGACGGTGTATTCGTGAGATATAAGGGTGAAACAGGTTTCAAGGAATACACAATGAAGTTGGGAATTCCCCATATATGCGTAGAATCTCCTGCTAAAACAAAGAATTTCTTCTTTAGAGAAAAGGAAGAAATAGAGAGATATGAAAAGAATTTCAAGAGCTATGTGAATTTCCATTATCTCAGCATGCTTGGTGTGATAGAATATCTCAAGGCAAGGAGGTAGTAAGATGGACATCACTGATCTGTCCATCGAGTTGTACGAGTCACATCAAAGAATGATCAATTCAGAAAAGAAAAATTTCGTGAAAGAGGTTGAGAGTTTTCAGAAATATCTTGATAAAATCAGCGAGATATTTGGTATTGATCAATACAATCTCGCAAGATACGGGTATTTTTTGGACATGAGATTGATGAGAGAGACCTACTTGGAATTACTTGAGGAAAGACCAGATATCGCAGAAGTAAGAAAGAGTGAAAATTTACCCGTTCTTATGAGCGTAGATATGATGGATTGTGGCGGTAAGATAGCAGTGATAGAAACAAACGGATTTACTTGCAGGGGATTCAGTTGCGGGGATGTTGAGATGATTGTTAGTTCTCTAAAAAATGTACTCAAAGATGGAAAGGTTACATTTGCAATCGGATATCCATTTGAGGAAGGAAAATCAAGAAAATCTGATGACCTTGTATACGAAAAAATATTGTACTGCGGTGCATTGGCTAAGAAGATGAGAGAACATGGAAAGAAGGTAAAAGTTGAGAAATTTGATGATAGAATAGATAGTGGTAGAATAAATAATGACTTTGATATACTGATGCTCTTGATACCAAAAAACATGTCAGAGAATTTTGAGATAAGAGATAACCGAGTCTTTCTTGAAAATGTAAGAATCGACTTCATATCTGATAACATAGCAAGGACAAGAAACGAATTGGTAGACTATGTAATTAACATCAATCCCAATGGTAAGATTTCAGACAGCAAGCATCTAACATATAAGGCAGTCGAAAGTTTTTTAAAATCTTTGAAAAGAAAGTCTCCAGTCCATGCTCTTTACTCTCATCGAATAAATGTCAAAGAATTAGGTGACAAAGAAATTAGAGAAGAAGTTAAGAAAGCTACAAGGAATATTCTTGCCATGGGGAGAAATATCCTTGTAAAACCAGATAAGGGGTCTGGTGGTGGCGGTATCTTTGTTTGCAGTACCGAAGAGGAAGTTTTTGAGAGAATTAAATTAGCAGAGCCCTATGCACCCGATGGAAATATTTTAATAATGGAATGTGCGCCCGTAGTTCCAGTGGATCTTGATTTGGATGTAGGTAAGATTAGGTCTGGAGATTTGCTTGAAAAGGTAATCAGAGAGATCCATCAACACGCTCTGGAAGAAGGTATTCCTGAGAACTTTTTAAAAGGCAAACATGCGGTAGATTTCAGATTCTATGTTGTATGTCTGAAAGGGAAAGAAATAATCGAAAAATACGGTGTAAAGAAAATTAACGGAGAAAGTTTTTATTTGGCCCCTCTTGCAGCAATTCTCAGGATGGCTCCAGGAATCTGGATTGATGATTCGAAGTTTTTGGTAGAAGATCCAACAATAATAAAGACCAATATCAGCCAAGAAGTGAAAGATAAGGGTGCAAAGGTAGAACACGGCATACTTAGATTTTTTGTCCCCTTCAAAGAAATCCTTGAAGCATTCAACTATAGAGAGAGATATAAAGACTTTATGATTGCTTCTTTCGATGCGGTAAAGGCAACGATTTATTACTAGCCATTTTTTTAATCCTAAATCAGGATTCTTTAGCTATTTCCCAGAGCATATCCCAGAAAAGCATGAAAGACTTTGCAAAGCTGTCATTTTCAAAATATAATCCTGTGACATTCAAGAGAGCATCACCCTTTATTCCTGGCAAACAAATGAATATAGCCTTTGAATCCACGAGAGTTATCTTAATGGGGGGCATTATCCCTTCTTTTTCTCCAAACCTTATGAGGGGAGATATAGTTCTAATTATTCCCTCTTTTTTGAGTTTTTCAAGATCTTTCTCATCGAGACTATCAGGGATGATAGGTCTTTTGCGAGCCACTATCTTGACCCTGGCATTTCTATCTTTTTTTTCCATGATGATATTTTCTATGATTTTAAATTCGTTTCTAAGGAAGTATCCATTGACAATTCGAATCTCTTTTTTCGCGCTCCTTAATATTTCTTCCAATTTTATTAGATAATTCTGTTCTCCGCTGACTATCCAGACAGTTGTTTCCTCTTCTCGAGTCTCCCTTCTCTTCAAGTAGATCTGGTTGATATAGGGTATAATTTGATCACTCATTTCTTGAAGTTCATTTGATCTCGTTAGAACAAAGTTCTTCAGCGCGTTATTTGGATCAAGCGCTCGGAAGACTTTAGGTCTTTTGTACTGTACTTCAAGCAGCCCCCACTTCGTAAGTTTATCCAGGGCTTCGTAGACTTTTGGACGGGAAAAACCTGATAGTTTGCTCAGTTCTCCAGCTGTGGCCTGATTTCGCGATAGTAGTAGGAGATATGTCTTTGTCTCTGCTTCTGTCATTCCCAAATCCTGCAGTTGCCTTTGAATTTCATGCAACTTCATTGACCTCACCATTAATGTTGTCAAGTAAGTTGTTTACAATAGAAAGGTTTATAAGTTTCTTTATATATAAACTTGACTGGCTAATTAAAAAAGGAGCACTGAAGTTGCGAGCCATAGTTGAGACCTTCAACTTAACAAAGGAGTTCAACGGACTTATTGCAGTAGATAATATAAACTTTAAAATAAAAAAAGGCGAGATATTCGGTTTACTAGGACCTAATGGTGCAGGAAAATCCACCCTAGTTAATATGCTTTGCTGTTTGTTGAAACCTACGAGAGGGACCGCTAGAATAGCCGGAATAGACATATTGGAGGAACCAGAGGCGGTAAAGTCAGTGATAGGGGTAGTTCCCCAAGAACATTGCTTGTATGATAATCTCACGCTGTATGAAAATCTTGATTTTATGGCAGAGATGTACGAGATTCCAAAAGAAAAGAGAAAATTACTGATAAAACAAGCCCTTGATTTAATGTTCCTTTATGAGAGGAGAAATGATCCTATAGGAACATTCTCCGGGGGAATGAAGCAAAGATCGAACATAGCAAGTGGCTTGATCAATGAACCTGAGATACTTTTTCTAGACGAGCCTACTACAGGTATTGATCCTCAAAATAGACAGGCAATCTGGGATTTCATAAGAAGACTCAACCAAGAGGAAGGAGTTACCATTTTTATAACCACACATTACATGGACGAGGCAGATCTTCTCTGCGATCGCGTCGCCATAATGGATCATGGCAAAATCATAGCCTTAGATACTCCTAGAGAGCTAAAGGGCTTACTAAAAGGAGACATCATTGAGATAGAATCTGATATAATCGATATAGACCTAATTAAATCTTTAGAAGGCGTTAGCGAGATCATTGAAACTAAACCTGCAAAAATCATCGTTGAAGATGCAGATTCCGTTTTGCCCGATATAATAAAAAATGTTCCAAATATAAAATCCATTAGAGTAGAAAAACCAACTTTGCAGGACGTATTCTTGAAATTGACAGGAAGGGAGCTTCGGGACCGTGCGTGATATAAAATTTCAAAACTGGGAGATCTCATGAGTCTTAAAAGGGATTTGCATCATGCAAAAACTATAGCGAAAAAAGACCTGCGAGAACTGAGCAAAGTCCCCCATGTGTATATCGCCTTAACGCTCTTTCCACTAATAATGGTATCAATAATAGCTTGGGGGTTTGGTGGAGATATAGATCATATAAAGGTAGCATTTGTTGACGAGGATAGTACTGCTATTTCCATTGACTTAATGGAAGAATTTCAGAGTTCCAAAATCTTAGACGTCATAGAAGTTAATGGAGTGGATCAGGCAAGAAAGATGCTGGAAGACGAGAGAGTATTTGGAGTCATAGTTATTCCCGAAGGATTTGGTAAGAATTTTGAAGAGTCCCGGTACAAGATTGATCTATATCTAGATGGATCGCGGTACACCATAATGAACATAATCTCCAGAGAAGTAGAAAGAATAACATCCGCGTATGCGAGCGGTATATCACTGGAAATTTTATCAAAATACCATGAGGATCCTGAAGTTATTTTCAAACCAGTTGATCTCCAAAAAGACTATCTCTTCGGCGGTAATTCGGAGTATCTCGATTTTATAATTCCCGGAGGAATCGCGTTTGCCATTGCAGTTGGAGTGATGCTCAGGATGGGGGATATGATTGTAAGAGAGAGGGAGAGAGGCACAATCCAAAGGATTTTAATCACTCCCGCTACCAATAGAGCGATAATCCTCGGCAAAACTCTTTCAAGTTTGGCAATAGATATTCCTCGTGCTTTCATAGTAACTATCCTTGCATTCATGATTTTTCCCATTTATCTCAGGGGTAGCTTCTTTTCCTTAATGGTAATCGAGTTTCTGGAAATCCTCATATTCATAGGAATCGGATTCATGATTTCTAGTAGAATAAAATCCATGGCGGAGTACATACCCATTGCATTGCCCTTAACCATACCTCCAGCATTTATTTCCGGTGTTTTTTTCCCGATAGAGGCCCTTCCATGGATTTTAAACAAATTCGCTTATTTATTGCCCCTAACGTATGTGGCCCATGCTTTAAGAGAAATAACAATAAAGGGCTATGGACTCTCTATGATCATGACTGATGTTACCGCTCTTTCAATATACGCGATTATAGCAATGGGACTTGGAGTATTAACATTCCAGAGAGAAGTTTGAGGTGATAATATATGAGGAAAACATATTTTTTGATAATTACAATAATCTTAATATCTCAAATAGGATTTTCTCAAATATCTGGGAGAATTTGCTGTCCTGAGCCGGAGATAGAGGGAGGAATAAAACAGGAAACCTCAGGACCTTTTGCAATTACACTCGTTACATCTGATCCTTCTCCAATAAGACCTGGAGACAGGGACGTACAACTGAATATCTGGATTGAGTACAGAGAAGAGAGAACTATAGAGGATTTGAGCGTTCAATTGGCTATAGATAAACCGTTTTCTCTAGCAAGAAAAGGTGGCTCTTTGGCGTATATCGGCATGCTTGGACAGTACGGAGAAGGAAAATGCGAGTTTTACGTAAACGTTGATGAATCCGCTATATCCAACGTTTATGAATTGGAACTTTTATTTTCTTATTTAAAGGACGGCGAAAGAGTTTTTTCAAAAGAAAAAGTAAAGATACCTGTAGAAGGAAAGGCAGAGATAGTTTTAACGAATTTAAAAACAGAGCCCGAGACAGTTTCACCGGGAGAAAGCGCATTGGTTTCCATGAGCATAGAAAATAGTGGAACCGGAGATGCAAGAAGTTTCTGGATTGTATTGGAGCCAGAATATCCTTTTACAGTAGATAAGAATGAATACTACTTAGGAACATTAAATCCCGGCGAGAAGAATGATTTAAAATTTTTACTATACGTAGACGATCTGGCAGAAGAAAAGACCTATCCATTGAATTTAGATATAAGATACGAAGACGAATCCGGAGGTATACACGAAGCAACACGAAGGATGGGTATTTCTGTTCAAGAAAAAGATTCTCTGATGGTAGAAAAAACCATTACCGACCCAAAAAAAATAAAACCCGGAGATGAAAATGTCCTGTTGAAAATTTTTATTGTAAATGCTGGTGGAAAAATTCTAAAAAACGTGGATGCCAAACTATTAACTTTTGAAGGAATAAAACCTTCTTGGACTGGGGCAGAAAGGAAATTCCTAGGAAATTTATTACCCTATCACTCAGCGGAATGCGATTTCTATTTGGACATAGATGATGACATGAAATCAGGCATATATCCCCTTAAACTTGAATTAGTTTACAGTGGAGGGAGCACTACAAAAGTAATACAGACCAAGGTCTCTGCTCACGCAAGATTTGAGATAGGAAACTTAACACATAACAAGGCGGTTCAGGGCGGCTCAGTCAAGATCCATATCCCAGTAAAAAATGTTGGAGATGAAAAAGCAGAATCTGTTAAAGTACAGCTAAAAACACCAAATTATTTCACAGGATACAAAACGAGTTATCTTGGAACAATAGGACCAGGAGAGAGCGATACCGCTGTTTTTGATCTAGATATCGACAAAGAGGCGGAACCAGATGAGTACCTGATAGATGTAAAGATATTCTGGGACGAGGATGAGGAAAGATACACGGATACAGAGACCTTCTCCTTGCGCGTATACAAGAGCTGGATGAGAATGTATCTTTTTTTGGTACTTACTATACTCGTTATTTTGCTTATAAGCGTGGCTATAAAGGTAAAAAAACAGAGAAAGGAGGAGTAAAGGCACTCAAATTTATAGATACCATCAACCCTAATCACCATTTATTTTACATTTGAAAAAAGATTAAATATTACTAAAACAAGAGATGCACTCATGTCTGGCGCGGTTAAAAAATACCATGAGATCTACAACAACCTGTTCAGAAGCAAATATACGGGCTTAGCGCTCTTAATACTAATTGAAAATGAAGGTAAACTTGAAAGACCAAAATTACGTAAGCTCGTTGAATGTAGAGATTTTAACAGATATGTAATGATTCCTCTCCTAGATAATGAATACATAGAAGTGGTTCAGGATAAAAGCAAGTATCCATACAAAACCTACGTAGCGCTAACCGATAAGGGAAGGAAAATTGCAGAAAAGGTAAAGTCATGCATCGATGAGTTCTAGATGTTCTTAACCAAGTTTAACGAACTAGATCAGGAGGTAAAAATTTGGCTGTTGAATTGAAGAAGGGAGTCTACTGGGTAGGTGCCATAGACTGGAATATAAGGGATTTCCATGGATATTTAACTCCAAAAGGAACCACATACAACGCGTATCTTATTGTAGATGACAAAATAACGCTTGTTGATACGGTAAGGCATGGATTCTTTGATGAAATGCTTAGGAGGATCAAAGAAATTGTTGATCCCAGAGAAATCGATTTTGTAGTTTCTAATCATGTTGAAAAAGATCATTCAGGCTCTCTAATCGACATAATGAGATTGGCCAAAAATGCAGAAATTTATGCCACGAGAAAAGGGAAAGATGGCCTAATAAAATACTACAAAAAAGATTGGCCTTTCAACATTGTTAAAACAGGAGACGAATTAGATATAGGCAAAAAAACCCTGATGTTCATCGAGGCGCCGATGTTGCATTGGCCAGATAGTATGTTCACATACATAAAGGAGGATCATATTCTACTGCCAAACGATGCGTTTGGACAACATGTAGCGAGTCATCAAAGGTTTGATGATGAAGTAGACGTTATGGAAGACGCAGCCACCTATTATGCAAACATACTAATGCCTTTTGCTCCTATGATACTTAGGAAAATAGAAGAAGTGGTATATCTAGGAATCAAAATAGATATGATAGGACCAAGTCACGGGATAATATGGCGGAAGGAACCAGATAAAATAATCAAGGCATACGTTGATTGGAGCAAAGGAATCACAAGAGATAAGATCATAATCGTCTACGATACCATGTGGGGGAGCACAGAAAAAATAGCCAGATCAATCCTTCGAGGAATAAAAAGAGAAGGAATAGAGGCCAAATTGTTGAAGCTGAGAGAGAATCACAGGAGTTATGTTGTAAGAGAAGTTCTTGATTCTAAGGTAGTTTTGGTTGGCTCGCCAACAATTAACAATGGAATTTTCCCTACGGTAGCAGATTTCATCACCTATCTTAAGGGCTTGAAACCCAAAAAGAAAATTGGAGCTTCTTTTGGTTCCTACGGCTGGGGAGGTGGCGCATGTAATATTTTAAACAAAGAATTAAGAGAAATGGGTTTTGAAGTTTTAGATGCAAATCTAGAGTTTAAATACGCTCCGGATGAAAGTGAATTGCAGAAATGCGTTGATTTTGGAAGAGAACTTGTAAAAAAGATGAGCACTCATATACCCAGCAATTAATAAACAATTTTGAAAGAACATTGAAGAGTTAAATACGAATTGAGGCGTATTGTGCAGTAAATATGACTAATTTCGTACAGAAATTTATATAAATCACAATAATTTATATGGAAATTCGTATAAATTTAGGGGGAATTGTATGGAGAAAATCGAAGAAAAATTGCAAACCGCCTTTGCAGGAGAGAGCCAAGCAAACAGGAAGTATCTTGCATACTCAAAGAAAGCGGATGAAGAGGGCTACAAGCAAATTGCAAGGTTATTCCGTGCAGTTGCAGCAGCAGAGACAATTCACGCGCATAACCATTTAAGAATAATGGGAGGCATCAAAACTACAGAAGAGAATTTGAAGGCAGCGATAGAGGGCGAACACTACGAGTTTACGAAAATGTACCCAGAGTTTATAGAACAAGCAAATAAAGAGAGCAAAAAAAGAGCGGCTAGAAGTTTTGAGTGGGCAAACGAGGTAGAGAAAGTACATGGAGAGCTTTACTCCAAGTACCTCGAGAGGCTAAAGGCAGGCGAGAAATTTGAAGAGGAGGACTTCTATGTTTGTGAGGTTTGTGGCTATACTGGAGAGGGAGAAACACCAGATAAATGCCCTGTATGCAGAGCTGTTAAAGAAAAATTTATGAAAATTGAATAATTTAGTGAAAATAGGATAGGGGTTTTTATGGCAGAAAAATGGAGATGTACGATATGTGAATATGTCTATGATCCTGAAGAAGGGGATCCAGACGGCGGAATAGAAGCAGGCGTTAAATTCGAAGATTTACCAGGAGATTGGACCTGTCCTGTTTGTGGAGCATCAAAAGATATGTTTGAAAAAATCGAGTAAGGTGATAAAATGGAAGAAAAATCTTGTGGAGAAAATCTCTTTTGTGGTTTGAATAAACCTGCGAATATAAAAAGTATGAGCGATTTGGAGAAAAAACATACTCCAGTAATCGAGTCACCATCTAGGGTAAAAAAAGAAGAAGTATTCGAGGTTAGCGTAGAGATTGGAAAACTCCTAAAGCATCCAAACGAAATAGGACATTTTATCCAGTGGATAGAACTTTACTGTGGAGATACTTTTCTAACGAGAGTTGATTTAACTCCTGAATTTACTGAACCAAAGATTACTGTTCCAGTACGTTTAACTCATGCTCATCCATTGAGAGCGATAGGAAGATGCAACCTCCACGGTCTTTGGGAGAATACCAAAGAAATTAATGTAGAATAATCTTGAGGAAATTCTAAGTGATTAGCATGAAGATAAATAAGGAAAAATTAGTAGAGTTGCTCAACGATGATCTCTCGTGGGAATATACAGCGTTGGTACAGTATGTGCAACACAGTGGAGTCATGACAGGCGCAGAATATGGGGACATTGTGAAAGAGATTAAAATTCATGCTACCGAGGAACTTCAGCATGCCTTAATATTGGTGGACCAGATCGATTATTTGGGGGGTACACCAACCGCCAAAGTATATCTTGCCAAAACATCACGGGATCCGAGGGAGATGTTGCAACAAGATTTAGATGGTGAAGAAGACGCAATAAGAAGATATAGAGAAAGAATAGAGCAGGCAGAAGAGCTTAAAGAATTTGCATTGGCCCAAAAACTCCGTGAAATATTGACTATGGAACAGGAACACGCCATGGATCTTAAATTTGCTTTGGGGAGGTAGTGTACAACCTCATTTTTTTTCTTACTATTTTCTCTGATATCTAACTTTACGAGACTGCTCAAAATTTAAAAAAAGATGGTGAAAGAGATTAAAATCCAAGATCCATTTGCTAGGTTAAAGAAGGTAATAACTTCTCCTCCTTTATACCTCAGACCAGAGCCTATAGATGAGATATCTAGCAAGTGGTCTAGGATAGGCGATTTTGATAAAAATTTGGCGTTGGAGCAATATGAGAACTTTGTTGATACATTGAAATCTGAGGGAGTGAAAGTTAAAATTTTAGAACCTTCTCCTGTAAAATGGAATCAAACATTTGTCAGAGACGTGGGATTTTCCTTAAAAAATGGAGTAATCATAGGAAGAATGAAAGAACATGGAAGAATGGGGGAGGAAGATCTTCTGATGAAGTTTTTAAAACTTATAGACATACCTGTAATCCATAGGGTAGAGAGGGGATTTTTGGAAGGCGGGGACATCCTTTTTATAAACGAGAAAGTATTCATTGGTCATGGGAACAGAACAGATCACGAGGGTATAAGAGAGATTAAAGATTTTTTAGGTGATTTGGAGATAGATACCATTCATCTGAAGAAAGAATTTGTTCATTTGGATTTGGCTATGAATGTGGTAGATGATTCAACCATCTTGATGTTTCCAAACGCTTTTCATGCGGAAATTAAAATTTCTGACTGGAACACCATACTCGCAAGCGAAAAAGAATACCTTACTATTCCAGCAAATGTATTACTTCTTAGAGAAGGGAAGGTAATAGCATCAGAGGAGAATCATCTTACAAATAAACTGCTGGAAAAAGAGGGAATAGATGTAGTTAGGGTAGAAATCAACGAAATTCTAAAAGCAGGTGGAGGTCCAAGGTGTCTAACCTTTCCAATATATTGAGGATAATCAGCTCAAGTTTTAACTTCATTCATTTTATTTCTCCATTGCCGCAAAATAGAGAGGATCTCGCTTCGAAGTGTTAAAGCGATGTACTATCTATAAGGAGTTATATGAAGAGATTAATCTCTGAGTCTTTGGCGGTATTGATGTAGGTTCCGATACCTGCTACTTCTACATCATCGACGAAATCTTCTTTTTTAATACCCATTATCTCCATGGACATATCGCAAGCAATCATCTTTACACCAAGCTCTCTAAGATCATCAAACTGCTCTTGTAAGAGTGGAACATTTTTTTCTTTCATTTTCTTTTTCATAAATCTACTTCCAATGCCGAGATAATCTTTTTTTGAAAGAGTTATGTTTTTGAGTCCATCTTTCTTAATCGCTTCTAATCCCCAAAATGTAAAGAATATTGTTACGTCCATTCCGAATGAAGCCGCGCCATTTGCTATATTGAATGCGGCATACACTCTCTCAAAATCATTACTAGAACATATAATTGTAAGTTTTTTCGCCATTTACTCACCTGTTTTTTTAATTATGATCTTCCAACCACCTTCGGGAAGATCTAATATTTCTAAGACGGTATTCCCGGATTCTTTCATTGCAAGGGGCAATTCTTTCCTAGAGATATCGTGATCTATTAGTATTTCAAGAATGTCGCCATGATTCATCTTAATCAACTTCTTTCTTGCTTCTACAAGTGGTTTTGGGCACAAGAGTCCTTTTGCATCCACGAAAAATGTGTTGGGCATGGAACCACATTAAAACGTCAATATCAGATTGTGATTCTCTATTTCCTTTACGAGTTCTCTATTTTCTATGAGTTTTACTCCATCTATCAAATCTTCGATGGATAACCCCCTTTTCTCAAGGGAGGATTTCAATGCATACAGAGTTCCTTGCAATTCGAGGAAATCTGATATGATTTCTAGGTTATTTGGTAAATGTATATCCTCTGGATTTTGATGTTTTACTGCGCAATATACTCCGTCGCCCATTAAGATTATGGTAGCTTTCTGTTGTTTTGCGATAGCGGCATTTCCCACGTATATGGAGCCAAGAACATCATCGATGTATCCATATGTTCCATGCGTGATAAGTATAAGCAAAGAAGGTACATCTCTCGTGGGTGGCGCTATTTTATCCAAATCTATAGTGCTCAAATCTGGCTCGCATTCATCACAATATTCTTCCTCCATACTCTCACCCCGGAAAACTAATGGATTGATGAGACTCTTTTAGCCAATATATGAGATCGTAAAGTCCTACAAGGGGCAAATCCCCAACGATCACATCTTGTGTGAGTCCTCTAGCCTCTGCACATCTGGCGCATACTTTAATGTTGACTCCTTTTTCTATCATCTTCTTGAAGTGTTCTTCGATGTTTGGAAAATTCTTTGGGTTTTGTTTTTTGTGGGGAGCCCATACACCATCTATGTAAAGATAGAGATTTACATTGTACCCTTTCTCCCTGGCTTTTAGGGCGAGATTTAGAGCCACATCTGTATATTCAGATATGTAAGGACCTCTATTTAGCACTACTGTTAAAGTTTTCGCTTTTTTCTTTAAATAGATCTTTATCGCTTCTTCCGATTTTTCAATTCCTAAAACTTCATGTTTTTGATCTTTCGCCCATTCAGATATGTTATCAGGTGCATCTGGGTCTGTAGTGATTATTTCTAAAATATCTCCATGATTTAGTTTTTCTATCTCGGTTTTTGTAATAACTAGAGGATAGGGACACTTCTTTCCTCTAACGTCTATCGAACGAGTAGGTTTTATTTCATCCATATTCTTCACCTAAAAGAGCAAAACCCTATCCCATTGCTCCATAATCAAATCAACTAGATCATCGTAGGGTCTTTCCGTAATTTTTATGTTCTCCATTAGCATTTCTTTAATTAAACCATTGGCTTTGAGATGTGGATCACTTGCTGTGATCTCTCCTCCTTTTTCCAGAAAGGTTTTAAGCAGAGGCTCAATCTGTGATCCCTTCTTTGCAGTCCAGACGCCATCACTTAGAAGAAAAATTTCTGCTCCATTTTCCTCTTTGAGTAAGTCAACCGCTAACATCAAAGCATTTTCTATATTCTCGTTATTAAAAGGAGGTTTTGTAATTATTATCCCAATTTTGTTCTTCTTCTTACCCAAAATCTCATCTATAATCTCTATAACTTCCTCCGGAGATAAAACTCCTTCTATTGCTTTTCCATTGAAAATGGAAGTGGGTGCTTTGATTATTCCTCTCTTCTCAGCCTCAGGAGATGGAAAAGAGAGTAACTTTACCGTGATGTTTTCTTTTTTATCGTAAATAGCCTCAAAAATGTTCTTAGTTAGTGTTTGGCATCTCTTTCCTGGAGGTACATTTCTAAAGATCTCTATCAATATTCCTTTTTCTTCCAAGGCTTTTCTAACTTCCATTGCATGTTTTATTTTTTCTATGAGTTCTTCCTCGCTCGGTACGCCAACTATAACCAGTTTATTATCTATTGCTATGGATGGAGTTCGAGTGACACCATATCTTGCTGCTTTTATTTTTCCTTCTTCTTCGTCGGTGCTTATTTCCACGTATTCTACCTCTGGCATCTCACCTACTACTTTTTCTATGATTTCTTTTGCGTATGGACAATCGCGACATTTTGAGGCTGTGAACAACTCTAATAGAACTTTCATTTGTATCTCCATGGAAGCTGCTATTTTTCTATAATTTTACCTTATGAATCATATGCAAGCAACTATAAATATTTTACCACCAATAAGTGGTGTTACTTTGAAATAAATAAATCCTAGAGATAGAGTGTAATAAGTCCAATAAATCTAAAATTTAACACCACTTTCCAGTGGTAAAATATTTATATAATTAGTAGGAGAATAGTACAAGCCTAGAGAAAGGTTAACAATCAACCGGTGGGAAAATGGATATTGAAGAATCGTTAGTCCAGTTAGGTCTAAACAGATATGAGGTCAAGACCTATCTTGCAATACTAAAAAGTTCGGAGATATCTGCACCTTCAATAAGCAATATTTCTGGAGTTCCGTTTTCAAGGATATATGATACTCTTTCGAGTTTAGAAAGAATAGGTCTGGTAGAATGTAAGTTGCAAAGACCTAAACTCTATCGCGCAAGCGATCCAAGCATTGCCATTGAAAATTTACTCAAAAATTTGGAGAAGAAGCAGAAAAAAGAATTGGAATATAAGAGCCGAATTGCAAAGAAGATTCTTCCATCTTTGGTAGAAATTTACAACGAAAAATCTGAGGCGGATGAAACAATATGGACGATTCGAGGAAATGAAAATGTTATGAAAAAGATTGATGAGATAGTTCCAAAGACAAGAGAAATTCTTAGAATTGCAGGAAAAAAACCATTTTTCATGTTAGAATGTGGTGAGGTGGTTGAAAAGGCGGCTCTTAAGGGAGTCAAGATTAAGGCCATTGGAGAGTTCAATCCTGAGTGCATCGAACTCCTTAATCGCATTCATGCTAAATACAAAGAGTTTCAATTCATGTATCAGTATCTCTTAATAGGAGATGAGAAGTTTGTACTTATCGTTGTCCACGATCAAAGTGGAATTCCTCTTGGAATATATAGTGAAAACGCTGATTTTGTCAAAGCAAATTTAGAACTGTTTGAGCGCATGTGGAAGGAGATAGAATAACATTGGCACACCTTTTTTAGGCTAAATCATACGAAAGTGATGGAAAGAAAAACTTTTTTCGTTATTTAACAAAATAATAGATGATTAGATATGATTGGAGAAGAAGTTGAAAAAACTGTTAGGGTTAGACTAAGGACTGTCGCCAATATCGATAAGGGGAATTTTCTATGAATGTTAAGGTCTATAGTTTATCCACTTGTCCTTATTGTAGATTAGTAGAGAGTTTTTTGAACACTCATGGAGTAAAATATGAGAGAATAATGATAGACGAACTCAAGGGAGAGGAACAGAAAAAGGCAATCGCAGAGGCCTATCGTTTAAGCGGTCAGAGAAGCTTTCCTGTTACTCGTATAAACGAGAAAACAATTATCGGCTTCGACGAGTCAATGTTAACGAAGGCTTTAGGCCTTAAGGAAAAGGAAGTTGACCTATCAACACGAATAGATGAGGAAAAAAAGACAGATATCCAGCAATACTATGATCTCATAAGAAAAGATGCTGAGAAAACCGGATACATCTTAAATCCAAATAGAGAATTTGTAGACATGATATTGTTGGGCCTTCTAGAAAATAGAGAACGCTATGGCTATGCCACCTGCCCCTGTAGATTGGCTAGCGGAAAAATAGAAGAGGACAATGAGATAATCTGTCCATGCACAAACAGAGATCTTTATCTCCAAAGATATGATCGTTGTCTCTGCGGACTTTATGTCACCGAGAATTACAACCCGTATGATCCCACGAGCCCTTTTTGCCTCGCAGAGTATCATGAAGAAATGCTAGAACACGATGTTTCTACTCCAACTTACGTTAAGGTATTTGGTTACTCTATGATGGGCGTTAACGAAGAAAGCATCAAAAATAACTTCAAACAGGTGGTAAGTTCATGTGAATTAAACCCGGAATATATAAGATGGAGAGAGAAGGATGCTTTAATTTCTAAAATCTTTGAAGATAGATACCGAGTAACTTTAAAAATGAATATCTCCAGAGATTTTTATACCTATCAGGTGTGGGCAATCTCAGTGAAAGAATCGCCATCTGAAATATTCAATTTAATAGATCTCTTTGCCTCACTGGATTTCTCTTGGAATCACAATCAATTATTTGCTTTAGATATCCTTTTGAATGAGAAGGATTTTTTCGATGAAAACCTAGATGATCTCCTACCAAAATCAGATAGGGTTGGAAGCAAACTCCGTGACGGTATTTGGATAATGACCAGCGACCAAGAAAAGAGGATAGGAAGGGAAAGATATATCGTCACTCCCATTCGAGGAGATATCGTTGAGGATATAATAACCATAGAATCCAGTTATCACCTCTTAAATCTAGAGAAGCAAAAATATACTCTGATATCCGATCGTTTGAGTCGAATCGAGGATGAAACAGTATCTAAATTGGGATCTATAAGCATAAGCCTACCCAAAGCAAGCCACGAACTCCTAAAGGACTGGATGCATGAAATTAGCAACAGTTTCTCTGAGATAGCAGGCATTACTGAGGAGGTGAACCACCACTATCTCGATGCAACATCACATAGAGATAGCTTAAAATCGATATTCGAAGAGTGGAATGAAAGTACCATAGACAATCTTCCATTGATCTCATCTTCCATTCTAAGCAAGGTTAGGGATATCGAGAGAGATTACGAAAGACTGTACAATAGAATAGATGGCATACGCAAGGAAATGGAAGACACTATCAATATTTTAAGAACAAAAATAGATTTGATTCAACAGAAACAGAGTTTTGACCTCCAGAAAAGTATGCATGTTACTACACAGACACAACTGGATCTACAGAAAGCGGTCAAAGGAGTGTATGTATTTTTAGTGGCATTTTATTTCACTGAACTTGCAAGAATAGTTTTCGAGGCAATGGAAGCGAGAGGAATAATTCATATTGCACCCTCCATACCAACTGCCTTGTTCATTCCGGTGGCGCTTTTTTTGGGATGGTTACTATCGATGAAGACAGAAAAATTGATCAGAAGGAAAAGGGAGCATTGAAAATGTTAGGCGCCATCTTTATATAGGTGTAAAAATTCTCCCCAATTATACAAAAAATTCGAGGTGATTGCATGCCTCCAGTTGTAGATCATGAAAAATGCGATGGCGATGGAATTTGCGTGGATGTATGTCCAACTGAAGTATTTGAACTTGAAGAAGGAAAATCCATTGTTGCACGTCCAGAAGAATGTATAGAATGCGAAGTGTGCGTTGATGAATGCCCTCAAGGAGCGATAACCTTAGAAGAATGAAATTTGAAGGGATAATAAGCACAATAACCTGTTCGATGGACAGTTTTTAATTACTACTCATCCTTCCTTTCCTTAATGGATTCAGAAAATTACCTTTTTCACAAAAACCTAACATATCAGTTAGTGCTAGTGTTACGTAAGGTTAAGACAAAAAACTTTTAAAACATCTACGCAAACTATTTTCGAACAAATTTCCGAGAGAAAAGATAATGAAAAGAAATTTAAAGCCAGATAGATCAATAGATCTAATTGGATTATACTGTCCAGTTCCAATTCTTAAGACAAGGGAAGCATTAGATGAGATGAAGGTAGGGGAAATCCTAGAGGTTCTCGCCGATGACCCGGCTGCAGAAGAGGACTTAATTCGTTTCGCAAAAAGAACAGGACAAGAACTTCTTGAAATAAAAAAGGAAGATGAGATCATTCGTTTCCTCTTCAAGAAAGCAAAATAGAATAAAAAGGAGTTGTTATTCATGCCTGAACATAGAAAGAAAATAATGTATGTACAAACAAGTGGAGTAAATACTCCAGAAAGACTATATTCTCCATTTATACTGGCACAAACAGCCAAAACAATGGATATCGATGCCATTATTTATTTCCTAGGTATGGGAGTTACCGTTCTTAAGAAAGGAGAGGCTGAAAAAATAAAACTTGGCAGTTTTCCCAGTCTTAAAGAGGTGATAGACCAAACCATCAAAATGGGTATTGAGTTCTATGTATGTGAACAGAGTACTCAGCTTTTGAACATGGAGAGAGGAGATTTTATAGAGGGGACTAAGATAGTCGGAGCAGCCACCTTGAATGATCTTGTGTTGGAAGTAGATGGAGTAATGTGGTTTTAGAGGGAAATGGAAAAATGAAAAAAGTATACATGGACTATGCTGCATCTTCTCCAACGGATCCGCGTGTTATTGAAGCAATGATTCCGTACTACATCGAGAAGTATGGAAATCCATCATCAATATACTCATTTGCCCATGAAGACAAATTAGCGGTAGAAGAATCTAGAAAAAAGGTGGCAGAACTCATTGGAGCTAGAGACGATGAGATTATCTTTACTTCAGGCGCAACTGAGAGTATTAACTTGGCTTTAAAGGGAGTAGCCTACAGAAATAAAGAGAAAGGAAACCATATCATTACCTCAAAAATAGAGCATATTTCAGTTCTGAACACATGCAAGTATTTGCAGAGAGAAGGCTTCAAGGTCTCGTATATCCCGGTAGACGAATATGGAACGGTTGATGTGGAGAAGTTAAAGGAGGAGATATCAGATAAAACCATACTCATTTCTATCATGTATGCTAACAACGAGATAGGGACAATACAACCAATTAGGGAGATAGGAGAGATAGCCAGTGACAAGGGAATTTATTTCCATGTTGACTCGGTTTCTTCCTTGGGGAAGGTACCAATAGATGTTGTAAGAGAGAATATAGATTTGTTATCGATGTCATCGAACGATATCTACGGTCCTAAAGGTAAAGGAGCCTTGTATATTAAAAAAGGAACTAAAATAGTTCCCATTTTACATGGGGGTGGACAGGAACACGGTTTGAGATCCGGTACCGAAGACGTTCCAGGCATTGTTGGTATGGGTAAGGCTGCTGAAATTATGAAAGAAGAGATGGAAGAGGAGAGTAAAAGGCTGAAAAAATTGAGAGATATGATAATTAAAGGCGCCACTGAGAGCATAGACCATTGCTATCTAAATGGTCATCCAACAAATAGACTTCCAAACAATGTAAATCTTAGGTTTAACTACATAGAAGGAGAGTCTTTAATTCTGAGCCTCGATATGTATGGAATTTATGCTTCTACAGGCTCTGCATGTACTTCGAAGACTTTAGAGCCTTCTCACGTTCTTATTGGAATAGGATTGTCACATGAACTGGCACATGGATCGCTACAACTCACGCTTGGAAAATCGAATGATGAAGGGGATGTCAAATATTTTTTAGAAGTTCTGCCAGAAGTAGTGAGCAAGTTAAGAGAACTGTCTCCATTAACACCGAGGTGATTTAATGTATAGCGAAAAAGTGATGGAACACTTCAGAAATCCTCGAAACGTAGGAGTAATTCCAGACGCGGATGGAGTAGGAACAGTGGGAAATCCCGTTTGTGGAGATCTCATGAGCGTCTACATAAAAGTAGAGAATAATATTCTAAAAGACGTTAAATTCCAGACTTTTGGATGCGGCGCAGCAATAGCCACAAGCAGCATGATTACCGAATTAGCAAAAGGAAAAACCATAGATGAGGCGCTAAAAATCACAAAAAAAGATGTTGCAGAAGCTTTAGAAGGTTTACCCCCAGTAAAAATGCATTGTTCTAATCTTGCTGCAGATGCATTGCATGCTGCAATAGAAGATTATAAGAAGAAAAGATCTCAGGAGAGTTGATAAGGTGGCTTGTGAATTTTGTAGTAAGGAAATCCTTCCAGAAGATTGTCTCTTCGCCCTACATAAGAAGATTATAGATGATAAGGAATACGTTTTTTGCTGCTCAATTTGTCTTGAAGCCTTTGAAAAGAAAGAAAAAGGGGTGAAAGAATGAAAGAAGAAGTAGAAAAAGTAATCAATGAATACATCAGACCAAGCCTCAAAGCAGACGGAGGAGACATAGAATTAGTCGATATAGACGAGAAAAACGATATCGTAAAGGTAAGATTGGTTGGAGCCTGTGCTGGCTGTCCAATGTCTCAATTTACTGCTCTTAATGTGGTAGAGAGTACACTGAAAAGGTTTGTTAAGGATACTATAATAGTGGAGACCGTTATTTAGCAAATATATTTACATCGGGTATCTGACATCGTAAAAAGGCTTTTCCAAGTCCTCAATTATTTTAGAAGGTATATCCACGACTTTTTTAGACTTCTTAATCAAAACGTGATCGCTCGTTGCGATACATTCAAAACTCAAAAGGTCCCTATCACAATGTTTTGACGTGATTGCAGTGCCATTTAAACCTTTTTTCTCTATAAAATCTTTTACCTTGCTCGACAGTTCTCCGCTCTTTCTGACAGGACTATCAAAAACAAAAACTACTTCTCTTGGAGGATAATGACTCAAGACATCTAAAATGAGATTCATTGCCTTCATTGTATATTCATTTATCCTATACTTTCCAAAAGAGGCTTCAACGTCCCTTATGAATGAGTCATCGCATTTTATTAAAGGTCTATCCATTAGTATGCACTCCGTGGTGATCAAAACGTTATATCCATCGATCCCTAAATTTAAGTTCTCTAATTCATTCATTTTTATGCGCCTTTTGCAAAGCAATTCTGCCTCTTTCTTAGAAAATACAGCTCTAGCAAGAAGATTTCTTTCCTTCGGTGAAAGCATATGGTGATCTGAAACGAACTTTAGGGCGCTTTTCTTCTTGTAACCATGATTTAAAAGAAATCTAAGCTCATTGGCAGCTTTCAATACTTTATTCCATGTAAATTGCTGGTTTAAATGGTTTTGCGTGTTTTCTCTTATTTTTTGGGTCATATGCTTCTTCTTCCGTAACAATATGGATATTTGTTTTTGTTTGATCTGATAAAAAGTCTTTCGATTCCCACAAAATGTCTTTTTCTTCTAGAGAAAAATCTAGGATTTTTTTAATTCTCTCGGGATGCATCTTGTTTACTTCATCTATGATGAGCAAGGCAAATTTTTTTATTTCTTCTGTATAACTCTTCAATTCTTCATCTTTTTTAAAGGCATCCAAAATTTTAGGAAACTCTATCTTTCCTTTCAGTCTTTCTTTCAGCATTACTCGGTAGACCTTGTCTTTCCATGGCGGAGCCAGATATATGTAGGTGTTTTTTGGCGTTATATTTGTTATTTTAAGTATGGCTTCTATATCCGCCATGAGATTATCAATATATTCTTCTGCCAATTCTACATTGTAATCAATTAGTTTTTCATCAACTTTTGGCCATTCCGCGTTGAATACAAAACCTGAGTTACCCATTCTCTCCCATAACTCCTCACACATATGGGGTATGAATGGAGCAAGCAATCTTATCCAGACATTCATTACCCGCATTAGCACTTCTTTGTTTGGCTTTTTTGCTCTTCTTAAATATCTCCTAACATCGCGCATCAAAGAAAAGAAAGACTCTTGAACCGCTCTTCTTGTTTGAAAAGAGTTCAATGAGTTTGTTGTCTCTCTTATCCTTTCCTGAAGTCTACTTAGTAGCCATCTATCTATAGATCTAACCTCGTCTTCATATGAATCCATGTCTATGATATCGTTGGCAAGTTTCCAGAATCTCTGAAGATTTTGCTCCATGGATCTTATTTGCCTCTCCTGCCAGTCGAAGTCTTGCCATGGATCTGCTGAGAACATCAGGTACATTCTTGTGGTATCTCCTCCATACCTCTCCAAGGCATCTTGGAACAGGATTACGTTTCCTTTGGACGATGACATTTTTTCTCCTTCTAAAAGACCTATTCCAAAGACCACAATCCCACGGGGCCAGTTTTCTTCAGGGAATATCGCGGTATGGTGAAAGATGTGGAATGAGAGGTGGTTTCCTATCAAATCCTTTGCGGAGAATCTTATGTTCACCGGATACCAGTAGGTGAATTCTCTTCTCATCGCCTTCAATGCGTGGATGCTTATGTTTTTTTTCTCTGAGATTTCTTCAGGGGAGCCTAAACCAAAGAAAATATAATCGAATACATTATCGTCAAGTTGGTCTGGACTCAGGTTTTTTATTATGTGGGATATGGTGTAGTAAGCCATGTAGACAGTAGAATCGCTCAGAGGCTCTACTATCCAGTTTAAATCCCAAGGTATCCTTGTTCCAAGACCGATCTTCCTAGCGCAGGCCCAGTCATTCAGCCAGTCTATTACATAGAGAAAGTTTGCTCTCACTTCCTCAGGTACAATTATCATCTGGTTAAGACATTTTCTCGCTGATTCCTTCCACTCTTTATCGGAGTACTTCAGAAACCACTGATCGCTCAATAGCTTAACCAAACACTTTGTGCCGCATCTGCATATTACAGGCTTTTCTGAGAAATCCCACATTAAATTGGCTTTATTTTCTTTTATAAAATCGTTTTTGACCATTTCTCTTGCTTCAAATACGCTATAATTACCATATTTTGGAATATTTCCTAGCATACGCCCTTTTGCAAATTCAATTCTGTATATTTCTTCTGTCAATTCTTCTAATTTTTTATCATTCTGATCATTTACGTTGTATTTTTCTACGATCTCTTTTGCAGGATATTCTCCGTAACCCTCTACTTCTATGAGAGAAATAGGTTCTATTTGACTCACATCAATATTGTATTCTTCAAGAAAAGAAGAATCATCTTTCAATTGTTTCAACGCGACGTAATCATAGGGTGCATGAGCAGGAACGCTCATTACTATGCCGCTAGCATAATCAGGATCCACGAAGGAGGCGGGGAGTATAATTAACTGATTACCAAGAGCAGGATTCTTTGCGTATTTTCCAACAAGAACTTTTCCGCTTATGATTTTTTCTTTATGGACATTATATCCCTGTTCTTTAAGTTTTTCCACTGATTCTTCGCTTATTATCCACTTTTCCCCGTCTACATCTGCGACAATGTAATCAATATCGGGTCTAACCCACAGATTTGTGGCACCAAAAACTGTTTCTGGTCTTAAGGTTCCGCATGGAATCTTGTAATCATTGTACTCAAATTTTAGTAGGGTAAATGCTAATATGTTGGCTTCTTCACCTTCCAGTAGATCGTGATCTCCTACAGGATTTTTGTCATTTGGACACCATTTTACCGGGTGCTCTCCCCTAGCAACATATCCTTTCTCTCTTAATTTTCTAAACTGCCATTCTATGAATTTATTGTACTGAGGATCAGTTGTAGTGAATTCTCTTCTCCAATCTATAGAGTAACCAATTCTGTTCATGTTATTCTTGTATTCCCTGCAGAAATATTCCACAATCTTGTGCGGATTGGTAAACATGGACAGAGTCTTTTCATCAACCCGGTAGAGATCTTTGTAGAGACTTAATACACTTTGATCTCCTCGCTGAAACCTACTTGCAATTCCAACTACCGGTGCACCAGTAACGTGCCAAGCCATTGGAAACAATACATTGTAACCCTGCATTCTTTTAAAACGGGCGATTACATCAGGTACGGTATATGTTCTCCCATGTCCTACATGCATTGAACCGGATGGATAGGGGTAGGCAACAGTGATGTAGAACTTTGGTTTTTCTTGGGGCTTTGAATGGTGAAGACCTTCCTTTTTCCAAATCTCTTGCCATTTTGCTTCGAATTCTCTCCACTCTGACATGACTTTCACTCCAGAATCGTGCGAAGGTATGATAGAATATCTTTCAGCGCATCATCTTCCCATTTTTTCACACTTCCTTTGGCAAGATTCTTTTTTCCGCCTCCTCCGCCACCCATTCTTGAGGTAATCTCCTTAATTAAATCGTTCGCGCTTACATCAATGGATTCTCCAACGCTTACAACTACATAATTTTTGGGATTTCTTAGAATTGATATCGTATCTCTTCTTTTATTCATCATCTGAATAGCTGTTTTTTCAAGTTCTTTGTCGGATAAATCAAGTTTTTCTTTTATTACCAATGATTTCCCTATTTTTTCTCCTTTTTTCACAAGTTCTTCGACTTTCAGAGAAGCTAATTCTTCTTGGAGTCTCTCAACGTCCTTTTTAAGTTCCTTCCATTCCGTAAAGAAACGTCTAGCGGTTTCTGGAGTTTGCGTTATGGGTACCTTAAAAATACCTGCAGTGCTTTCCAGAGTTTCTTCCAATTCTTGAATCTGCTCTATGGCAGGCAGTCCTGCTGAAAACTCAAATCTTTCAACGCCGTCTTGGATTCTTTCATTTCTTATTATTTTGATAGTCCCAATCTCTCCGGTATAATCTACATGTGTTCCAGCACAAGCCTGAGCATCTACGTTGTTGATTTCTAGGATGCGTATGTTCTTTCCCGGAACAACTCCTCCCTGATACAATCTAAATCCATATTTCTTTTCAGCCTGATTTCTTTCCATCCAAATCTTACGTACTGGCAGGTTTTTCATAACGTATTCATTTGCAAGCCTTTCGATTTGTCTTAATTGTTGTTTGGTAACTCGTTGGTAGTGTGTTAAATCAATTCTGGCGCTTTTCTCTCCTTTTTGGGCTCCAGCCTGCCAGATGTGATTTCCTAATACATTTCTTGCAGCAGCCATTACCAAATGAGTGGCAGTGTGATGCCTAACGTGAGCCAATCTTCTCTCTTTATTTATTTTACCAAGAATCTCTCCGTATTCGACTTTTCCTCTTATCCTATGCACGACCACATTCTTTACCTTTTGTACATCTATGACTTCTACTTCCCTACCGTTTTGTTCGAAGTAACCTGTGTCGCATGGTTGACCTCCTCCCTCTGGATAGAAGTACGTCTTATCTAGTATGACAAAATCCCCTTCTAGTCCAATTACGTTTGCTTTGAATTCGAAAACATTTGGATCTTTGTAAAATAGTAATTCTGTAGGCGGGTATTCTTTAATCTCAATTTTTTCTTCCTTTATTTCTTCCTCTCTTTTTTGATGGAGCTCCGCTACCTTGGCATAAAAATCGTCAGGAATATTTACTTCTATATCATCCTTTGCAATTTCCCTAACTATCTCCGGAGGTATTCCCTGCGAGTCATATAGATTTATAAGTGTGGTGACATCTAACTCCTTTTTACCTCTCTTTTTGATAGCACTGACTGTTCTTAAAACGAGCCTTTCTCCTCTCTTCAAAGTTTCTTTATATCTTTTTTCTTCTACGTTTACCTCATCCAGTATGGTGTCCATGTTTTCTATTAATTCTGGAAAACTGGAACCTAAGTACTCTATTTGCATCGCCACGATCTCAGAGAAAGAGAGATCCAACTCTAATTCTTTTAGAAATCTTAAGGCACGTCTCAATACGAGTCTTGCCAGATAACCTTCTCTAACATTGGAAGGGACTATTCCATCTCCAAACATGAATGATATACATCTTGAGTGGTCTGCTAGTGTATAAATCGATTCTAGTGGCTCCATTATTTTTGATAGTTCGACAACGTCGATCCCGATTTTTTCTGCTACCTTTTTTCTTAATTTTCGCACGTCTGCGAGTGTCATTATGTCCATCAGACCAGCTAATTTAGCGTGTTCGATTACGATATCCTTTTCTTCCTTTACTCCAGCCAATTTTTTTAATTTAACAAGAAAAGCATCGAAAACAGCATCATATGCGGTAGGAGTACCTTGAGAAACCCACGTAAATCTTTCCAGGCCGTAGCCAGTATCAACGACCTTCATGTCCATCTCACGATATTCTCCGTTTATGGGCCCCTCATACTGCATAAAAACTAAGGTGGCTAATTCTGCGCCATCTACTATAGCCTCAAAACACGGGCCTGCGTTGCCACCACCCTCCCACCATTCCTCTATATAAGTAATCCTTTCTGGCTTTACTCCTAGTCTGTCTGTTAAAAGTTCGTGACACAGCCTAACCGTATCATCTTTGAAGTAAATGTAGCGATCCTTTGTGTTAAATGCATGATGTGCCATCATCTCAAATAGGGTGAAATGTCTTCCAGTTCTTCCCACGTTGTCTATGTCATTCAATCTTATACTTGGCTGAGACATGGTAAGGGGATTATACGGTGGATCGACCTCTCCGGATAAGACCCATGGCTGGAAACATGCTATTGATGCTATGGTCAGTAGAATATCATCTCTCCATCTTGCAACAACAGGGTATCTATTTATTCTCGTATGATCGTTATCTTCGAAAAATTTGAGGTACTCTTCTCTCATCCTATGCAAGCTATAAGGTTTCTTCATGGGACTATTCTCTATAAATGTATATTCGTCGCAGGGCGGCTCACCGCATGTTTTTCTTTCGGGAACCAGCGTCCAGAACGCTCTCTTACAACTCTCGCACTCCTTTCTGACGAAGTCCAGTTCTCTAAATAATTCGACTTCGTATTCGCTCAAAAAAATTCCTCCGAAGTTTGAGGAAGAGGATTTAGCCAAATAGCGCGGCTAATCCTGCTGCTACTTCTTCCTCTTCTTTTTCCTCCTCCTCTTTCTTTTTCTTTTCTTCTTTCTTTTCTTTCACTTCTGCTTTTTCTTCCGGACGAGGAATCTCTACGGTAGGAACCGTTGTGACGGATTCTATTGCTTTATCTATGTCAACATCTTCTAGTGCGGCTACCAAAGACTTTATTCTGGCATCGTTTGGCTCAATGCCTGCACCTTCTAAAACTTTTTTAACGTTGTCTTCGTTGATCTCTTTTTTCGCAGAGTGTAACAGCATAGCAGCATAAATGTATTCCAAAATTCTCACCTCCTAACCAAAGAGTGCTGAAAGACCAGAAGCTACCTTATCTTCCTCTTCTTTTTCTACTTTCTTTTCTTCCACCTTCTTTTCCTCTTTCGAGACCTCTTTTCTAGTCAAAATGGACTTTAGATGATCTGGTAGGGCATCAGGCTTTTTGCTTGCCAAGAAGGATACGAGGTTAAGGGCTCTTAGATAAACATTTGATATCATTGTACCCATGGTTTCCTTTGTAGGTATACCTGCGTTTAAAGAGAGATTTCTTGCATTAAGGAATGCGTTTTTCAGTAAAATTTCTGTGGTGTATCTGGTTGGTATACACGCGTTGATTGAGAGATTTAATCCGCTTGAGAAGCAATCCCTTATCTTTGCAACGATTTCTTCAGTATCTACGTGAAGGTGTTCAGGAGCCAATATAGAACCATCTTCATAAACCGCGAGCAAATCTAATCCAACTTCCATAGGCTCAATTCCCAGTCGATTCAGGACGTTGGCTATGAGAGGGGTAACCTTCATCCCTTTTTTCAGAACAACTGTATCCTCCGTAATTACGATTTTACCTTTTTGAATCTCGATAGGCAAACCAGCTCTCTGAAACTCTCCTAAAATAGGTCCAGGTGGAAATGGAGTTTCTCCTTTGGGGACTACTATATCATTGGGGGCTACCTGTCCTACCTTTGCAGAAGCAGTCGTCTTGTTCTTTTGTATCACCCTGTATAACTTGAATGGACTCATATTTGTAAATATGAATCCTGGACGCCCTTTCATGTAATCAGATAATTCTTTTATGTGATCATTTCCCTTGGAAACTTCGTTTAGGGCGATATTCATTAGAGATTTTTTAGAAATCCTCAATAGTGCTTGCCCTGTCAGCTCGCTCCTTATCCTTTGAAGTTGTCTTGCGGGTATGTTTCCAACATCTACGACTCCTATTACAGGCCATCGTTTCAATTCGTTCTTTAGTTTTTCTACTTCTTTGATTTTCCACTCAGTGACCATCTTTTCCACCTATTTTACCTTTATCGGTGCGCCCATTGTTGTTTTGATGAAGATATTTTTGATGTGATGAGAACCTTTTTCAAGCTTGCGCTCTATTGCGCTGATCACTGCCTCACAGTTTTCAGAAATTTTGTCATCATCCATTTCTTCGGTTCCAACTGGCACGCTTATCACCGGCTGATCTTTCATCTTTATTCTAACTGTCCTACTGTATCTATCAAACAAGGGCTTTAGATCTGCAGTAGGAGGTATTGGTTTGGCCATCTTTCCTCTAGGACCAAGGACAGGACCTAATATCTTACCGACCATCGGCATCATATCTGCCTGAGCAATAAAGAAATCATATTTCTTCGCTATTTCCTTACATAATCTTCTATTTTTCTGAAGTTCCTTTAATTTCTCCTTTGTGATTACCATGTCTGTGAAATCTCTTGCCTTCATCGCCAAATCACCATCTGCTATGACACCTATTTTTACTGGTTTTCCTTTTCCATGTGGAAGAACTAATTCCTCATTAATCCTGTTTTTGGGGTTATTGAGATCAATTTCTTTGAGAGATATAGTAATATCTATGCTCTGTGTAAAATTTCGCTTTTTTGAGTTTTCCTTCGCTTTTTTAATGCCTTCAACGATCTTTGATCGATCCATTTTCAGAGCTCCCGTATCTCATATAATCCTTCATCTATTTCTTTCTGTACTTCCCTTGGATCTTTGCCCTCTACGGTAATTCCCATGCTGACACATGTCCCGATTACTTCCTTAACCGCTTTTTTCAGGTCGTGTGAAAGCAAGTCTCCCATCTTCATCTTCGCAATCTTGGTAACTTGTTCTATTTTAAGATTACCAACTTTCTTTTCAAGAGGGTGTTCAGATCCCTTTTCTAAACCTAGTTCTTTTTTTATGAGTGCGGTGCATGGGGGTGTACCAACACTTATCTCAAATTCCTTTGTTTTTTTATCAACGATGATTTTTACAGGAACTTTCATGCCTTCAAAGTCTTTTGTAACTTCATTTATTCTTTTTACCGCCTCTCCGATGTTAATACCCATCGGACCCAGTGAAGGACCCAAAGGCGGACCTGGAGAAGCCTTTCCGCCATCTACTAGGACTTCTAGGATTTCTTTGTCCTTCAACCTTTTCCCTCCTTTGATAGGACTCTTACATGATCTCCTCGAACAGTAACCGGTATTGAAACCGTTGCCTCTAGCAATTCTACCGTTATTTCACCTTTTCCTTCATCAAACCTCACTACTTTCGCTTTTTCACCTTTGAATGGGCCAGCAATGAGTTCTACAATGTCTCCATTTTCAACACCCGCTATAGCGGGCTTTGGCTCCAGGAAATGTTTAATCTCTTCAATAGATACTGATTCTGGTAGAACTCCCCTGACGTGGGGCACACCAGCCACTCCACTCTCAATGATACCCTGATTCTCGGCTTCAACGAAGATGTATCCTTTCAATTCTTCTGGAACCAGTATTGCCTTGATATCGATTTTGTATCTTCTCATTTTAGCGGCTATAAGTTCTGCCACATTTTTTTCTTGACCAATCGTCGTTCTTAGGGGAAATAGCTGTGTTTCCATTTTATCATCCACTTGTAATTTGTACAATCATCCTGACGATAAATCCTATTGCACCGATCAGTATTATACCAAAGCCGGTAATCTTAGATACGTTTGCGAACTCAAATCTGTTCGGACGTCTCGCTATCCTCAGGACTCTAACATATTCCCTGAAGATCTCCCTAACCTTTGCCAATTATTCCACCCGCTTAAGACCAAGCCAGGTGCCTATGTCAGCTTCTCCAACCAAATGTTCTTCTTCATAGATATCGCGATATTTCACCCCAGTCACAACAACCATTGTCCTTACGTTTCTATCCATAGAAGGATCAATTTGAGCTCCCCAGATTATGGTGGCCTCTGGATCTAACTTACTGGCAACAACGTTGATTATTTTTTCTGATTCTTCCACGGAGAGGTCATCGCCACCGGTAATATTAATAAGAGCACCCTTTGCTCCTGAGATGTCTATGTCCAATAATGGACTTACGATTGCTTTGTTTACGGAGTCAAGAGCCCTGTTGTCTGAATCAGAATCTCCTATGCCCATCATCGCTAATCCTCCATCCTTTACCACCGCTTTTACATCTGCGAAGTCTAGGTTTACTAGTCCTGGCTTTGTAATCATCTCGGTAATCCCCTTCACTGCTTGCATCAGAATTTCGTCAGCCACCTTGAAAGCCGCGTTTATTGGAAAATTTGGCACAATTTTTAGGAGTTTGTCGTTAGGTATGACAATTGCAGTATCTACAACTTTCATAAGTTTTGATAATCCTTCTTGAGCATTTCTTTTTCTTACGATACCTTCTATGGTAAATGGGAGGGTTACAACCGCTACTGTAAGTGCTCCTAACTTCTTCGCTATTTGCGCTATGATTGGGGCAGAACCTGTTCCTGTTCCACCACCCAATCCGCAGGTGACGAATACCATGTCTGAACCTTGTAATAGTGCTTTTATCTCTGGTTCATTCTCCTTTGCGGCTTCTTCTCCTAAAAGAGGGACATTTCCTGCACCAAGTCCCTGAGTTACTTCTCTTCCAATGAGAAGCTTGTGATGAGACTTTGTGTACAAAAGATCCTGTGCATCCGTATTGATACAGATCGTTTCTGCTCCCTCAATCCCAGCCTCCATAATCCTTGTTACTGTGTTTCCTCCTGCGCCCCCGGTTCCTACTACAGATATGTTTGTCTTGAGTTTAGTTAGCAAGTCCTCTAGTTCTTCATCAATTGGATCAAATTTTTTCTCTCGTGCCTCCTTTTTTTCTCTGGTTTCATCCTCAATCCTCTTCATCACGTCCTCAACGATCTTTTCCAATTTACGACCTCCAGAATTTATTTTTTATTATCGTATAAATTATCTTGGTTTTAGTTGGATATTTTGTGTGCAGAAATAAATATTCTTTCATTGCAAGCCACACTTTTCCCTTAGTTCTCAGAGCTTCTAATATCTCTTTCTCTTATCACCTCTACACCCAGTTTGTCACACATATTCAAAATCTTTTTCCTCTCCATGCTTCTCATTCCTTTCCAGTCAAGTATGACTTTGTTAATATTTTCTACATTCCTATGAAGAACTTCCTCAAATACTTTTTCAGTGATGTCTCCTAATAGATAAGAAGGCAATATATGACCGACTGCGATTTTCGTATTTAAAACGATTCTAGTATGAGTAGGAGCATAGTGAGGACCGCCTATACCTAAATAAGAATCAAATTTAACATCTCTCGTAGCATCCATTATGGCGTGGGAGACAACCTCGCATGCTTTGAGATCGCTCCAGGCTTCCAGATCACTTCCAATTTCAATGAAAGTTACTGGCTTTTCCAGAGTACTTGGACCATGATGTGTGGCCTCTAATGATACTAGATAGTTGAGGTTTAATTCACTCCTTAATTCATGAAGTTTCATTATAGCGAGTTTAATTGAAGATGGATCTGCGATACCAAACTGGTTTATATTTCCCGGTGCGTGGACCGTTAGACAAGGTATTTTTTTCTTACTTTCGTGTCTAGAGGCAAAAATCCATGTTTTAGGCATGAAATATTTTTCTAGGTGATTTGCTTTTGTTAGTTCTTCTCTTGTTGTTATTATCATTGTATCTCCAAGTATGTAAGTTGGAAAACCCTCAAATTCTCCCTCTTTTTCAAATGGGAAGTGTTCTATGAGAGATTCCAAAATGTTCATACTGGCTCTATCAACCGAGGAAGTCACTACAATCTTCATCTCTTTCCCTCAGAAAGCTAAGTACTTCACTCAGAGTCGGTGAGTTTCTTGCACCGATTTTTGTTGTTTTGAGTGCTGCACATGCATTTGCAAGTTTCAGGGCTTTTTTCACGTCATAGTTTAGTATTCCATATATAAAGCCAGCGGCAAATGAATCTCCTGCCCCTGTTGTATCAACAACCTCTACTTCGTACCCCTTACAACGTATGGTTTCCTTTCCGATCAAAAGACTTCCCTGTTTACCCAAGGTAATGATGAACTCGGATCTGTATCTCTTAGCTTCTTCCAAATTTTCTCCAAATAATTTTAAAGCCTCTCCTTTGTTCAGAAAAACATATTTGCAGTAGTTGAATATGTCTTCTATGTAATCTAGCCCAAAATCAACCATTATACTTCCCGGCGAATAGCTTAACTTTCCACAATATTTACAAACCTTCATGATGATATCTCTCTCAACGCTTGCTACGTGAATCCAGTCAAAAAGGGACAAAAAATCCTTGTTCAAGTCGTCCGGATTCAGATTTTTATTTGCCCCCCGATATGCAAACATTCTGTTTTCTCCAGTTTTGTCGACTAATACTACTACGAGACCGGATTTTCCCTCCACATTTTTTAGATAGGATGTATCGACCTTGTTTCTATCCAATTCTTTTTTAAGAAGATCTCCATATACGTCATTTCCAACTGCTCCGAAAAAACTAACATTCATTCCTAATTTACTTAAAGCAACCGCGAAATTTGCGGCAGAACCTCCATGCATTTCGTAAAGATCTTTTATAAGTACTTCGCTGTCTAACTCGGGAAAGTCTTCTATTTGAACAACGATATCTATATTTAGAGAGCCTATTGAAAGGACCCGCATGGAAAAAATAAGGGAGGATAACTTAAAGTTTTTACCTTCACAGATACTACTTCAATAAAGGTGTATCTTTCAAGACAAAATTCTTTTATATTAGTTAACAAGATTAGTGAAAAAGTCGAATGTAAGGATGGCGCCATCAGCGCCGAAGGAGGATAGAAAATGGCGCGAGTCATTAGGACCACAAACCCTCTGTTAAAGGACACAATAATAAAACTTGAAAAGATTTCTAAGGAAAATAGTGTAAATATCTGGAGAGATCTGGCAGAGAGACTGAAAAAACCCAGGAGAATGAGGGCTGAAGTAAATTTAAGCAAGATAAACCGATACAGCAAGCCAAACGATACTGTAGCGGTTCCCGGGAAAGTTCTTGGGAGCGGTTCAATTTCGCATCCGGTTAGTGTTGGAGCATTTGGTTTTTCAAAGAGTGCCATCGAGAAGATTAAAGATTCCGGAGGAGAATGCCTCTCTTTGGTGGAACTCGCGAAAAAAAATCCTAAGGGTACCGGTGTAATAATTATGGAGTGATACTATGATAATAGACGGCGAAAGACATGTTCTTGGAAGGCTTGCAAGCTTCGTTGCCAAGAGACTTCTGGAAGGAGAAAAGATACAGGTGATAAACGCTGAAAAGATAGTTATTACTGGAAAGAAGGAAACAATCTTAAGAGAGTACAAAGAGTTAATGAATAAAAAGAATATAGATAGTTACAAAAAAGGACCACACAGGCCGAAAAAACCAGATGGATTGTTTAGAAGAACGGTAAGGGGAATGCTGCCTTACAAGAAAGAAAGAGGGAGAAAAGCATTGAAAGGATTAAAAGTATATGTAGGTACCCCAAGAGAATTTGAAGGAAAAGAAGTAAGGAGAGTAGATGAGGCTGACGCAATAAAGCTGGGAAGAACAAAGTTAATAACCCTTGGAGAGTTATGCAAACTCCTCGGATCAGATAGGTGATAATATCATGAGTAAAAATATTGTAATTTCAGTTGGAAAGAGAAAGACATCAATTGCAAGGGCGGTTATAAGAAAAGGTAATGGAAGAATAAGGATAAATAAGATACCCGTCCAATTAATAGAGCCTGAATTAGCTAGATTAAATGTAATGGAACCTGTATTACTGGCTAAAGACGTAGTAAATAACGTAGACATAGACGTGAACGTAAGGGGTGGAGGGGTTATGTCGAGAGCAGAGGCTTGCAAAGTTGCCATTGCTAGAGGATTAGTGGATTGGACAAACGATATTTCACTAAAGAACACTTTCTTGGAGTACGATAGAAATCTACTAATATGGGATAAAAGGAGGACAGAACCAAAGAAATATGGGGGGAGAAAGGCTAGGGCAAGGAGACAAAAATCATATAGGTGATCAAGGGGCCGTGGGGTAGTTTGGTCCATCCTCTCGGACTGGGGGTCCGGTGACTCGAGTTCAAATCTCGGCGGCCCCACCACGACCTTCTAAAAGGT
>JBHIEG010000010.1:0-69357 GCA_046760505.1 Candidatus Hydrothermarchaeota archaeon
AGTTAAGTTTGTTTAACTACTATAAAAACGTTAGCAACATTAATTTAACAGAAGATCAAATGAAAAAAGACTTATAAAACCTAACATATTTTATGGACAACCAATCATTCTACAAGGACCCGTGGCCAAGCCAGGATAAGGCACCGGCCTTCTAAGCCGGTAATCCCGGGTTCAAATCCCGGCGGGTCCGCTAACAAGATATTTAAAGTACGGACACGCTCTCGTTGATTAAACTCCTTATGAATTCACTTTCCAACTGGACAAGAAGCCATGCATTCAAAGCAATTGTTGAAATTTCCTATCAACAGATTCTGCCAGAGTTCCCACAGGGTAGGACTCCCAATATGGGCCTTGAGCTCTTCATCTTCCATACCAATGGCTTTCATTCCAAACCTTATCACTCCTGGCAGCCCGTACTGAAGTGATACTCTCATGCATTTTCTCAGATCCAATGATCCGTCTTCTCCTATGGCTTTCGCGGGACAGTTCTTGACACATTCCATGCATTCTGTGCAAACCTTTTCTTTCATGGGTTCATCAGGCTTTAAATCAGCGTCTGTCAAAATACTGCCTATACGAAGGCGGGGACCGAATTCAGGAGAGATAAACAGTCTGTTTATTCCTATGTTGCCCAAACCAGCTGCTGTAGCAGCACACTTATGATTTACTTCCCCAAAAAGTCCCTTTTTTTCAGGACTAAAATCTACAGGCATGTTGGGAGGTATGGACACCGCTTTGTATCCTCTATCTTTAAGGTACAGGACAGTTCGGTACATTATAAGATCTAGCTCTTCGTACGCGCAGATAGTGTCGTACTGGGCGATTTTAATATTTCTGGATGATATTGCATCACCGTTTAATCTTTTAGCAACTACGATCAAAGATTTGCAGCTTGGGAGTACGGCGAGTATGCTCGATCTGTTCTCCTTTAGATATTCTGATTCCGCTGAAGCGATTCCTACTAAGTCAGCACCCTGAGACTTCACGTATTCTTTTATTTCGGTTTCTACAGACAAAACAACCACCTCAGAATCGTAAGAAGTAAAGAAAAATTTATTTATAGATAATCTTTAAATCTTTAAAGAATTATAAATTTTTCATGGAAATCGAAAAAAGGAAAATTCAGAAAATAGCCGGCTCATATCTAATAACGTTGCCTAAGAGCTGGGTCAACCAATACAATTTGAAGAAGGGCTCTGAGGTATGGATCAGATTTGAAAACGATGGAAATCTGAAGATTTTACCACGGATTGAGGAATTAAGCAAAAAAGAGTGGTCAAAAATAAAATACGACAGGTATATAATCCGAAAAATTTCAAGAGAATATTTATTCGCGTCTGATGTCATAGAAATAGTCTCAGAACGGGATATAGGTCGTAAGGAAAGAGAAGAAATCGCTGATTTCTTGAAAAAACTGATGAATATTGAAATAATTGAAGAAGATTCCAAAAGGATAGTGATAGAAAATTTCGGTTACAGAAGAATGCCCATGGTACAAGCATTAAGGAGAATGTACTTGCTCACCAACAACATGCTGGACGATTTGATCCAAAAAAACAAAGAAGGGCTGGAGAATATGGATGAAAGGGACAACATTGTAGATAAGTTTTACTTTATGATTGTGATGCACACCAGAACTTATTTAGAACAGGGCTTATACACGCTTCCGGAAAAGGAACTTACTTTATTGAGATGTCTGGATTTTAGACTTGCCTCCGAAAAAATAGAGAGAATAGGGGATTTGTTGAAAAAAAGCGCTGAACTTTACGAACAAATTGATGACGAGATCCTGAACGTTTTGATCGAAATAAAGGAAGAGTATAAAAAAGCCTTTTTTTCATTCCTGTCTGAGGACTTCAATAAGGCATGCGAACTTTGGGACAAAAAGGAGGGGATTAGAAAGAAGTTGATAGAACTGGAAGAGAGATTTGAAAACGTTGAGAAGTTAAAATTGATTCAAAATATTTCTCAGGTATACGAACACATAGTAGACATAGCCGATCTTGTGAGATGAGGTTATCCAGAGTTATCTAGGTGTTTTTTTAAATTCTAAAAGGCTTTCTTTCCCCTAGATAAAGGAGAGTTGGAAAAGGAGTGATCAGTACTTACAATCCCTGGATGCGAACTCAGATTTCTCCATGTGAGTTTTAAATTTTGTGATCAGGGATTCCAGTTCCCTTTTTTCTTTTTCATATTTTTCTTTATCGATGTTGCCCATCAGAAAACTGGCTTCCAATGTTTCAAGGTCTATTTCAAGTTTGTTTAATTCTTTTTTTGCATCCTCGTACACGTTGTAAATCCTGTTTTTTTCTTCTTCAAGATCGACCTTTTTCTTTCTTAATTCAAAGCCAATGTTCTCATATGCAATCTTGCTTATCTCTCCTGATCGGTATTTTTCATCCAGTTCCTTAATTTTTTGCTCAGTATCCCTGAGTTTTCTGTTAATATCCGGAAATTTCTTCTCTGCAATTTCCAATTCTGAGAGAAGTTGATGAACAGGACTGACTGCCTCTTGGATAGCCTCCTGAGGTTTTGAGACTTCTTTCAATACCTCTTCTTTTGGCCTTCTGTAATAACTCCTCCCCAAAAAGAAGCCAAAAATCAGGAAAATACTCAGTATACCCAGAAAAATCAAAATTTTTGAGAATTGACTCTTTTTCTCAGGGTATACGCTAAATTTAAAAATCTTTCTTTCCAGAGTCCTGCCGTTCTCATCCTTTAAAATCGCCAGAATTAAGTATTCTCCTGGAGGGATTATTTTAAGCCTAGATTCCTGATTTGATGAGTAAAAGAATTCTTCATGTTTCCCATTCACCGTATATTTTTTTAGGGGGATTGTGTTTCCATTTCTCATAAGGGCTAAAATTAAAACTCCTTTCTTGACATTCAAAGGCATGTCTACAGAAACTTTTACGTTTATCGGCTCTCCCACCACGTAACTTTTTTTGTCAAACTTGATGTCAATAGATCCTGAAAAAATGGTTAGAAGAAAAATTAAAAGGAAAAAAGTTCTTTTCAAGTCATTCACCCTGAATCTTTTTCATAAATCTCTCCCTGAATCCCCTTGCCTCTATGATGGCAGCGGCTATACCTTCTTCGTCTAATTTTGTATTGGGCAAAAGAGGTTCATCTTCTTTTATCACAAGTCCTCTCTCGGTCAAATCGTATTCATATAAGCGATCATCGTGTTTGGTTCTTCTCATTTTCCTTACCTGGATGGTTTTCACCACTCTGCCTAAGGGCTCGCTGCTCGCTTTCGTTTTTTCTTCCATTTTTATTGCATATCTAAGAGCAATGACCCCGCTTACCGCAAAATCTTCGAATCCATAGTAACTTACTCTACTCGTACCCTCTTCGACTCTTCCTGTTAGAATCGTGGTGCATCCAAATTTCGATAGAGTGTGCACAACGTCTCTGAATTGCCTTTCTCTTCTCTTTTTGTCGAGAAATAGATCTATTAAAACGGTAGAAGAGTCTATTACAAGCCTCTCTGCCCCGATCTCCTCAACCGCTATTTTCAAAAACTTTAGAATTTCTTCTATGCCCAGTTCTGTTTTTAGCGAGTGTCTTATGGATAGATCCAAAAAAAGAACCTTGTATTCTCTCATTTGTTTTAGGAGATCCCATCCGAACTGCCTAGATGCCAGTATCATTTCTATGGGAGAATCCTCAAATGTTACGAATACGCCAGGCTCATCGTAGACCGCTGCTCCCTTGTACAAGAATTGAAGTCCGAATGTTGTTTTTCCGGTTCCTGCTGGTCCTGATACCAAAGTTATAGACTTCTGGGGTAAGCCCCCCATTAGAATATTGTCAAGACCCTCGATTCCTGTCTTAACCCTCTTATCTGCTTCCCCACTTCTAATTGATTCATCAACCATATCGGCTAGAATACTCGGCTTCACAACTATGCTCATTAACTTCACCTGTTTCTTTTATTTTTTCTTTGAATCTTAAAATAATTATCTGTAGATTTTTGATTTAAAATTGAAAATCTTCCGCGACCAATAGAGGAATCATCTTTTAAATTTCCATTCGCACCAATAACTCGCAGGTTTTGAACCTAGCGGGCATAACAGACATTCACAACCCAAATTAGGGTCGATTTCATTTATAAAAGCAGAGAAATATGCTTCTGTAACTCCTTTACATTCAAATACTTTTCTTCCGCTTTTAAGCCGTTCTTCCTGCGGTCTACAACGTAAAACTTTCAAGTTCAATTGATCTTTTTCTCTTTTTATCTCGTATTCATCTGGAGTCAGCCAACTGATAAATGGAATCATTTTCTCAAGTAGGTTAATTGAGTGGGATTCTTTGAGATTGATTGCCTGTTTTATCCTGCGCGCCTCTACCTTACCCATGATCTTCCAGACTTCACGGTCTATCCTCGTGCTCTCATCCAATCCGTGAGCATCCTCTACGAATAAAAACCAGAGACCGTCCACCGTATTAATGTTCTTGTACAAAACTCTGACGAGTTCTTCAAGCGATTCTCTACCTAGATTTTTTATTATTTTGTCGATTCTCATTTTATCGATCATCCATGAATCTAGAAAGATACCAATATTTAAATCAAACTTATCACGCCGTATCCGATCTCAGATTGTGCATGGTTTTTCACAAAATCATCTGACGTTCAATCTTGTTTGATGAATAGATCGGTAAATATCTATTGATCGAAAAAAATATATATTAAAATGCAATAATTGTTGATATAAGCGTTTAGAATGCAAATAGATGTTTAAAATAATAAAAATGCTTAGAAATAATCACATAAATGATTCAACATGATTCCACAACCCATACCTAACGAAATTTTGGAGGCCTTCCGAAGGTATAAAGGATATCCACTACTGGTAAAAGGCGCTCCGGGCACTGGAAAAACCATATTTTCCCTTGAACTGCTGAATGAATTAAGCAAAGAGGGAGACAGCATTTACCTGTCAACAAGAACTTCCATAAAAGACTTATACAATCAATTTCCTTGGCTAGAGGGAGTATTATTTGAGGAAAATATACTGGATGCTTCCAAGAGTTATACCCTCCGAACGAAAGACCCAACCAAGGCAATATACTACGGTTCAAAGCCAGAATTTTTGCAAGCAGTATATGAGAAGGTGGACGAACTTAAGAAGCCTGCCACACTAGTTATAGACAGCTGGGACGCAGTGGTACATACAGCCAAAGAGGGAGATGAGGAAGAAATCATAAATACCCTAATTGATCTCGCCAAAGAGAACGGTACGAATATTGTTTTAATTGTAGAAGAGAGAAAACATACCTCGCTTGAATATCTTGTTGACGGCGTTATTACGCTTACCGAAGAGCGCATTAACGATTTATGCGTAAGAAAGATTCATTTGAACAAACTAAGGGGAATTAAAAGAAGGCAGCCTTTCTACTTATTTACGCTGAGCAACGGTAGATTTCAATATTTCGAGCCCTTTAAGGTTAAGAGACCCAAGGAACCAAAGATATTTGAGCCGATTCCTGATAAAGAAAGGTACTTTTCCACTGGTAGTGAAGATCTCGACGAATTACTTGAAGGTGGCTATCGCAAGGGAAGTTTTGTACTGATAGAGGTCGAAGAGGGATCTTTACTTGGATTATCCTATCTCGTTGGCGCTACAATAAAGAACTTCGTAACTCAGAAAAGAGGAGACGTAGGATTTACCGTCGCAGGATCGGATGCAGAGGTATTGAAGAGAATTATGGTTCCTTACGTGGGAGAAGAGAACTTTGATTCTTACGTCAGAATTCTTGAGAAGGATCCCCGGGTCTCTAAACCCTATGTAGTTCCAATAAAAGGAGAATCTTTGAAAGAAGATTTTAATAAACTCTCAGAAGTTGTCTCCGAAATTGGTGAAAAAAGGGGAGAGCCAGTACTGATCATACTGGGATTCGATAATATTGAGTACATGTATGGACCAGAAAACATGGTAGAGCCAATAGCCCACCTCATCGCCTATGAGAGAAAGAGGTTCAACCTATGCATAGGATTGCTCAAGCCCGGTCTCTCAGTTGCCCAACAGGTAGCGAATATGGCCAACGTACACCTCAAGATAACTCAAATAGGTGGGGCTTTTTGTCTATACGGTATCAGACCAACTTCAGGACTTTATAACCTCGATGTAGATGTTTCAATGGGCTATCCAAAAATAAAGCTGATACCAATTGTTTAAAATCCTGCATATAATCTTCTAATGATTATTTCATAATGAAATCATTCTGCGTCGGACAAAAAACACGCAAACAGTAAAATTCATAAAATTTTTTTGCGATATGAGTAGTTTGAGGAAAAAATAATAAAAAGTAACCCTCATATTAAAAATGAGGGTGTCCCCCAAGTGTCCTTCGCCATTCCCACCTCCCCACCCACCTAATTTTTGACACCCTCAACCTCTTTTTTGTATTCTTCTACAATCTTAAATTATGCAATTTTCCTTAATTTTACAGGGAAAAAATTCCGGTGGAAAAACTAGAAGTCATTCAAGTCATTTTTAGTTAGTAATTATTAAATAATTAGTTAATAATTTTAGTTATTTTAATTCTAGTTATAATTCTAGTTAATTTTAGTAAACCTTTTCTTTTCTGAGCCTCTCTTGAAGTTTTTTCATGAGGGTGGATGTTCTCTTAACCTTGACAACTAAGGTATCGGCATCCCTCATAAACTTCATTTTGCCTTCACTAATCTCTATGTCATCTCCGAACATTTCGCAAAGCGTATCAATGACGAAGTATTTGTCTGCACCGCCTACATGCATGCCTCCAGTATTTGGATTGTAGTAGACCTCTGAATTTAAATTGTTCACCATTATGGAGTTTTTAACGACGTCTGTCAGAGCTTTCGTTAAAATCTTCCTTGAGTGGACCTTCGAGGCTAAAAATGAACTGAAATCTTCATTTTCTATTTCGTTTTCTATTAAATCACTTTCTTTATACATACCGCATCCTTCCGCCAATTAAGTTAGAAAAACACCTATATAAATATGTTTAAGACATTCGTCAGACGTAGCGCTCCCTTGTTGAAGATAGAGGGAAATGCTCAATTTAAGGAATAAAAAAACTTTATATAGAAGTTATTTCTTTAATTAGAATAAGAATAGAGGAAATGTCTGATATATGTCTGACATAAAAGAAGGATAGGTGAAAATATGTCTGTTCCGATGATTTCTACTCAAACATTTCGTTTACAGGACTCTGAGTTTGACAGCGAACTCAGAGATATAGTTGCCCAATCAAGGACCAATATCATCGTAATCGGTTTAGGCGGCGCCGGATGTAATACGGTAAACAGGTTAAAAGAAGTGGGTATATCCGGAGCAAAAACGGTTGCCTTAAATACGGATGCCCAATCTTTATACTACACCAGAGCCGATGTCAAGATACTGGCGGGCAGAAACAGCACGAAAGGAAGAGGTGCGGGCGGAGATCCTGAACTGGGATACCAAGCCGCACAGGAAAACATTGAGGATCTTAAGAGTGTGATGATGGGCGCAGATTTGGTTTTCATAACTCTCGGTCTAGGAGGAGGCACAGGAACAGGTTCAGCACCTTTGGTTGCAAAGATCTCAAAAAAGATGGGCGCAATAACAATAGGAGTTGTTACCCTTCCCTTTAGAAATGAGGGAATCGTAAGATCGAAGAAGGCAATGGAAGGTCTAGAAAAACTTCAAAAGGAAGCAGACAATGTAATAGTTATATCAAACGATAAATTATTGAATTTAGCACCTGATTTACCATTAAAAAGCGCCTTTAAGCTCACAGATGAAGTATTGACTTTGTTCTTAAAAAGCCTGACCGAAATGATACTAAAACCCGGGCTAGTTAACTTAGACTTCGCAGATGTTAGGTCAATACTCCAAAATGAGAAACTAGCGATGCTGGGAGTTGGCGAAGCCTATGGAAAAGATAGGGTACTTCATGCTATAAAATCTGCCCTTGAGAATCCTCTCCTGGACCTAGAGGTAAAAAGAGCAAAGAAAGCCCTTATTCACATAACAGCCGGCTCTGAAATAAAAATAGATGAAATAAAAGATGGCATTTCTTTTGTTCAGTCCATTGTGGGAGAAGATGCCCATATAATCTGGGGTCTCCAAGTGGATGAAGATTTGAAAGACACGGTAAGGGTTATGATAATTTTAACAGGTATGGACAGAAAAGTTGAAGTGCACAGAGAATTGAGTGAGGAACTTGGATTAGTTGTTTATGGGTGATTTTATGAGGAAAAAAGACAAGACAAAAATGAATAGAGTCAAATTTCTGATTACAGGATCCTATAACTCGGGAAAGACAACCGTGATGGAAAGTTTAATTGGAAACATAGTGAAGGTAGAATATAACGGTACCACGGTTGCTTTAGACTATGGGAAACTAAAAGTCAATAGCAAAGAAGTACATTTGTTTGGTACGCCGGGACAGGAAAGATTTAAGTTTATGCGTGACATACTAAGTAAAGGTATAGATGGTGGGGTACTGGTAGTTGACAGCACCTTGCCCATAACCAAGCATGACCAAGAAATAATAAGGGAATTTAGATCAGCAAAAATTCCCTTCGTGGTATTTGCAAACAAAAGAGATCTACCAGATGCCCTGCCTCTCCAAGAATTTGACGTAGGAGTCCCTGTGATACCCACAATCGCAAAAAGTGGGGAAAATCTGCATAAAGGAATTGAAATCCTACTTGAGATGAGAATCAGAGGAGGGTTCCGAAATTAATCAGGTTAAATTAACTCACGTTGAGACCAAAGTTCTGGAATTCGTTAAAAGAGGAGAGTTTAAGAATATAACACAGTGTGCTCAGACCTTAAAGTACCCGGTGGTAACCATTCTTGAAACCTTAAAGTCTCTGGAAAAGAAGGGCTTAATAGAGAAAGTGGATATAAAGACGGGTAAAAGCTAATCTTTTTTATCGATCCATAGAGTTCATTTGTTTTTCAGTTCCATTATCAAAACTGGCAATACTTGCCGCATCCAATTATTTATTAGTAATTATTTTATAAGAAAGTAATCTACCTTCTTTAGGGGTAACCGATATGTTCGAGTTTACGGAAGAAGAGATCAAAAGGTACAGCAGGCAAATAATACTTAAAGAAGTAGGAGGAAAAGGTCAAAAGAAATTGAGGGAGGCAAAAGTACTTATAATCGGGGCGGGAGGCCTAGGATCTCCAAGTTCAATATATCTGGCTGCGGCAGGTATCGGAACGATAGGGATTGTAGACTTCGATGTGGTTGATGTAAGCAACCTTCAAAGACAAATACTCCACGGGACAAAGGACATTGGCAGAGATAAGGTTGATTCTGCAAGGGAGACATTGGAAGACATTAATCCAAATATCACCGTGAATACATATAAAACATTGCTAAGCCCTGACAACGTTCTTGATTTGATAAAAGAATACGATTTGGTTGTAGATGGCACAGACAACTTTCCTACAAGGTACCTAGTCAACGATGCATGCGTGATATTGAACAAACCCTTGTTCTACGGAAGTGTTTTCAGATTTGAGGGGCAGGTATCGGTATTCATACCTCGTGAAACCGCTTGTTATAGATGCGTATTTCCGGAGCGTCCACCAGAAGGTTTTGTTCCAAGTTGCGCTGAAGGTGGCGTGCTCGGAGTTGTCCCGGGAATTATCGGGCTCATGCAGGCAAACGAGGTGATAAAGTACATAGTGGGTATCGGCGAACTGCTTAAAAATAGACTGCTAATATTCGATGCGCTCCATGGAGATCTGACGCAAATAAAACTCGAGAGAGATCCTAAGTGTATTGTATGCGGAGATACTCCGACCATAAAAGACGTAGAGATGTTTGATTACGGACAGGTATGCATATAGGTGATAGGATGGAAGTAGATGAAGTTCTAGATCTCAGGGGAGAAGTCTGTCCATACACATTCGTAAAATCAAAATTAAAGGTAGAGACCATGGAGCCGGGAAAGACGCTAAAAATAATATTGGATCACGAACCAGCCACCAAAAATGTTCCAAGAAGTTTAAAGGGAGAAGGTCACGAGATCATTTCCCTAGAGAAAGTGGAAGAGGGTCTATGGCATCTTTATGTTAGGGTTGGCGAGGTTTAAGGATGGATGTTGCCCGGCTAAAAAGATACGCTGATATTTCCAGGACCTTAGAGGAGGATTATGTCAACATACAGCCCATACAGAGGGGCGGAGTACTTACCAAAGAAGCAAGGAAAATTCTGGTAGATTATGGCGATGGATACAGCATGTGCGACCATTGCCTGGCTGGAAGGTTGGATCTGTTAGAGAATCCGCCCGTACAGGAATTTTTGAGAGATGTATCAGAATTTCTTGATATGGATGAGGCTAGACTCACCGCAGGATGCAGACACGCAAAATGGGTAGTATTCAATTCTATCTGCAAGAAAGGAAGTACTATTGTAATAGATTCTTTAGCGCATTACACCACATATCTATCTGCAGAAGCCGCAGGGATAAACGTGGTTGAGGTTCCTCACTCAGGGTATCCTGAGTACAAGATAAACCTAGATGGATACGTGGATAAGATAGAAGAAGTAAAGAAAGAAACAGGCAAGTATCCAGACCTTCTCGTGCTCACCCACGTTGACTACATCTATGGAAATCTATGCGATGCGAGAAAGGTTGGAGATATTGCAGAGGAATACGATATTCCATTTCTGTTAAACGCTGCCTATACCGCTGGAGTAATGCCTGTTTCTGGCAAAAAATTGAAAGCAGACTTTATTGCCTGCAGCGGTCATAAGAGCTGGGCTGCTGCCGCGCCCGTAGGAATTCTCGCCACCAACTATGAATACATGGACAAGATCTTCAGGAAATCTGAAATAAAAGGCACCTGGAGCGGTCGTTCGTTTCCTCGCAAGGAAGTGAGCCTTTTTGGATGTCCGCCAGCGATGGGTGTTACCGCTGCTACGCTAATGGCAAGCTTTCCTGTCGTCGTGCAAAGGATAAATCACTGGAAGGATGAGATAGAAAAGACCAGATATCTTGTAAACGAACTTGAGAAAATTAAAGATGTTCACCAATTAGGTGTAAAGCCAAAGGAACATCACTTAATTCACATGGAAGCTCCCTCTTTTCATAATATCGCTAAAAAGCATCCTAGGAAGGGGTGGTTCCTCTACGACGAATTAAAAGATAGAAAGATAACAGGCATCCAATCAGGATTAACGAAGCACTTCAAGCTCTCCGTATATGGCTTAAGCTGGTCTCAGGTAGAATACGTGGCAAATTCCTTCAAAGATCTTGCAGAGAAATACGACATACCGGTGGAATGATATGGCAACAAAATGGAAGGAAATAAAAAAGGAGTTTAGAGAGCACTTCAGAACGAAATACGACCCTGTAGGAGTTAAGTTACTGAAAGAAAGACCAGACAATGTTATTGAAACAAACGACCCTCTACGCTACTGTCAGTATGTAAAAAAGGCTGCCATGCTTGGAGAAAAATTCATATTAGATGATAAAAGTTTCTCCTGTCCAAACTGTTTATTTACCCTCGGATTTAAGGAGCCGGTTTATGGAGATATAGAGCCAAGGATAAAACCTGCTAACACAAAGGCCATTATGATAGCACCTCTAGGAGATATCGAAGATCCTGACGTAATTCTCACCATATTAACTCCCATACAGGTTATGGAGATATCAAGAGTGATCTATAAGGATAAAAACGAATCCATGGTAGCATGCTTCAAGGGTGAGAGAGCCGTATGCGGTGAGGCTACTGCAAAGCCCTATATGGAAAACGGAATTAACGTAACCATGCTATGCCAAGGTGCAAGATTATTTGGTCCATATAGCGAAAAAGAGATGGTAATGGGTTTTAAAACAGAAAAATTCCTCGATATGATGCAAAGGAAACAGGAAATCGAGGAGATTGGCAAGGGACTCTGTGGATGTATAGTGGATGATGTTCCAAGTGGAGCGATCGATAAACTGGAGAAAATAGGATTTGAAAAAGGAACTGATTACTTTTTCGGCTACGTAGAAGATAACCTAATAAGAATATATCTTAACAAAGACGAGCACGGAGAATTTAACAAAATAACTTTACATCTACCCCTGAAACTTAATGGAGACATTAACCGCGTTCTGGATATTCTCTCATCAGAGTACATGGTCAACCACCAAGTTAGGGACAACTGGCTGGATCTCTCCATAGTGCTGAATGCCAAAGATGAAAGCATAAACATGCATACGGGCCAGGGAATAGAAATCATTAAAGACTACGCCAACAAACTGATTGAAATTGGAAACAGGATTAAAAGGGTTGTTTAATGATTAAAATAGAGGTGTTTACAACTCCTTCATGTCGTTACTGCCCCTATGCTTTAGATGTGGTCATGCGTGCCTCGAGAGAATTTGACAACGTAATCGTGGAAGAAATAGATGTCTCCACCAAAGAGGGAAAAAAAAGAGCAAGAGATCTTAATGTGTTGAACACACCAACCATAGCAATAAATGGAACCATCTATTTTTCTGGAGTACCCAGTAAAAAAGCGGTTGTTAAGGCCATAAGCGATATATCTGGAAATTGATTTTTTAATTCCCGAATTTCGGAACGCAAACGATAAATACTATAATTCTGACTATTAGAAGATGTGGAAACGTGGAGAAGATAAAAACAGGTATCAGAGGTCTTGACGGTATATTATATGGAGGTCTTCCAAAGGAGAAAGTGATTCTGGTTACAGGGGGTCCCGGAACCGGGAAGAGTATATTTTGCATGCAATTTTTATACAACGGTGCAAAGGAATACGGCGAGCCAGGAGTTTTTGTCGCGATAGAGGAGAGACCAAAAGATATCCGGGAAAATATGAAGAGTCTTGGATGGGATATCAAGGAATTAGAAGACAAAAAACTTCTGGCAATAATCGATGCTGCTTCCGCAAGACATGGTATACCAAGCGAGGAAAAATACGTTGAATCAAGAGTTTTTGACATCGATACCCTGATACACAAGATCGTTACAGTGGTAGAAGAAATCGGTGCAAAAAGGATAGTCATCGATTCGATACCTTCTCTAGGCTTGAGGTTAAGTGAAGATGAATTAAGAGCAGCGATTTATAGGTTGCAGGGCTTGCTCCTTGAATTAGGATGTACCACTTTTATAGTTTCAGAAATAAAATCTGGAAGCGATGAAATCAGCAGATATGGATTCGAAGAGTTCATTTCCCATGGCGTCATTATCCTAGAACTTGTCGAACACTCAGGAGACATGATAAGAAGGCTTTGGGTAAGGAAGATGCGGGGAACACCCCATAAGATGAAGAAGTATCCTTTCGAAATTACTTCCGAAGGAATCGTAATCTATCCAACCGAAGAGTTGGGAACTTAGTCTTATGAAGCGGATGAAAACCGGAATTGACGAACTGGACAAAATGCTCGAGGGTGGTTATCCTGTTCCATCTATTGTACTGATCCTCGGCGACAGCGGTAGTGGAAAAAGCATTTTTGCCCAGCAATTCCTATGGAAAGGTATAAAAGAGGGAGAAAATAACCTCTACATTTCTATAGATCACTCACCATCGGAAATAAGGGAATCTATGTCCAAATTTGGTTGGAATTATAACAAAAAAGATTTAAACATTTTAGATTGCTATTCTGAGAGATTAGGCTTTGCGCATGGAGGAAATAAGTACGTAGAAAATCCCTACAACCTCAACAATTTGTACAGGGTGATATCAGAATCCATAGAAAACAGCGAAAATCAGAGGAATACCAGACTGGTTTTAGATTCAGCCTCCACTTTAATTATGCGCACCGATTTCAATACTATTTACCGGTTCTTTCAGAAGTTTGCGGGATATTTAATGTCCAAGGATGCAGTCGGATTGATTACATTGCACAAAGGAATGCACAACAGTTACATCGAGAACTCTATGAGACAAATCTGCAACGGAGTTTTACATTTAATGAGGGAATGGGAAGAATATGCAATGACCCTTAGCCTTTTACTAAAAAAGACCTGGAAAAGCAGGCAAATAAGACGCTATATCTGGATAGATAGAATGCATGCAACGAAACATACCACAGAGGTATATTCATTTAGCATCGATGACCACGGAATCAAGATCATAAGATAATTTTTTTCAGATATTTTTACTCATTTTCATCAAACTTACATAGTTTAGCATAATTGACTCACTTTTTATCACATTTGTTTTACTTCTTTTAATAATCTAAAAAGAGGCATTTTTGAAATGTTTTCCACTATTTTTGTATAGATAAAATATAATTTGTTATAATGTCAAAATATACATAGTATGTTAGCAAAAATCATCAATAGATCAAAAGATGTTGCGAGAAAAAGGGAAAACAAAACATATCTTTTTGTGGTAGATTCAGAAACAGGAATATCCATATTCAAAGACCTTTACGAGACGCTTGAAAGCAACGAATTGCTAGATATCCTTCTCCTTTACAACGAAAAAGATGTCGAGACTCTTAGACTCTTTAGGGTATTTGAAGACCTTGTTTCGAAGTTACCAAATGTCGTAGATTGTACAATAAGGGAGTGTAATGTCCAAAATCCCGCAGTCTATGCCAAATCTATTCGCATGCATTTAGCCTTAAGAGACATTGATGTAATTTTACTTTCTGAAAGAAGAGAGCCCTCTCTTGAAATGATCAATTCTCAAATCCCTATTTTAACCTACTAGAACACTATAAACGAAAATACTCGGTAAGCAACTTTTGTCCGGTTGATAAGTCCGATTTTCTGGATATTATTAGTTTGTATAGGTCTTCAATTCTTTTTATTCTCAAATCTTTAAGGCTCTCAAAACCCCAGTTCTCCGTTTTCAAACTAGATACTATATTGCCCACTATCGCTGCTCTAAATTCATTCTTTGTGAGTATGTAACTACCCAAATAAGAGCCACAGAAGCAATCTCCAGCACCGGTAGGATCCTTTACATTGGGATTGAACAGAGAAGTTACGATATCGTACTCTCCCTGAGATATAAGAATGCATCCGAGAGTGCCTAGGGTTATTACCACCCGGGTATCAGGATAATCTTCATAGAAAACTTTGGCAGCATTATCCGCTACCTTCGTATCCGTAAGATCTAGCGCCTCCCTTTCGTTTATAATGAATATGTCCGAATTTTCTATTACCTCCCCTAACTGTTTTCTATATTTTCTCACGTAGTACTCATGGGAGTTAACAGATATTATAGAGTTTGTTCTTTCTCTTATTGCTTTTATGAATCTAAGTTGTTTATTGGGATTATTTGGAGTTATATGGAATCCTTTTGCCTTTTTAAAGTAATATAGAGGTATATCGGATGGATTTAACCATAAACCGCATCCATAGATAACATCTTCGTATATGGCTCTTGATGGGAGTCCGTATTTTATTTTAAAGTGAGTAGATCTTCCTGAGACTTGTTTTAAACCCCTCAAATCCAGCCTAAGGCCCTTTAACGTAGCCAAGTACTCTCTGGGATAGTCACTTCCAATCCTAGAACAGATTCCTACCTTGATATCCTCAAATATATTTGCGGCGATCGCAGAGTAAACGGCGGCACCGCCGATCTGCTCTCTGGACTCACCCTGTATGGTTATGTGATCATAAGATGTATTGCCTATCGTTACTATCATGATTATCACTTAATCATAACTCGCAAACCTAATAATTTTTTATAATTTTCCCATCCAAAAAGATTTTATCAACTGATTAGGAGAAGAATTTTTTATGAGCAGACCTAGTTTGGACGAGTACTTCATGAAGATTGCAGAAGTTGTAGCACAAAGATCTACTTGTTTGAGACGCAATTTCGGCACCGTGATTGTAAAGGACAAGCATATAATCTCTACAGGATACAACGGCGCTCCTAGAGGGATGCCCCACTGTCTGGACATAGGATGCCTGAGAGACGAACTGGAAATAGAATCAGGAACACGTCATGAAACTTGTAGGGGAGTTCATGCTGAGCAAAATGCCATTATACAGTGTGCTTTTCATGGAAAATCCAGCAAGGATGCTACCCTTTACGTAACAGGATACCCCTGCAAAATTTGCGCAAAGATGATAATAAACGCGGGAATTAAACGTGTTGTAATCTCAGGTGAATATTCCGATTTAGAAGGAATAGAACTGTTGAAAGAAGCGGGAATAGAAGTTGTGAAGTTGGATGAAGATATATAAGGATGGTAATATAGAAAAGTGATAAATAATATTGACAAGTAATATAAAGGTGATAGAAAAATCAAAACACAGTATGATGGGCTCGTAGCTCAGTTGGAAGAGCGCCGCCTTCGCAAGGCGGAGGCCCCGGGTTCAAATCCCGGCGAGTCCACCATAATTCCTTTTGGACTTCTCTTTCGATAATTGAAGAGAGTGCTACAAAGATATATATTCTGAAGCATTCCAATATTTAGAAAGGAAATGAGTAATGAAAATGCACGCCCTGAGAAAAATAAACACAATAAAGACGAATGAAAAAGATATTTCTTTAGTTGGGAAGGTCTTAAAGGTAAAGAAAAGTAAAAAATTCAAAAAAGAAATAACTTTTGGAATTTTAAGAGACGAAACAGGGAAATTACCATTTATCTCTTCGAAAAAATTTGATTTTTCAGAGGGGGACGTAATATTATTGAGAAACGTGCACACTGAAGGCTTGTTAGGCATACCAAGGATAATAATATCTCAAGAAAGCACTGTTGAAAGATTTTTTGATGAAAGATTGTCTAAATATGAAGATGAACCTTTTTTCAAGTTAATATCTGAGTTAAAAAACTCTTCATACTTTGATATTTCAATAAAAGGATTTGTAAAGGAAATTGACCCCAGAAGCTCTATAATTCACAAGTGTCCCACTTGCAAGCGTTTGATAAAAGGAAATTCATGCACCGATCATGGTATTGTAGAGCCAGAAAGAGATATTAAGATTATTTTCAATTTAGAAGATGGTACCGGTGAAATAACCTGCTATTTAAAGACAAAGGATTCTAAGAGGCTCAGATCCCAGTCTTTCCATCACAGAAATGTTCACCAAGAACTCACCGAAGAATTGCTGGGGAGGTTCTTGGTCGTCAGGGGAGACGTAATAAGGGGAAAAAAAGGTTTCAACATGAATGTAAACAGTATAGAATTCTATAAAACAAGTGAGGAAGAGGTAATCCAAATAATAAACGATTTGAAGGGATATAATGCATAGCAGTTTAGTTTTTGCCCAAGAACTAAATGAGGCTGTCTTCGTAAATGATTACGCGTTAAGTAGGCTGGGTGCCTTAATCAGTGATATCTTCATAATCGGAACTCCCGCGGAGATTTATAACAGAGAGGCCTTTTATTTATTGAAAATAGCAGATCCAACTGGTTTCTTTAATGTTTTGATACCTAAAGAACTAAAAATATTTGTTGAGAACGAATATCCTGTTTTTTTTGCAATATTCGGGAAGGTGAATTTCATTGAACGCAAATCAAGAATACCTTTTGTTATCGCAAGAAAAGTTAATCTTGTGGAAAAGAGAGACAGAGATGCTTGGTTAGTTGAAACTACAAGGAGAACGCTTGAAAGAATAAAAACAATAGAAATAACAGGAGAATTTTCAGGTAACATATCTGAACTGAACAAGGTCTTAAATTCCCACAAACTTCCCAGAATCATGTTAGAAGGCATCGAAAATTTGATTGAAATTGGTATTAAAGCAGAAACAGAAAGATACGTGGATATGCTTGTAAGAGTCATGAATTCATTACTCTCGGAATTCGTAGAACCTATTGAAAATATGGATAAACTTAGAAAAGAAATATTAGATAAAATAACAAGTCTGCAGGATCAAAATGGCGTGGAAATTGAGAGATTGAAATTAGAAATCAACGAGAGAGAAGAGGATATAGACAACTGCCTTTACAGGCTACTATCAGAAGGAATCATTTACGAGCCACGAGTTGGTAGGGTAAAAAAGATTGACGGAGTCTAGAATGTTTATCCAACCAGTTTTTGGTAATCCAGCGCTCATTATAAAATCTTCAGAAAATATTCTCGTTATCGCTGACATCCACCTAGGCATTGAGCACGAGTTCAGGATGGGTGGTTTAAAGATAAAGAGTCAAACAGAGGAATTAAAAAACAAGATTATCGATTTGATAAATGATTTTAAAATAGAGAGATTGATTCTACTTGGCGATATAAAGCACAATATTCCAACAATCCCGAAACAGGAAATAAGGGAGATCCCAAGTTTTTTAGAGGCTCTAACTAGTTTTACCAAGGTCGAAATATTGCCTGGTAATCACGATGGAGGAATAGATAAACTGACGCCACCGGGCGTGGAAATTAGAGATAGAAGGGGAATAATGATTGATGAAAAAATAGGTCTATTACATGGACAGACTTGGCCAAAGCCTGAGCTATTCGAATCAGAGATACTGATAATTGGACACAACCACCCGAAGATAAAATTTAAAGACGAACTAGGAGGATCCAGCAAAGAACCTGCATGGATAAGGTCCAAGGTGGATAGAAAAATCTTGATGCAGAGTTATCCCCAAAAAAGGAGAGAGGAATATTTTTCTGTCCGTCTTGAGGAAGTAATGATAATGCCGGCTTTCAATCCCTTGGTTGGCGGCATATACTTCAATAAGATCAATCAAGAAGAATTGCTTGGACCCATATTAAGAGCGGGTTGTTTAAAACTTAATGAAGCCGATGTTTATCTCCTTGATGGCACCTATCTAGGAAAAGTTAATAATCTATAGAAGGTATAGAAGGCTCTTACTGTATTTTATATCGAATTTACATTATACTGAATTTACACTACTTTACCTTATCACCTCCCTCTAAACCCCTTATGAGAAATGGAGGGGATAAAGAAAGAGCGATGAAAAAGCGATAGATTTAGGGCAGGAAAGAGTAGGAAACATGCAGAAAACATCTTGTACCGTTAATAAAAATAATTTTAGAGTATGGGCCTCTTGCTAGCTGCTACTTTGGATGAATGTAGGCCCACTTTCCCTCTTTTTTGATTCTTCTAAGTTCTCCCCTCTTTACCATATTGGTAAGTACTCCTGAGACGCTTCCATCTGTAAAGTACAGAGCATTGGTCTTAAGTACATCTGTAATTTCCTTCATCGTCCTTGGCTCCTTTCTTCCCCAGGGACTCTGCAGTATTGTCCGAATAGCTTCGGAACACCCTATGCTGCCTGATATTTCTGGGATTTCTACGTCATCAGATTTTTTAATTTCTTCTTCTAAGGGTTCCTCAATTTCGCTCACTGATGTCAGTTTATTTAAAGCATCTAACAATTCTTCTGGCGTCTCCGTTTCTATAGTAACCTCACCTTTCATCCAAATTCCCTTCCATGTGATCTTCATTTGTATCACTTAAGTATAGTTTACAGAGTGATATTATACAGAGTAGTATATAGAGTTTTATACAGATCCTTCAGATCAAGTCTTCATTAATATTATTCAGAGATCTTGAAGCAAAATCTAATAGTTACTCTAAAAGCTATTAATAGTCGATCTTAATCAAAAATAAGCTTTTAGATTCAAGAAAAACTTATATAGGTGTTGCATACAATTTTATTTGGTGATTAAATGGAAATGCGAACTCAATCTGGTTTGAAAATTACGATATTCGAGGAGGAGGGTTTGAAGGTGATATCATTCAACAAACCCATCAAGGCAACAGGTCTAACTAAAGAAGAATCTATCAGGCTTGGTACAATGCTCATGAGAGACGTTCAAACAGGCATTACAGCTGAGATAAGAAAGTTAATAAACGAAGGATTTTTTAAGCGAGAAAGAAGATTCGGTGAGATTAAGAAAGAGTTATTGAGTAGAGGTGTACCCGTAAAATCAGCCTCTCTGAACATAGTTCTAAACAAGATGGTAGAAAAGAATGAACTTTTGAGGACAGGAGAGCCAAGATCTTACCTATACAGACAAAATTTTTGAAAGGGGTTGAGGTCAAATGTTATCGAGGATTGCAAAAAAGTTGACCAACCTATTCGTAAAAAAACCTATAAGAATAGGAATATACGGACCTCCAAACGCTGGAAAAACTACTCTCGCAAATAGAATTGCCAAAGATTGGACAGGAAAGGAAGTTGGCGAGGTATCAGTAATACCACACGAAACCAAGCACGTACAGAAGAAAGAGAGGATAGTCATAAAGGCTGGTGGAAAAGAACTCTTGATGAACATATTGGACATGCCAGGCATCGATACCAAAGTTGATTATAGAAAATTCATGGAATACGGTCTTGATGAAAAAGAGGCGCAAGAAAGAGCAAGAGACGCAACAAAAGGAGTCATAGAAGCAATTAAATGGCTAGACCATGTAGATGCAGTTCTAGCTGTCATGGACTCAGCAGATGATCCCTTCACCCAAGTAAACCTGACCCTGATAGGAAATCTCGAGGCAAGAGATATTCCCATAATCATCGTCGCAAACAAGACAGATCTTCCAAACGCAAATCCAGGACTCATAACTTCTACGTTTCCACAGCATAAGGTGGTGCCCATATCTGCTCTGAACGGAGAAAACCTAGATGCCTTATACGAGGCAATCGTTAAGTATTTGAGCTAAGGGGGTAATGAATTGACCAAAGGAATCCAACTTGATTTTGTCTCATCGAAGGTTCTATCTGAAAAGACGACCATGGAAAAGATAGAATATATAATGGACCGCGTAAAGGTCGGTACCATCGTTGTTTTGGAAGAAGGTCTGAATCCTGTAGAGGAGGCTGAATTGATCGAAACCACAATGAGAGAAATAGACATGGATAAGTTCCATGGTATAGAAGTATACAGAATTCAGGGACATGAGAAGACTAAGGGTATAAAGAGTATCTTTGGTTCCGTAATCGGAAAAAAGTCCAAGGGTCTAACCATAATAGGACCCACAAATTATGTTGAGGCGATAAAAAAAGAGCCTGATTTTCTCTCAATGCTAGCTAAACCAGGGGATTTGTAATGCCACACATATGCATAAAATGCAAAACAGAATATGAGGAAGGATCACCAAATCTTCTCTCTGGCTGTGTAAAATGTGGAAGCAGGTTCTTTGCCTTGGTAAGAACAGTTGAACAAGCCAGCGAGGAACTGCAGGAAAAAGAGGTCAAGTTGCAAGATATGCCTAGTTCAGACAGATCTGAACTCGACGAAATACTAGGAGATAAAGACCTCAAAGAATTCTATGTCGAAACCATTCGGGTCATAGATCATGGAATATACGAAATAGACGTCGATGCCCTAATGAAAAAAGAGCCGATTATAGTAAAACAGGGTACTGTTTATTCGATCAACTTTCCATCCATTTTTCTAACTTTGGAAAAAAAGAGTAAGGTCAAGAAAGCATAATCAAATCAGATTTGAATGTTAAAATGTCTAATTCATTGAAGCCTCAACAAACCTTTTTTTTACAAAATTTTTTTCCAAAGATATTATAAAGGAACCTGCTTTGGGACCGCTTTTTTTCCCGATTAAAACCAGATAAATCGCCTGAAAGAGATGTTTAGGATCCATGTCGACTTCTTCCCTTGCTACTCTATAAATTTCGTTGTGCATTCCTACATCATCTAAATCCTTATCCAGAGATTCTGCAAGAATCTTAAGACCTTTTTTCTGTTTTTCGTCTAATTTGATATCCGGTAATTCCTCCTTGAGGTTAAACTTTATCCATTCAGGCGCATACGTATCGACCCAATTTTTACAGTGAAAAAGCCTTTGTTTTATCAAATTCTCATCAAAATCATCCTTAATGTGTCCTGTCCTCCTTAAAATCCTTAAAATATAATCAAAATCATCTGTTATTTGGGCAACCACTGACATAAATCTGTATGGAACAGCCATTATTTTTGACTTGTCCATGCCGCACAATTCGGCAAGTCTCCTCTCTTCCTCACTTGCCTCTCCGTAGTGATATTTCTTCCACAGGGAATCGAAGTTATCCATCAAGTCAGGTAGATCTTTTGGATCAAATTCAATGTGTTTGTTCGTTTTTGATCTTAAAATTAGGTATTTTAGGGCTTCTGGGGGGGCAACATCCAGCCAATCTTTGATTGAAAATACGATCCCCCTAGAACTCGACATGACGCCGATTCCCTTCATATGGATCCATTCATAAACGACGGGATAAGGGGCTTCTCCCCCAAAAATCTCTTCTACTATCGCTTTTCCTGTCTCATAAGATCCTCCAGAGACCGCATGGTCTTTTCCTAGGGGCTCACACGTCACACTTAGCATTTTCCACCTTGCAGGCCAATCTACTCTCCAAGGTAACTTTCCCTCTCCTCTTTTTATGCTTGCGGTTCCTTCATGACCGTAGGTGCATTTGTATTCTATTTTATCATCCGCGAGCGATATTATTTTGGTCGAGGTAATTCTCTTGCAGGTCTGGCACTGAGGCATGTATGGAAACCAATCTTCTGGAAGTTCTCTCCCGGTAAATTTAGTTAGAATATTCCTTAATTTTTCTGACTCCTCTAGGACTTTTCTTACGTAGGGGGCATATTTCCCTTTTTTATAGAGTTCATGGGCCAAAATGACCTTGGGATTTATGTTAAGCCGGTCTATCCCTTCTAAAAACGGATTTAGGAAATGATGAATATAACTTTCACAGCATCCATATGGACAGGGAATCTCGCTTAGAGGGACGCCAACGTATCTTTCAAAATCGGGGGGTAAGAAGGGATATACTTTTCTCAGCGGATCGAAGGTGTCTGCTATATATATTAATTTTGAATCTTCTCCAAGCGCCCTGTGGATGGCATCTGCTGTTATTATTTCCCTCACATTGCCTATGTGGATAGGGCCCGAAGGAGTTATACCTGTTGCTATGACGTGCTTTTCTTTTTTATCCCGGAGTTCTTTTGCAATTTTATCAGCCCAGTGGAGTATCATTGGAACGCTCTCCTCCTCAAAGATACATCTCTATCAAGTATTTTCTTAAGGACTTCCTCAAAGGATTCTTCAGGAGATAGGGTCCTTTTCAGGTATACTCCGGTTCTTCCTATGATATCTCGCCTCCTCAAGACGTCTATTCTTTCCCTCACGATATCAACACTCACACCTATTTTCTTTGCTACTTCTGCTTCCCTTCCAAATACTGTGTATTCTATGTGTCCTTTTTCCGTTGGCTCTATCATCATCAATCTTTTATCCATTCCAGGTACTCTTTTTTTTTCTTTTATACCTTTTAGGTCTATTTGCCCCCCAAATAAATAAAACTCGTATTCAAGTCTCTTGGGTCTTACAAGGGGAAATGTGACAGTTGTATTATTATCAAGTATTATGTGTCCCTTTATCAGTTGCCAAGGGGTCGCCTGAACTATTTCTCTTCCCATGATATTTTCTTCTAGAGACAGTTCTATAATGTATGAGGGTGTTAAATTTGGTATAAAGATGTCCACATCGCTTTTAGAACTAACGTCGCCCCTTGCAACACTGCCATGAAGTATGCCGTATATAGAATTCTTTTTGAGATGCTCGAGAATTTCCCTTCCTCTTTTCCTTTTGTCTTCAAGAATCTTCCATCGTGCCTCATCATATGTTATCTCTCTAGTTTCTGGTTTATAAACAGGCTTCATTCTGCTTCTACCCTATTTGGAGTAGCAAAAACGCTTCCCGATACATGGAGTAGGGTTTTTGCCCTATCTATGTCCAGAATTCCATCCTTGTAAAGATCTTCCCTTACATGCGCTTTCAAAACTCTTCCTATGATTACCATATGGTCTCCCGCTTCTTTCATCCACTCTAACTTGCACTCAAAACTTGCTATACAGTTTTTCAATCTTGGAGGTCTTACTTCATCGCTTTCTTCGATCTCTATGTTGAATTCCTTTAATTCGCTCCTTCCATAAGGCAATTTTTTCCCAGTCTGTTTAACCTGAGTCAGCATCTCCAATCCGGGAACATTTAGAACAAATTCCCCGTTTTCCTTTATGTTTCTGAGCGTATCGTGACCAAATTGACTTGCTATCGCTACCATGGGCGGATCGATAGAAACCGGCATGACAAATGAAAAAGGCGCTGCATTGGAGTCTTTTCCATAGGTTGTTACTATAACCGTTAGTCTCGGGGCCAAAAATCTATATGCCTCTCTCAGACCAAGTTTCATGACCTCACCCCTTTTATTTGCTAGTTTCTTTATCTATCCACTCTAAGTAATCCTTTGATCCGGATGTTATTGACATGGATATTATGCACGGAACTTTGTATGAATGAATTTCCTTTACCTTTTTCTCTATTTTTTCCAGGAGATTTTTCCTCGTTTTTATGAGTATACCGTATTCTTCATCTTCTGTAATCTTTCCTTCCCACCAATAAAGTGATTTTATTGGAAATATGTTTGCGCACGCAGCAAGTCTCTCGTTTAACAAAATCTCGCTTATCTTTTTTGCCTCTTCTTCCGAACTAGCTGTGATGTACACGGTAGAATACATATAAACCCAACCTTTAAATACTGTATATAATGAATAAAAGTTTCTTCACTTATAAATGGAGGTTGTCATATAGATCAAAGATACATAACCCTTGTAGCAATTCTCGCGTTAGGATGGTTTATAATACTCCTCTTAGAAAGGGCAGGAATCATTCATAGATATGGAATGGAGAGGCTGGTAGGTCCGCTATACCTAAAGAGAACTACCCGTGGTTTGACTTTTATAGAAAACTTATCTAGATACAAGAAATTTTGGAGAATTTTCGGAGAAATTGGCATCATAATAACTCTGGGCGCAGTAGGAGCATCTTTCCTACTATATCATCGTCTTAGCATGAAGAAATGGAATAAGATTTTAATCACCCTTATTGTGGGTCTCACAATCGTGGGGCTCGCTCATTTAAAATTTAATCTCGCTACTGCAATAGGTGGGGCAATGGGACTCATATTTTTCTTGTTGGTCGAGACGGTAAGGATGGTATTGACATCCACCGAGCCTGTTGATGCGGTGCAGGTCCTGATTCCTGGGATTACAATACCATTCTGGTACGGTATTTTTGGCATAATGGTGTTAATAGTTGTTCACGAGCTTTCCCACGCAATAGTAGCGAGAACAGATGGAATTAGGATAAAAAGTTCGGGAATTATATTTTTCTCCCTGTTACCCATAGGGGCTTTTATAGAGCCAGATGAGGACGATTTAATGAATTCTAACAAGATATCAAGAATGAGGGTTTTCTCTGTCGGATCTCTTTCCAACTTTATAGCCGCAGCAATAGCCACGACAGTATTCCTTAGTTTATTTCCAGTTTTAATGATTTCTACAGGTATAGAAGTAGCCGATGTAGTGAAGGGGAGTCCTGCCTATGGCGTGTTAGAAAAAGATATGGTGATAATGGAGATAAATGACATAAAAGTCAATGATTTAGATTCTTTCACGGAAATTATGAATAATGTTAAGCCTGGAGACGTATTAAAAATAAGAACAAATAAAGGAACAGTAACAATAAAGACAACGGAACACCCTCAAATAGAGGGGAGAGGATACATTGGTTTCTACCCAAGAACTGCATATGAAGTTACTCCACACATCAGAGAAATTTTTGGTGATTTTCCAAAGATAGTAATTTATATATTTTATTGGGTAGGTATACTGAACATGGTAGTCGGTTTGATGAACCTTCTGCCGATAAAGATTCTGGATGGCGGTAGACTTTATGAGGAAATCGTTAACGAATTGTTTCCAAATCATGCAACTATTATTATGCATGCAACTACAATGGTTGTTTTGTTTTTATTTGGTATACTCATTACTCCAAAACTAATATCCGGGTGATAAACATAAAGAGGGGGAAAAGAACCAAATCGCTCTGTCCCGAGTGCTTGAGGGTTATCGATGCAAGAGTATTTGAAAACGAAGGTCAAATAAAGATAGAGAAAACTTGCCTTGAGCATGGTACGTTTGATGATATCTACTGGTCAGATTCCGGATTACTTCTCAAGCACATGAAGTATCTTAGAGATGGTACCAAGGTAAAGGATCCAATGACTGAAAGGAGGAAAGGGTGTCCGTATGACTGTGGATTGTGTCCTGAACATAAATCCCCCACCATACTGACAAATATTGATGTTACAAATAGATGCAACATGCGTTGCCCGATATGTTTTGCCAATGCATCGGTTCAGGGGTATTTGTACGAGCCAACAAAGGATCAAATAGTAAACATGATGCTTACCGTGAGAAATGAAAGACCTATACCCTGTTCGGTTTTACAGTTTAGTGGGGGAGAACCTACAGTTAGAGAAGATCTTCCGGAACTAATAAGGATTGCAAAAGAACTCGGTTTTTCCCAGGTTCAAATCGCGACAAATGGATTGAAATTGGCAAGAAGTGTCGAGTACGTAAAGAAATTGAAAAAGTCAGGTCTGAATACCGTATATTTACAGTTCGATGGAATAAATGAAAAACCCTATATTGAGGCAAGAGGATTTAACGCATTGCCGTTAAAACTTAGGGCAATAGAAAACTGCAGAAAGGCTGGACTTGACAGCATTGTTTTGGTTCCAACCCTTGTGAGGGGGGTGAATGACGACCAGATAGGAAGCCTAATTAACTTTTCTGTGAAAAATTCTGACGTGGTGAGATCATTAAATGTACAACCAGTTTCATTTGCTGGTAGAATAAACAAAAATGAACTTAAGAAGATGAGAATAACGATTCCTGACTTCCTAAAACTCATAGAAGAGCAAACAAATGGAGCAATAACAAAGGAAGATTTTTATCCTGTGTCAGCGGTTGGAATTGTATCGGATTTCCTTGAGCTCTGGGAGAAAAACCCAGTTCCAGTGCCCTCATGCCATCCTGCATGTGGTACTGCAACCTTTGTATTTGTAGACAACGGAAAATTGGTGCCTATTACAAGATTCATAGATGTTGAAGGATTTTTGGAACTTACTAAGGATATAATCGAAGAATCTGATACCAAAGGGAAAATAGGAAAGATAAGAGCCTTGGCAAAGCTTTCAACAGAATTCTTAAAACTGGTTGACTTCGATATCATGCCAAAATCAAGCAATATTCCAAAGATCATAATGAAAATAATGAAGGAAGGCAACAAGGATGTTCTTGCCGAACTATTTGAAAGTACCCTATTCATCGGGTGCATGCATTTCCAAGACCTCTACAACATTGACAAAGAAAGAATTCAAAGGTGCGTTATCCATTATGCAGTTCCGGACGGTAGGGTTATTCCATTCTGTACCTACAATTTGTTGTACAGAGAAGAAGTTGAAAGAAGATTCTCTACTCCCTTGTATAATTCTGAATTTAGAAAAAATGATTAAAAAAATATTTGAGAGAAGACTAGAAAGATTGGAATCAAGAATTAATTCTTTGGAGAAGTTAGCAAAGAGAAGAGAAACAAAAAAGTGATTAAATTCAAAGCGATAGATTTTAGTACTTAATGTTAAATTCATTTAACCACTCGGTAAGGAAACTGACGTGGTCTCATGAGTTGGAGATCTTTGGTTTTCGGCAAGCCGCAGGACAAAGAGATCTTGGATCGAATACAAAAACATATGAAAATGGTGGAGAAAGCGGTTGAAGAATTAAAAAATGTTGTAGATGTTTTTTGCGATGAAGATTTTGATAAAATGGGGGAAATGATTGAAAAAGTAAACATTGCTGAAGCCGAAGCAGACGATCTAAGGCGAGAAATCGAATCATTACTCCGGGAAGGAAAAACCCAAACAGACATTCGAGAAAACCTGTTTAAACTCATAGAAAGGCTAGACGAAGTTGCAGACGCAGCAAAAACTGCAGTGAGAATGTTTCAGGTTAGAGAGAAAAGTCTTCACTCTATGTGTATCGTATTTTCAGAGAGATGTATTGAAATCTCCAAAGAACTAAAGAGTAGACTCCTATCTTTGGTTGATTCTGTTCTTGAGACAGTAAAGACGTTAAGAGAGAGTATAAACTATATGAATACGGATATGCATCAAGCAGCCTTCATGGCAAGAGAAGTTGACCGGAAAGAAGAAGAAGTTGATGAAATCGAGCATGAAACGCTAAAAATGCTGCTTCATGCTGAAGGGGAATTGGACGTGCTCTCTATCATTCAGCTTCGTGAGATCATCTCTCAAATAGGAAATGTGGCAGATAAAGCGGAAGACGCATCCGACATAGTATCAATTATAGCCGTAAGATACACCGATTGATCTCAGTTTTCAAAACTTACTCAAACCACAAAATAATTTTTTGACCCGCCTTTTCATGACAAGATTTATATTCAAAGAGGAACCAAAACTAATGAATATAGGTAATGTTCATGGAAGACTACATCCAAGTTAAAGTCTATGGCGTGTTTCCTGCAGGATCGGTCAATGAGCCTGCTCCAGTTGTCCTGCTGGAAGATAATCATGAGCGTTTTCTCCCAATATTCGTGGGTATACCGGAGGCAGTGGCTATTCAATCAGCCTTAGAGGGTATAACATCTCCTAGACCTACAACTCATGAATTATTCGTTTCCGTGCTTGATGAAATAGGTTCTGGAATCAAACGTATCTTGATAGACGATATCAACGAGGGCATATACTTCGCTAGGTTGACCATCGAGGTAAATGGCATAACAAAAGAGGTAGATGCAAGACCCAGCGATTGTATTGCTCTCGCTCTGAGAGTCAATGCTCCTATATATGTTTCGGAAAATGTTATGGAAGAGGCATCCATCGACAAGGATAAGATATTCATCGGAGAGCCTGAGTAATAAATTGCTTCGGTTTTGGGGGCAATTAGTTGAGAAATCTAACCCTTGTATTCTTATTTCTTATAATAGGTCTTTCATTCTCGGTATCTGTTGATATCAAGTTCTTCTACATTCCAGGATTGGATGTCAATGAAGAGATAAATGCAACCCTAGACAAAGTTTCCAAACAATATGAAGGTCTTATAGATATTGAACGCATTCCTTTTATGATAAAGACGTTTGGAGGTTTTTATGATAAAAATCCAAAGGCAATCGCCTACGACATTCATAAAACCCCGGCAGTAGTGATTAATGATCAATTAATTTTTGAAGGATACAGAGTAGATCATGAAGAACTGATAGTAGACGCCATAGAAAATCTGCTAAAGGATTTTCGTACAGAAATAGAAAAGTCCTTAGATGAAGTTTATGACAGATTAGAAAAGGTTGAAAAAAAAATAGAAGAAAGTGACGTGGAATATAAAACAGAATTACAAAGGAAGTTACTCAAGGCGAAATTAAATTATATATCGGCAAAGGAAGCCTACAAAAGAAAGGATTATCTGAAGGCAAAGCAAGACCTTGAAATAGCAGATATGTGGCTAGGCGAGGTAAATTCTTCGATAGTAACGAGAAAAATCGTAACTGTTGAGAAAATAGATGAGCTAAAAGTAGATGCTGAAAAAGAATTGGAAAATGCAGAAAAAAAATTAAAAAACACCAATAAGACCCTTTTTTTAATGCAAAAAAGGGGATACGATATATTTCTGGCTCTACAGATCTTAAAAAACGCTAGAAACAATCTAAATTCCGCTAAATCATTCTATGTGAGCCAAGACTACGAAAAATCAATTAGTTCTTCCATACAGGCCCAGATATTATGTGACAGTGCGATTCAATCTGTAAAGCTGAAAGTTGTGCCTCCTTCTCAGCCCAAAATACCTGCTTGGGTCTATCCAATTCCATTGTTTCTTATCCTCCTCGGAGCACTTCTCTATCAACTCAGATCAAAAAGGACGGCCGCAAAATATAAAAAAGAAAAGGAAGTCCCCCCGGAGAACGCGGTTCCCCGGGTTATGGTCATAGAGAGACCAGAACCGAGCTCTGTAGAGTCAGATGTAGAGTCAGAGATAGAAGAAGTCTCCGAAGAGCCGACTCAGTTAGAGCCCGAGCCTAAGCCTGAGATAATTGAAGAGGCTGAACTAGAAAAAATTGATGCTGAAAAAATTGAAGAAATCGCAACGAAATGGATGAATGAAAGGGGAATGATCGATGGAAGACTCATTGCATGGGGATCCAAAGTTGACGAGTTTTGGTTTGTTGTTGCACATCAAGGAAAGATCCACAGAGTGACCATTGACAAACATGGGAAGGTAGTGGATTGGGACTTGAAAAGTTAGCTCCCTAATTAAAAAAATTAAAAAATAAGAGATCAAAACCTCCTTATCAGCAATATCATGAGTAACAATACTATTATGCCACCCAATTGTATTAGGATTAAAGACACACCTCTTTGATATCCTGTACTCTTTGCCTTTTCCAATTTTTCGTTAGCATTCTCCATAAGAATAACGGCATTATCCATGTTCTTTTTTGCACTCAAATACTCTTTTTGCTCTATATCTTTTTCTGCTTTATTTAGATACGCCATCGCAGCATCGATGGTCTTACTAGCCTCTTTTATGTCCACGAGAAACGATTCTGAGTTTACGATCTCATTTTTTTTGTTCTCAACATTGATTTTAAGTGAAGAAAGCCTTCCTTTGAGAGTCCCATCAATTTTTGCTTGTGTAGTATATTTTATTCTTGCTATTTCGTCTTCTATTTTCATTAACTGTTCATAGTTTGCTGTATAAAGTTTTTCTTTAAATTCCATTACCTTAGAGGCCTCTTCTTTTGTATCTATATTTAAACCTGATGCAAAGTTCAGTAAATCATCCAAAGAATTTAGATCTTCATTGATATCAGCTCTTATTTCCTCTAATCCTATAGCAGGAGGGGTCGGAATGGTAGGCTGAGTAGGTAAAGTAGCTTCTTTCTTAGGCAATTTAAATTGTATATAAGAGTCTGATTTTACTATTACCCATTTTCCAGATCCTTTTACCCTAACAGAAATTTTAAGCGTATTGTTCTCCTTCATATCCTTAAGAGGAAAAACTATTTCATCCTCTATCCAAGATGATCCTATGGCTAGGTCGTTCAGATAGACTTTTATGTTTGATAGAGGTCTCGCCATGGAGATTGTAAGTATATGCAGTTCTCCCTCCTTCTCTAAACCTGGAAAATTGACAATTAATCTAACGGTTCTTTCTTTTTCATCATCTGGTACCTTTACCCTTCTTGTTGAATACCCCAGATCTTTGAAGGTTAACTTCGTCTCATTTGTTTGGTTAACTGCTAAAGACATGGAAACATTAATCAGGAGCAGAATGCATATCAAAGGAATGTATATCAAAGTTAACATATATCTACTCAAATTGCTCCACCAAACCCCTTTTTTAACTTCATCAACAAAAATGTATCGGTCGGAGGTGGGATATTGGAGTTATATGAGGCTATTAACAAAAGAAGAAGTGTCAGAGATTTTCTTGATAAAGACGTTGAAGATGAAAAAATCTTTCGAATACTTGAAGCTGCAATAAAGGCACCTTCAGCAGGAAATCTCCAGCCATGGGAATTTGTTCTGGTAAGAGATGAAAAAAATAAGAGAGAACTTGCCAAAGCAGCTCTTAACCAGAATTTTATATACGAGGCGCCCGTAGTCATAGTTGTCTGCGCTGATAAAGAGAGATCAGGTAGCAGATATGGATCTAGAGGAAGAGAATTGTACTGCATTCAAGATACTGCTGCTGCAACCATGACGTTAATGCTCGCGGCCGTAGCAGAAGGATTGGGAACTTGCTGGGTAGGCGCTTTTCATGAAGAAGAAGTGAGAAAAGTTATAAATGCGCCTAAAAATGTAAGACCTCTGGCAATAGTTCCAGTGGGCTACCCTTCAAGAGACGGATATAGAACTGGCAGATACGATCTGGAGAGCGTTCTACACAAGGAGAGTTTCTAAACATCATTCATTCACTCTCCAATATTTTTCTTATTTCCTTGCTTTCTCTGACTTTTCTTTTGTTCTAGCATCGAATTTAGCCTTGTCTATAATGAAACGAGTATGTTTGGCATCGCTTATCTTCTCTACCTCATCAAAAACCTCTACTGAGAATTCAAGTCTCCTTCTGTCCACCTCTTCTAGCCTTACCTTCGCGGTTACCTTCATGCCCAAAGGGGTAGCGGCTATGTGGCTCGCGTTTATACGAGTTCCCACGGTGGTCTGATTCTCTTCTAGATAAGGCTGTACCAAGTCGTATGCAGTATGCTCGATTAAAGCAACCATCGCTGCAGTAGCGAAAACATCCGGTGTGCCCTTTACATATCTTGAGGCAGCCATATCAGGGGTCACCTCAATGGTCATCTCATGCGTCAATCCGGGTTTTAGTTCAGTCATTTCTATCACTCCTTGTATTTCTTTCACTTATAACTCTCAATCTTATAAACATTTCCAGATAACAATCTTATAGATTGATTATAGGTTAGATAGTCTCTCTATCCACAGTCCTCTCTTGGATCTTAAGGCTGGAAGTCCCAATGGGATAGTAAGACAGATAACCTATATATTTTTTAAACGACTCTTTCTATATTCTCAACTTCATCGAATCCTCTGTCAAAGGAGTAAATCTCTTTTACCCCCTCCATTCTCATCGCTTGTACAGCAAGAGTATCATTGGGATCAAGTCTTAGATCTTCCATGAGTTCTACTGCACCGAGATAATCTTCCTTGGTGACGTCAAGGATTTTTACATTATCCAAGGAATATAGGGTAATCAGTACGGTGAAAAGATCTTCCAGCGACATTGACCTTTTCAGTATGTTGGAGATTTCAGACAGATGGACTACCGTGGTTACTACTTCTTCTTTCCCCTGATTCACTCTTCTTATTATGTCCTTTGCTTTTTCTTTCATCTCTTTTTGATATGAATCTAACGATCCAATTGGTTTATAAAACGCGTAGATGAAGATGTTTGCGTCTAGGAACCTCAAGTTTACACCTCGTAAAATTTCCTTTCGAACTCTTTCCAATCACCTATATTAATCCCAAGATTGACTTTGTCAAAAAACTTGGTTAAATCAGATCTTTTTTTCGGTATAATTTTGAGATATCCCCTTCTCTTTACCACAAATACCTCTTCCCCTTCTAATTCGTTTTTTCTCCAATCTGATGGCAAGACAAATCTACCTTGGTCATCCACTTTTCTTATTTCAACACCTTCTTTCAAATTATTCACCATAATTATAATAATTATACCATTATTTATTATTTGTGGAATAATTCAAATAAAGGTGGCATCTTAATCTTTCTCATCGTTTGCATCAAAAATCGTATTTTTTTCCTTCCTCAGGCAAAATTACCTCTACATCCAAATCAGAGATGAATTTCTTGAATAATTCAGGTCTTTCTGTATGAATGGGGAAAACTTTCCTTGGAGATATCTCTCTTATCATGTACTTTATTTCATGAGGAGAAGCGTGCCCAGAGGCGTGCGTTTGATATAGAGGTATCCCCAAGAACTCAAGCCAGTTGAGAAGTTTTTCGTAGCTTATCTCCATCTCTTCATCAAAGGGCTCGCTCGATGAAAGTATGTAGTTGCTTCCAGCCTCAGGCCTTATATCGATCATCTCATTCATATCGTAGAGAGTGCATACCAAAACCAGTTCTTCCTGAATTTTGTTTATTTCCTTAGAATCTATTATATTTTCTGGATAGGTTTCTCTGATTCTCTTTTCATATTCTCTGAGGCTCTTCTTTTCTCTAGCGAAGATTAAGATGTTGGGATCGTTAAGCTTTGGAAGTTCGAGTTTTGGATCCTTTCTTAACATGTGCAGCATGTAGGCCTGCTTCATTGATACTCCGAGTTTTCTATCGTTATTCTTCGCTGCTTCATAAAATGTTCTGAGCCTGTCAAAATCTGTCTGGGAAAAACCTGCTAGAACCAATTTTTCTGTAAGAGATATTATTCTCTCGACTTTGTTGAAAACTTCTTCCTCGCTTTCTATCTTGCAAGCCCCTATGTGTGTGCCCTCTATTAAAAGCACCTCTGGCTCAAAAGATTTTGCTTTTTCTAAAAAATCTAGGGTCATATTCATCATGGGTCCATGCATCCTGAGATCTCCGCTGTAAACAATATTTCCTTCATTTGTTTCTAAAATAAAGCCATACGAAGCCGGTACGGAGTGATCTACGTGCACTGGAGTAACCTTAAAATTAGATATTTCTACAGTGTCTCCTGTTCTAAAAGTCCTGAAGTCCTTACATACTATTTCTTCCCTTGAGGTTAGTTTGCATATGTTGTACCCTTCTCCAATGGATTGAGAAGAAAATTCTCTCGCCACGATTATATTTTTTGTTGCTTCTCCGCAGTAAACAGGATAATCATCTTTTAAAAACCGAATACAGTCATAGTGATCTGTATGAGGATGAGTTATGATTACTCCATCCAAATGATATTTTTTCTCATCTTTTTCATAGAGTCCATCTATATTTGGAAGAATTTTTAAAGCAAGAAGATGTTTTTCTTCTCTAGCCTTTATAAAAGGCTCTTCAAAAAATCTTTTTTCTCTGGAAAAGTTCTTGCCAAAATCCAAGAATATTCTCGTCTTTTTACCTTCTAAGAGAAACTTATTGCCGCCTATTTCGTTTACTCCGCCGTAGAATGTAAGGGTGACCATGTTTCTAAGGTGGAGATTATTGGATAAAATGGTTTTGATAAAATACTTCTGTACTCTCTAATCACTCATTTAACCACCCATCTGATTTGTCAAAATGAAAATTTTAACCAAAGCGAGTTATTCCACCCTTCTGGCAGTAAAGATGCCTTTGGTATGAATGCCAAAATACATTCTCCATGTATCGTTAATTTTTATAACTGTAACATCGCTGGGCGCATGATAGCCTCGGGCTCTTAAGACTATTTTTGGCGAAGTTAAGGCACTGCCATTTTTGTCTAACGTTAAGACATATACTCCTGCATAAGAGTTGCAGTAAAGTTTGATGGTGTCTCCATCTAGAACTAATTCCGGACCATCAATCTGATCGCGCATTTCTTCATTTCTGCTGTCAACAACTATTGATTTTGGAATCCAGTTTAAGCCATCAGATGATGTAGCGCTTATTAAGTAATCAATAGGCGCGGGTTTACCTGTTTTGGGATCGACCTTGCCAAATCTATTTTGTCCAGCCGAGCCGCGATATACCATGAGAAATGTGCCATCCGGTAGTTCGATTACTGTTGGTGAGGCAACATGTTTTGTATCGTATTCTCCTTGCTGTCCTATTTTAATGCGAAAACCATCTTCTCGAACCCAATTTAAGCCATCTTCAGATATGGCACTCATAATGCCAATTTCGGGATGTTTATGTGAAGAACCGCCTGTGAAACCCTGAAAGTACATTCTCCACTTGGCTATTTTTCCGGAGGGCAATTTTGGCGCCTTTTTTGGATCAGATAATTTTATGACAGAAGGGAAAGTAGCCCACTTCATGCGAATTCCTTCTTCTTTGGTCCAAGTTATCCCATCAGAAGAGACAGCAGAATAAACCTGACCTTCAAATCCAGGCACCTCGGGCTCCAAGGAATAATATATTCTCAATCTCCCGTCGTCAAGCCTTACCACGTCAGCATCCGCGTATTTTCCAGGGATTACCACTTTTTCTTCTTCCCATCTCTCCTTAATTTCTGACTCTTCTCTCTGCGGCTTATAAGTCGTTTTTAATATCGGCTCCTTCATGCCAGGTCGCTCGATTTGTGGAGGTTGCACTCCAAGTCTTGGTTTTTTACCGTAGAAAAAGGTGAAGCCCCAGACCTCTTGTTTTAAATTTTCTTCGAGCCAGTTTATCAATTCTCTCTCTTCTTCAGAATTAAGGCTGATAAAAGTTAAAGGGACTTTATATTCTTTTCCTTCTTTGGACCACCCTCCAACTCTAAGAATTACTTTTTTAACGCCATGCTTTGAGGCCATTTCTTTGGTTTTTTCAACCGAATAGACATAGCATTCTTTGAGCCCTTCTATCTTACCATCTTCTACCTTATCAAAGACTACTTGATCTTTAGAAAGATAAACACTAATTGCGACATAATCATATCCTGTGACGTTATAATCAAATGGCAAACAATTCTCAGGTCTCTTACCTCTACAGGGATCTATACCGATGCCAAGTTTTCCGCTGTAAACTCTTCTAACTTCTTCCCTAAGGTCTTGTATAAAATCTGAAATATTTTTATCATTTCTTTTGAGCGGCAAATTGTTTACTTCAGTTACAACGGTAAACATGGGCACGTGCTCGCTCTCGGCAAGAGATGCATAATCCAAAATGTAATAGAGGGACTCTTCAAGCAAAACATCATAGTCTAATTCTTCCGTTTCTCGCATAGTTGGTATATCCACCATCAACTCCAGATAAAGATCATTTTCTTTCGCTTCCTTTATGATTTTTTTAGCATCTCTTATTTGGCCTTCTTTTATTTTTTCAGGTGAAGCCGGAAGCGCGCTTGCAGGAAGAGTAAATGGCGCGCCCAAAACTAATGAAACAGCATTTGCGCCCTGTTTTTTTATCTCTGCTACATCAACATTTTCAAGAGAAGAAGAAAATGCGCTTATGTTCAGAAAGGATGGCTCGCTGACAAAAAGCTCAGGAGATTTCGTTTCTTCGACTTGTAGCTCCTCTTGCTGTGTCTGTTTCATACATCCACTTAGGAAAGCAAGGCTGATTAACAGGATTGCTAAAGGCGAGATGCAATTGAACTTCATAGTTAGAAAAATAACGCCTTATATTTAAAAAACTTTTCTTACTAAGTTTTTCTTTTTTTATTGGGTTCTTGCTTTTTTATCTGGGTTGAGGCACTCCGAGTAAGTCTCAATTACTACCTCAATCTTAGATCGGTCTTTACGAATTTATTCGCCTCTTTTGCGAGAAAACTCAGAGTTTTTTCATTATAAGGTTTAATTGACCTGAAATCAGGATTAAAGGCATTTTTTGGGTTATATTGCTGTAATACGTAACGCTTGCAATCTTTGATAAATTCGGCTATGTTTAAGATGTCCTTCTTTGAGGTGAGGGTTGGCACGACAGTAGTTCTGAATTCATAATCGATATCAGAATTCTTTAACAGTTTAATGCTTTCTTTTATATTTTCTAAGTTATCAGGTTTTCCAGTAACTTTAGAATACTTTTTAGGACTCAGACTGGTCTTTATATCCATCGCTACGTAGTCTATCAATTTTTCATCCAATAACTTCTTCAGTAGTCTTGGATTCGTTCCATTCGTATCTAACTTCACTAAAAAGCCCGCTTCCTTGATTTTTCTTATGAAACTTATCAATGCTTCTCCTTGTAGGGTTGGTTCGCCTCCTGAGATTACCAATCCGTCTATCCAGTCCTTATTTCTTTTAAGAGTCTCAAGGATTGTGTCTTCGCCAATACTCTCCAGTCCATCTTCACTGAACAAATCATGATTGTGGCAGAAAACACATCTGAAATTGCATCTCGAAAGAAATACAACCGAGGATATTTTTCCATCCCAATCTACTAGGGAGGTTTCTATAAAACCAGCTATTTTTAACCCATTTTCCATCGTTGAAACCTTCCTTTCTCCATAATATTTTATTTATCTTATTTATCCATGTATTTTATACATTTCTCACCTTGTGTTTTTTAATTTCGCCAATTATCTCTGATTTTTCTGGAATTACATTGCGCCATGAACTTAATTCAATCTCATTGGAATCTACCAGTATCAGAGTTGGCGTGATCTCTACATCATAGAAGGCAGCCTCTGCCATTCCATCTGCTTCCCTCAAGTCCAAGTATTCTATCTCAATTTCCTCTTGTTTTTTGATCTCCTCTGCAATTTCTTTCACAAAATAACAATTTTTACATCCCTCTTGAGTAAATAGAAGCATTTTCATTCTTTAACCTCCTATGAAAAATTTTCCAACCCTGTTTCTGTCTCTTAGCTCCGCTATTTTTCCCTTGTTCCAGTTATTGGTTGTTGAAAAGTAGCCGGTGATCCTTGTGATTCCCTCTATATGGGAAGAGTTACACGAAGGACATTTTTCATGTATCCCTCTCGAGGTTTTATGGCATGATTTGCAGTAAGTGAACTCCGGAGAGAAGGCTATTTGTGTGTTTTTTGTATTTTTGAAGGTCTTTCTGACAAAATTACTTAGTGAAGAAGGATCTGGTTTTGCCTCGCCGAGCCAAACATGGGTCATTGCCCCTGCGTCGATTAAAGGATGGAATATCCCTTCCTTTGTTACTCTCTCTATGGGTGATATTGGCGCTCCAACGTTGAGGTAGGTAGAGTTCGTGTAATAAACCTCTAAATTTTCTAAGTCTCCTTTTACTATTCCCTCTGCTCGATCTCGGTACTGAATTAAATCCAATTTGGCCATTCTATAAGCAGTGGACTCCGCAGGAGTTTGTTCCAAGACAAAGTGCATGTTATTTTCTCTGCTAAGTTCCTCGCATCTCTTTCTCATGAACGCAACTACCCTAAGTCCAAACTTCAAGGATCTAATGGATTGATGCATCTCCTCTCCGGTATGATATTGAACCAGTTCGTTTAGTCCTAACAATCCTATTAAGTAACTTACCCTGTGCAATCTTAGATAGGGCTCTCCATCGAGTTCCATGGTCAATATGGGAAGAGGACTATCTTGACCCAAAGCAAGCAATTTCATTATGAAATCTCTCTTTTCCTTGTGGGCTTTAACAGCGAGTTCTAAGGTTTGATCGATAAGCTCGAATAATCTATCGTCGTCTCCATTCGAAATATATGCTATTCTCGGTAGATTTAAAGTAACATTTTGCATAGCAGAGTATCTCATCTTCCAAGGATGCTTTGCATCGTTTAAATCGTCTTCCTTTAATTTAAACTGTAAACGGCAGCATTCTGAGATCTTTGTCTCATCTCCCCTATCAAATATGAAGTAAGTGTTTCCCATTTCCGCTGCTACTTTCGAGGCAAGATCTAAAAATTCCTCGTGTCCCTCTGTCTTGAAGAATTTCTCGGTGATATGCAGATCTGGTTTAGGAAAGAAAAATGGTCTCTTATATCTATCTCCTTCCAGATACACCTCAAAAACTGCTCTCGCAAAGGCTTGAGCCTCTTCTATGTAATCAGAATATGTATTTCCTGTGTATTTCCCTCCGGGACCTATTGCGGGGACATCGGCAAAATGACTTGGAACTTCCCAATAGTAATTCGTATCTGTAAAAGTGACCTGCCCTCCCCTTGAAACCGCTTGCTGCGCAAACTCGTATACCATCATTTGCGCAAGCTGTTTGATTCTTTTTTGATCCATTCCAACCAAGAAAGGCGCGATGAAAAGATTAACAGCGTCCCAACCAATTGCTCCAGCGAAATGACCTTGTAACGCAGCAGCAAACTTTGTCATGTGTAATATAAGCACTTCAGCATGCTTAGCAGGACTAGCCACGCTTAAACTGCCTCTTCCATCCATTACCAGTCCAAATTTCTTGAGATATTCTATGGACTGTCCAGAGCAATACGGTCTATCGATGAATCCCAAGTCGTGCAAATGTATCAGACCAATCTGATGTGCGTATGCTATTTCATCCGAGAAAACATTCAGGAGAGCATATTCTTTCTTGGCCCTCTCTGCAACAGTTAAATTGATCGCCTCAGAAGTGTGGTGAACGTTTGCGTTTTCCTTATTTTTCAAAAAGAATAGGTTTGTCATGTCGTATAAGGGAAGGCCAAGTCTTGTATGCTTTTTCCTGTAATCTTCGTATCCATGCTCGATTAATTTGCTGTTAACCAGTTCTCTGATCAGTGGCGCAGACACGAATTCTATCTTCGATTCGTTAACTAAATCTTCCACTTCTTGAGCAATTTTTTCCGCTATTTCTAGTGGCATATCTGTTTCTTTTTGCAGTGCTTCAATTATTCTCCTTCTGTCCCATTCCACCACCTTGTCTTCACTGACTCTCACGAAAATCGTCTCTTCTGTAGGCTCTCTTGCATCTATTTTCACATTTTTTTTTGAGAGGAGATGAGGTCCTTTTGTCATAATGTTAACTCCTAAAAGTTTTTTGTTTAGAACCTCTATATTGATTCTATGATTAAAGATTTTCTGTTAGATATTTTAACAAACAGATTAGTAAATCTACAATATGCTAATGTGGATCTAATAGGTTTCTTTTGCATAGATAGGATGAAGGTGCCTCCTCCTAGCGAATGGTTTAATAAGGGCCATTCCGGCCAGGAAACCTCCTATGTGGGCCCAGTAAGCGACTCCTGTCTGGGCACCCATAGAAACGAACAACAATTGGTAGGCAAACCAGAAACCTATCAAAACATACGCTGGAAGATATATTACCTGAACGATTATGAAAAGAGGAATCGCTGTTTTTATCCTGACTTTAGGAAACAGGGTTACATACCCGCCTAGAACTCCTGATATGGCTCCAGATGCTCCAATCACAGGTATGGTTGAATTGCTCGCTGATAACAGGTATACCAGAGATGCAGCGATTCCGCACAGAAAGTAAAATATCAAAAAATTCATCCTTCCGCACATGTCCTCTATGTTGTCACCAAATATGTAGAGGTAGAGCATGTTACCAAATATGTGCACGAGTCCTCCATGGAGGAACATAGAGGTAAAGAATGTATAATAAGTCCCTTCAGCAATTACTTTTTTTGGAATAAGACCAAAAATCGTAATTAAGTTAATAGAACTCCCTAAGAATAAGGTTATTTGCAAAGAGAAAATTGCTATGTTTAAGACTATTAGAGTCCAAGTTACATAAGGACGTAGGCTAGTTGGATTCTCATCCCTCAAAGGAAACAATGAAATCCCTCATTCTACCTGAAGCTCTCTGCATGCATTTATAATCTCCGAGTATATTTTGGACAGTGCTTCCTTGTTATCGGGACTCGATAACTGGATTGCCCTTTCTAGTACCTCTTTTTCTCTTTTTTTATCTATTATATCGATATCATGGACTTTCTTTAACCTTGATAATTCTCTAACCAAGTTCAATCTTTTATTCAGGAATTCGACAATTTTTTCGTCAACTTCATCAATTTCTGAACGAATTTCATCAATCTTCTTCATTCAATATCCCTGAACCTTCGTTATTTATCTTACTTACCAGAACGTTTCCTATTGATTTCCATGCCTTTTCAATCCTGATCACATCCTCTTTATCAGCCAGAGCAACGAATGATGGTCCTTTCCCTGATAAACTAGCGGACTTAGCTCCACTTTCAAGAGCTTTTAAGATTATGCTCGAATCGAAACCTAGTGCTGTGCAGTATATCAATCCATTCAAGGTCATTGCATCGTAGAACTTACCTTCCAATGCCATATCGTGTACTTTTTCCACCTGAGATCTGAAAATTTTCATTCTTCTTATATTGCTCTCCTTTGTGTATTTTTTCTCCTCCGGAACCAGTATGACCGCATAATCTTCTGATTCTTCCCTTAGGAGAAGTTTATTATTTATATTATCGGTTACAACGATTCCTCCCAAAAAAGATGCGCATGCATCGTCAAATGCTCCAGTTATAGTCACTCCAACCTCCTTAGCAGTTTTCACACCGATTTTGATTGCTTCCATGCTTTCTATCTTCTCATCCAAAGCAGATGCAGTGGCTAAAATTACCGCATTTGCTGCGGCACTGCTAGAGGAAAGTCCCCTAGCGATGGGCACCTTAGAGTCTGTTTCAACGTAAGCCCCATATTTTGCGCCGAAATAAGAAAGGGTATTTTCAACACATTTTTCAATTAACTTTGTACTTTCTACCGGATTGTCTGTGATTCTGCCCCTTATATTCCCGGATTCATTTAAAATCACTCTGGCAGTGACCTTAATATCTAATCCAAATGCTGCTCCCCTACCACCTGCTATGGCATTTACTATCGTTCCTGCACCAAGGGCATAGGCACTACCCATCATGGGACTCTTATATTTTATTGATCTTTTTAATATTGTGGTCACTCCAAAATAGAATCCAGCATAAGCCCAGAGAAGCAGTACAAGTTGAGGAGTATTGGGTTATGGCATAAAATGTGAAAGTTGTAGCATAAAGGAGAAAAAATATTTTACCTCATTCAAACTTATAGTAAGCATGGAAAGGCTCTGGGCTCCATGGAGGATTGATTACATACTGAAAGAAAAAGAGGATAAATGCTTCCTATGTGAGAGACCAAAGGAAAAGGATGATGAAAAGAATCTTATAGTTTTTAGAGGAAAAAAATGCTTTGTCATCTTAAACAGATATCCCTACAACAGCGGACATCTAATGATAGCACCGTACAGACACGTGTTGAATATCGAAGAATTGGACGAAGAAGAGTCAAACGAGCTATTTTCCATATTAAAAAGGACAATAATTGCCTTGAAAGAGGCATTTAGACCTGAAGGATTTAATGTAGGAGTTAACATAGGAGAAGCCGCAGGAGCGGGAGAGGAACATCTTCACTTTCATGTCCTGCCTAGATGGATAGGAGATACAAACTTCATGCCCACTCTAGCAGATGTAAAGGTCCTGCCAGAACACCTTAGGGTAACATACGGAAAACTCTCCAAGTTTTTTGAAGGTTGAGATAATTTGTTCATCAAAAAATATTTTATTGAGCCAATATACAAGCATACTGGCTACAACGTGGTCAATACTATCTTTTATGGTCTTTTACTGGGCTTTGGAATAATAGCGAGTGAAAAACTGGTTCGAAGGTTAAACGTAAAAGTTGACAAATACCTTGTCTTCTCCTTGCTTCCGTTCCTAGTTCTTGCCTCTTGTATTAGGTCCCTTGTAGATGCAAATATCCTCAAAACTTCTTTCTTTTTTGTTACCCCCGGAATATTTTTCTTAATCTTTTTCATCGTTTTTACCGTCTTGTTAATTTCATTGCTTCTCGAAAAAAGATTGGGTATTAGATATTACTATACCGCCTCTCTCATTGGAACCTCTCTCTCAGTTTATCCTCTTTTCATGGTTTTGATTAATGTTATTGCCCTAAAACCGCTGCTATACATATTCCTTACCCTAATTTTATCTACTTCCGTAATATTTTTGGGTATAAATTATTTAAACATAAGCAAATTTAAGGAAAGTTGGATAAAAGGCGTCTTTTTTGCGCACATGCTTGATTTCAGCGCCACATTTGTAGCGGTAGATTTTTACGGATACTTCGAAGAACACGTTTTCGAGAATTTTTTGATAAAGATGAGTAATACTGCCTTGATCCTTTTTCCATTAAAGATCGTCGTAATCTCTTTCGTCATATTGATTATCCAATCACTAATAGATGAAAAATCCTTGAATTTTTGGTATTTTGCTCTGTTTATCCTTGGATTCTCCCCTGGATTGAGAGATACGCTTACACTGATGTTGCTTGGGTAAATCATTTTGGCCTCAAAGATATTATGTTTGCTCTTCCTTTAGCACGCTTTTCTATTATTCCCTTTTCTTCCAGGGCTGATAAGATTAAACTAACTTTTGCGGGTGAATATCCGATTTCTTTCGTCAAATCTGTTTGAAACATCTCTTTTCCGTGTGTTTTGAGAATATTTATTATTCTGATTTCATCATCGGTTAGATCTTCTCTTACGTACTTTTCCCTTCTAAAGTATAAAAAAGCAAGAAGCAGGATGATCATTGAAAGAAAGATTATAAAGTATATGAAATCAAATTTATTGTTCATTTCAAAATCAATCGTTGAGTATTCCTCTATATCCGGAAGATTCTCGATTTCGTATGGTAATTTCTCGATTTCTGGAAAAATATCTTCTAATTTAGGAAACATAGGTAAATCCAGTCTCGTAATCTCTTTTTCCTTTAGGAGCGTTATGTTCATTTGAGTGAAATAAGAAATTCCTCCGCTCTGGTTAACGGTAAACGCCACGAAGATATACCTGCCAGGCGGAAGATCTAATTTGTAGTAGCCATTTTGATCACAGATCACCTGATCTGTTAGAGTACTATTTCTGTAAACCCTAACGATGGTGCTCGGCAGAGGTTGAAATGTGCTCCAGTGAAATGCCTTGCCTTCTATATGTATGGAAAAGCATGGATAAACAATCAGGAGAAGCATAACAAAGATCAAGACATTTTTGGAGGACATGTAAAATCATTTTTCATTCCTACTATAAAGTATGTTTGCATTACCATTCTGCGAATACTCAATAGATATCATTCGAGATTATTCAATTCTACATAGTTCTATAATTAGTCCTATAATTTCTATAATAAGAAATTCAAAAATAGAATGCACGAAGAAGTTCCAAAAATGATATAAAATAGATCTGAAAATGGTTTAACTTGAATTAAATTAATTTCTGTAAAAAATGAAAAATGATTCTCTAAACGTCTTTAAAAATGGACTAATATAAATTTACCTAATTCTCCAGTATATTCATGTCCTCAGACACTTTAATTGAGAAGTTTAAGGTTTACATGCTCGCTTTTTCCATAATAACTGGTTTGGCGTTTACTTTAATGAACCTTCGTTCGCCAAAGTCATCGGAAGCCTCTGGCACCAACGGAGAAATCTTTGATCTTCAAGACCAGGTCAAGATCGCTATAGAAAAAGCCCAGAACGAGATTGAAAAAGCAGAAAAAAAAGGAAAAGATATCATTTATGCAGAAGAGGCTCTGAAAAACGCCAGAAAACTCTCAGAAACTCATGGAAAAGACAAGTATGAGTTCAGACGAAATCTTTTAGAAGCAATACATTATGCGAAAAGGGCGGAATCGCTGGCAAAGGCGCTCACAGATGTATCCTGTGTCTCTTGCCACAGTTCATTGAAAAATACAGAAGTTTACGCGGAATACGTGGAATGGGCCGAGACAGTACATGCAGATAACTTTGTAACCTGCGAAAAATGTCACGGAGGCAATCCAGATGAAAAAACCGCGCACAAAGATTTACTTCATCTAAATATTAGCCAAATAACCAGAGTCTGTTCCGAATGCCATCCAAAATCAAAGTATTTTGAATCTGCACATTGGGAAGAACTAAGAAAAACGCTGGAATTAAATTCCAATGAATTGGGAACAAAGTTCAATGATCAGGTGCTTGCACCGGCGTGCACCACATGCCACGGAGGGCACAGGATAAAGAGCACAAGAAACCCCGAAAGCACCGTATTTTTCAAAAAAGTCACCGAAACTTGCGGAATCGATTGTCATCCGAAGCAATACAGCGAATTTGTAAAAAGCACCCATTATAAAAGACTGAGTTCTGATAAATTGGGACCGACCTGTGTAACCTGTCATGGTTCCCATTCTGCGAGCATACCTGAAAACATCTCTGGTGTATGCGGTTACTGTCATTCAGAGGTGCCTGAAGTGAGAGGAAGATGGCATGAATTTAAGGGAAAAGAAATATCGTTCTTAGAATCGTATAAACCCAAAACAATGAGATTGCTGGTGAGAATAAGATGAAGGCTCATGTTAAATTGGTCGTTTTGATATTGGTTATGTTTGCAATTGTATTCGCCTCTGTTAGAGCGGTACTCATTCCGGATTCATTCGGGATGTACGGGCACTATCGTGGAGACTCCCTAGAAGAAAATAAAAAACTCCCATTGGTCTATTCGGAGTCGTCCGCATGCAAAAATTGTCATCCACTGCATTTTAAGGACTGGAGCGAAAATCAACACAGAGGTGTAAACTGTGAAACCTGCCATGGACCTGCGCTAAATCATGTAGAGGCGCCAAAAGAGATTAAGCCTCTAGCAGAAACGTCAGAGGAACTATGCAAGAGATGTCATGCATTTATGGCCTCAAGACCTTCTGAATTTCCTCAGATAGATTTTGATACCCACAATCCTGGAAGAAACTGCAGGTCATGTCATAATCCCCACATACCGTTTAAACCCTGGTATTACTCAAAGGAGGTATAAAATGGCAATTTCACGCCGAGACTTCATATTAACTGCAATAAAAACGTCAGCAGGATTAGCTCTAGCCATAGAATCTCTAACATCTAATTTTATGCAAGTAGCAAACGCTTTAGGGGAAGAGGAAATTTCAGAGCATCACTGGGGTTTTGTCGTTGATACAACCAAATGTATAGGATGTGGTTTTTGCGTAGAGGCATGCAAGAGGGAGAATAATGTTCCATTAGACGCTCATGTCTTTAGAACTTGGGTTGAAAAGTACGTCATAACAATGGACGGAGAGGTCATTGTAACATCACCCAACGGCGGTATCCATGGATTCAAAGAAAGTGAGAAAAGAATAAGAAAGGGCTTTTTCGTTCCAAAGTTGTGCAATCAGTGCGATAAGCCCCCTTGTGTTCAAGTTTGCCCAGTAGGAGCAACATACAAGACTAAAGATGGAGTCATTCTGGTTGATAGTAAATACTGTGTGGGGTGCAGATACTGTATTCAGGCATGTCCTTATGGAGCGAGATTCATTCATCCGGTGAGAAAGGTAGCGGACAAATGCACGTGGTGTTACCATAGAATAACCAAAGGTTTTCTACCGGCTTGCGTTCAGGAATGTCCGGTTGGTGCAAGAATTTTTGGCGACCTAAACGATCCAAACAGTGCTGTAAGTAAAATACTTAGAGAAGAAAGGGTTGCTGTCTTAAAGCCAAGTCAAGGAACCGAGCCCAAAGTTTTCTATGTTGGATTGGATAAGGAGGTGATTTAATGATTGAGTCTGTACAAGGCTTCGTTTTTCCAAATGAAATTGAGGTGCAGTGGAGTATACTTATCGCTTTGTACCCTTATATAACCGGTCTGGTGGCTGGAGCATTTATTGTTTCATCGATTTATCATGTTTTTGGAAGAAAAGAGGTTAAACCCGTTGCTAAACTGGCTGTACTAACCGCATACGCCTTTCTTTTAATTTGCGTTCAGCCCTTGCTCTTTCATCTCACACAGCCTTTAAGGGCTCCAGAAATATTCTTGACCCCAAATCCTAACTCGGCCATGGCTGCGTTTGGCTATGTCTACCTGTCTTATCTCATAATTTTGACCCTAGAGATTTGGTTCATATTCAGAGAGGATATCGTGAGATTTGCAAAATCGAGCAGGGGGATAAAAAAACTGTTCTACTTTGTTCTGGCTTTAGGTATCACTGATATATCGAAGGAAGCCCTAGAGACCGATCATAAAATCACCACCGTGCTCGCGGCGATAGGAATTCCATCTGCCTGCTTACTTCACGGATATGCTGGCTTCATATTTGGATCTATTAAAGCCAATCCTTGGTGGTCCACACCTCTAATGCCGATCATATTTTTACTCTCCGCTATAGTCTCAGGTATTGCGATGTTGATCCTAATCTACGTTATCGTATCAAAGATAAGGAGAACCACCATAGATAGAACCTGCATGAAATCGCTGGCAACTTACCTCTGGTACTTCTTGGTAATAGATCTAACCTTCGAGTCATTGGAAGTTCTATCAAAGATGTATGAATCTGCTGAAGAATGGGGAATAATTTCACAACTGATCTCAAAGAAGATTGCATTCACCTTCATAGGAGTCCAAATGATCATGGGGGAGGTAATCCCCATAATCGTGATCGGTTCTCTCCTACTCTTTAAGTTTGGGGAGAGAGTAAGGAATGCGGGCTTTTTCCTCTCCTCGCTGCTAGTTGTTATCGGAGTCTTTGCGATGCGATGGAACGTTGTAATCGGAGGTCAACTTTTCTCAAAAAGTTTAAGGGGCTTTACCACATATGCTCCAGAGTTCCTGAGCAGGGAAGGGATACTGCCCGCGATCTTTCTAATGACCTTGCCATTCGTGATACTTGCAGTATCGTTAATCATCCTGCCCCCCTGGGAAAGGGAAGAAAGGGAGAAAAAAGAATTAAAGGAAATATTCGGTGATAGGGTGAGTTTTGATGAGAATGAACTGATCCTTTACTCTCATGACGTAGGAACGCTCCCTGATGTAGTTCCGCTATTCATGCTGGATACCTTACCAGATGCTGTTGTACTTCCGGAAAACAAAGAAGAGTTAGTAAAACTTGTAAATCTTGCAAACGAGTTCAGAATTCCATTGATACCAAGAGGGTCAGCGACTGGTGGATACGGTGGAGCGCTTCCTGTTTATGGGGGCATAGTTGTAAACTTTTCTAAGATGGACAGGATAATAGAGATAAATAAAGAAGAAAAGACTGCTACAATAGAGCCAGGAGTAATTTGGGACCGGTTAGAAAAAGAACTGAATAAACAAGGCTTGCAACTAAAGCACTACCCATCGAGCGCTCCATCTGCTACGGTAGCAGGCTGGATAGCCCAAGGGGGGACTGGAATAGGCAGTTTAACCTATGGAAACGCTTCCACGATAGTAAAGGAGGCAGAATTGGTTACACCGGACGGTAAGGTAGAGACGTTCAAGGGTAAGAACTTAGATCTCGTCTGCGAATGTGAAGGAATAACAGGATTCATAACGAAATTAAAAATTGAAGTAAAGGATTATGAAGAGATAATCCCAGTAACCGTATTGTTTAAAGATGCATCTTCCTTAGAATCAGCAATAAATCAGGTTGTTAGTTATGCAAAGCCCTATACCATAGCATTCGGAACTCCTGGATACATAAAACTTAAACAGGAGGCAACAGGCCACAGACTCCTGCCGGAGGATAAATACTACGCGATATTTGCATACTACGAGTCTCAGTATGAGAAAGTAAAGGAAAAATTTGCTGAGATAATCCATTCTAATTCTGGAGAGATTGCAAGCGCTGAAGTCTCCAAAAAAGAATGGGAAGAGAGATTTTACCCTTTGAGAATAAAGAGGCTTGGTCCAAGCGTAATACCGAGTGAGGCATTGATTCCTAATGCGAGACTGAAAGATGTTTTGGAAGAAGTAGAAAAAGAGACAAAAGGAATGTACATCGGGGCAGAAGGACAGTTGGCAAGTGAAAAAGAATCTGCTTTACTGGTGTTTTTCTTGGAAGACGAACGTTCTTTCTTAAGATTTACTTTCGGATGGAACAACGCATTCAAAATAGTAGATATCGCGAGAAAATTCGGTGGAAGAGTGTATTCAACAGGAATATGGTTTTCAGGAGAATCAGAGAGTTACTTCGGAAAAGAAAGACTTGAAAAAATAAGGAAGTTCAAGAAAGAAAGAGATCCGAACGACATCATGAACCCTGGAAAGATATTTCCGCCTGAGATAAAGGCTTTTCCACTCATGCCCATCTCCAAGGGTATAGAACTCTCGAAACCTTTCATGTCGATAGGAAGCAAAATATTCCGATATCAAAGAGCCGAGGTAAGTTACACTGATCAATGAAAAATGGAAAGGGTATTGTTATGGAAAAGGAAGTTTTAGATGTGGAAAAGTCAAAAGAAAAAATGAGAAAATTGCTTAAAGATCCTGAAAAAGCAGATGAATTTATCAATCTACTAACTGAACACAGAAGAAAGAGATTCAAAGATTTTGAAGAATCCCTCCAAAGGGATCCTGTCCTCTTCGACGATTTCACCAAAGACCCTATCGAAACATTGGCCAGAGCGGGCTTGATTTGTGAGAACGATGAAGTAATCATAAAGTACCCCGGAGCAGTTGCACCTCGAATCGCGATGAAGACGATGAAATTTCCGGTTCCGGTCAAAATTAAGGTGAAGTGTCAGATATGCTGGAGAAAGATCTATCCTTATCCTTGCCATTATACCATCGAAATCCAGTGGCCAGCAATGGAACAAGATTAATCCATTCTTCTATTATCCTCTCCAGAACCAAAATCTCATTTTCTCAAGTACGATTATCGCTGCAGCAATGCAAAATAAACCTATCAACAATGTAGTGATAACGCAGTCCATACGATCATCTGATTATACTATACAATTTGTTTTTAATATTTTCTTTGTTTATAATATTTTCTTAAGATTAATCATTAAAAATTATATTAGTAATAATTACTCAAATTATATTTAAGAAACTTTACAGGTAATCTAAAAATGCAGGAGTTAGGGCTAATCTAGGAAATCTAGAAGAGCATTACTATTATTATTTCCTATTTTGGCTCTTCTTTTTTCTTTTTCTTCTTGAAGATGCTAGACAATTTTTCTTTGAGTTTCTCTATATCCATGATCCATCACTCTCGCGGCACTAATTTATATTTCTCCTTACTTTTATATATTTTGTTAGAATCCTATTTTCCACCAACAATTATCATACAGCAAATTATCTTATGCAACAAAAATTGTCGTTTTTATTCCGTCCCTTCCAGCAATATTTCGGTTATGTATTTTACAGAAATGTCTTTTCCTCTTTTTTTAGCGGCATGTCCAAGATTAAAAGAGCAGAATGAACACGATGTGATCAATTCATCCGCAATTTCCTCTGCCTCATCCAGTCTATCAACTGCCATATCCATAGAAAACTCTCGATAAACAGATCTCACGCCGGAATCTGCTCCACAGCAGAAGGATTTCTCCATACTTCTATGCATCTCTATCAAGTTAAAACTCTTTAAAAGCTCCCTCGGCTCTTTATATATGCCATGAACTCTACCAAGATGGCATGGATCGTGGTAAGCTATCTTTTTGTCAATTTTCTGGATCTTTAGCTTCGATAAATTTTCGTAAAGCACTTCCAGAATATGCTTAACCTCCAAGTCCATTTCTCCAAGAATTTCAGGATAGTAAACTTTGAAAGCCTTGTAACATCCGGCGCAAATCACTATGATTCTTTTAATACCATATGATTTGAATCTTTCTACATTTTTGAAGTAAAATTCTTCTGTTAAGTCTATTTTACCAGAGTCAATAAAATAACTCCCGCAACAACCTTCATCTTCTAAAATAAGGGGTTTAATTCCGATTTTTTCTAATAACAGCATGGAAGATCTTGCAGCGTCCTTGGTTATGTAAGATGGTATACATCCTGCGAAAAATAAGGTATCCGAGTCTTCTTTTATCCTATCTTCTTTTATCCTGTAATCTCCTTCTATTTTATAATCTGGAGGCAACCAGTCAAGTCTCTTTGATGGATCTCCCATCACTGAATTGCCTTTTTCCAGTATCCAGTCAATAATTTTCTTATGACCTTCTAGTGGAGCAAACCCCATCTTTACAAGTTCTATTCTCGCCTCGCCCACAATTTTTGATGTAGGCACCTCTTTTTCGCATACATGCTCGCAGGCGCCGCATCTAGGACACTTGTACAGACTTTCGATTATCTCCTCTGTTATAGTTTCTCCATTTAAAATGCTTTCAGAAGCTTTTATCCTGTACATAGGGCTGAGAGTAAGATTCTTAGAGACAATATATGTGGGACAAGAGTTTAAACATACTCTACACTCATCACAAGACGTTATCTCCTCAATATAATCCTCTAACATTTTTACACCAAATACATGGTGCTCTCCATTGTTTTTGAATCTTTTTGTCCTATTTCTCCCGGACATGTGCGGGACAAAATAAATAAAGAAGATGAAAATATGGGTGCATCCCGGTGCATAAATTAAGGTGGATTACTCGAGGAGGTATAAGATTGATTATAGCTGAGTTGAGCGTAGTGCCTCTAGGAACAACTTCTCCTAGCGTAAGTAAATACGTAAAAACTGCGCTAGAAGAGCTGAAAAGATCAGGAGTTAAATTTGAAGTGGGTGCGATGTCAACAACCATTGAGACAGAAAACTTGGAAACCTTGTTCTCTGTAGTAAAAATGGCTCATGAAGCAGTTTTCACTGCTGGCGCAAAAAGAGTCGTAACAACCTTAAAAATAGACGATCGCAGAGACAAAGATGCTTCTATAATCTCCAAATTAGAGGCTCTTAAATGAGCAAACTATTTGATGGAGTCGCTGAAAGGTACGATCTCTGGTATGAGAGCCCCATAGGTAGTTATGCACTTGAACTAGAGAAAGAGATGATTTTAAGATTTTCTGAGCCGAAAAGAGGAGAAAAAATACTGGATATCGGTTGTGGAACGGGAGTTTTCGCTTCTTCCTTTGCAAAATTGGGATTAGATGTAACATGTCTTGATATCTCAGAAAAAATGTTGAATGTCGCTAAAACTAAAAGGATAAAAGGGATAAGATTCATTTTAGGCGATGTAAACAGACTTCCATTCGAAGATGAAACCTTTGACATTGTCATTGCGGTAACCACATTAGAATTCTTGGAAGATCCTGGAAAAGGAATCCGAGAAATGAGGCGCGTTCTCAAAAAGGATGGAAGAATAGTTTTAGGCATACTAAACAAATGGAGCCTATGGACACTAGAAAGAAAGATCAGGTCTTTTTTCGAAGAATCGGTATTTAAATCTGCCAGATTTTACAGTGTTTACGAGGTGAAATCGTTTTTTGGAGACATGAAATTCAATTGGGGCTCAACATTATTCATGCCTCCAAATACTCCGAATTTTATTCTAAAGCATACGAAAAACTTGGAAGAAATTTTATCCAAATCTATTTTAAAGATCTTCGGCGGCTTTATAGTTATAAAAGCCAGTTTTAGTTAAAATGGATTTAATACTCTTTCAATTTCTCGTCCCTTCTGATTTTTAGATTCTACCTCCAACAATATTTATATATTTTGAATATATATTCATAACTATGGTACGTCCTAAGAAGTGTAGAGAGATATGGCTGAAGCCAGAGCGTATGTACTACAAGCCTAGGGGAATTCCTGCTAGGGAACTAGAAGAAATCAACCTAACCTTTGACGAACTCGAGGCAATGAGGTTGAGATACCTTAAGAAACTGCAACAAGAAGATGCTGCCAAAGAAATGAACATCTCGCAACCAACATTTCACAGAACTTTAGAGAGGGCATGGACCAAAATAACAGATGCTCTGGTAAACGGAAAGGCAATAAATATTGATGGAGGTAATTATTTGATTAGAAAAGGAGAAAGAAGATTTTTATGCTTTGAATGTCAGCACGAGTGGGAGGAAGTGTTTGGAACTGGAAGGCCTTTTAAGTGCCCAAAGTGTAGTAGCTCGAGTATCCATAGGCATCCTGAAGACAGAGGATATGCAAGAAGACGAGGTAGAGGTCCGAGAGGGCCTAGATTTGACCGGTAAGGATCAAAGTTACATAAAAAACTTTAAGTTTTCACGGCTTAACCTTGTTATGAAAGAAAAGAAGAGTTTGAAGAGGCTTATAATGAGTTTTTAATCTCAAAATGGTTTTTAGATCCCTTAAATGGACTGAAATCAGTTGTTGACAGGTTTTTTAAAGATTATAAAGCAAGAGAAGGAATCGTTAGAGAATACACAAGAGATAATTACAGATACGCTGTTTTCTTTTCTCTGATAGATGATGTTGGTAATGATTTACCTGCTCATCTAGAATTCGCCTCAGATTATAGCGGAGAGTACGTCATAATTACTCCTACTGAAAGAACGCCTGCTCCCTTTATAAAATTCTTCAAAGAACGCTCTGATAGACTCAAGGCTGCAAACATAAAGATATGGGTCGTTGACGTCGATAGAAAATCTATCGATCCTTTCATAGGTTATCCTAAAGATTTTAGACTTCTCAGGGGTTTCAAAAATCCAAAGCTAGCAAGCATTATAGGTTCCCTTTAGAGATGAACGTTAAGCCAAAAAATTGATTTACTTGTTAATGAGACGCTCATCCGCTACGTCAACTTTTTTAACATTAGAAAATTTAAGAAATCCATGGACGAAGAATTGCTGAAGATAAAAGCCATGATCACCAGGTGGTATGAGACCTATAGAAAAATGGAGCCTAGCGAAACGACCATCTATATGTTTATAGACGCAATACAAAGAGTTGTTGAAATATATCTTCCTGATTTGTATCGGACAAAGTCCATAAGCCCAGAAGATTATTCAGAATTGATGTCTTACTGCGAAGATTTATTGGAAAGACTTAAGAAAGAGTTTGGTCTTCAAGACACTACATTGATATGGGATCCAAGGGGCGTTGCACCGATATAACCTAGAATAACTAGATTTCCATGTTATTAGCTTTTCATATGAATCCTTAAAACTTTCAAAAATATATTACAGAATGCCCTCTCTCACAAATTCGTTTATTATTGGTATGTAGTCTTTCCTGAGTTTATAAACTTCTCCTTCGGTGTTATCTTTCTCGACAAAGTTTTTAGATATAAGTGCCTCCAAATCATACTTCACATCGCTCTTGCTCAACAAAGCCTTTTCACTGATTTTATTCATATCCAGAGACTCGTATTCAAAGAGTGCGCGTATCATCCTTTTTTGGGTGTCAGAAAGTGTAATAAAAGTCTTAAATCTTTCTTTTGCGGAAAGTTCTCCTTCCCTGTAGCTCTTGTAAATTTCCGCATCTTTTTTCCCTAGTTCGTTTTTTAGATCTTCTATAATCTTGTCGTATCTTTTTTCCAGTTGTTCGAGTTTATTTTTATATTCGTTCTCTATCTTCTCTACTTCCTTCATTATTGATACATTAATTTGATCCTTAATCTCAGCGAGTTCGTTTTCCAGTGTCAGTTTTTCGGTCTTCAGTTCTTGATTTAAAATTTCTGCTTCATTCAATTTATTTTTTAATAATGAAACTTCTTCTTCTAACTTTTTATTCAGTTCTTTAAGATCTAATAACTCGTCTCTAACTTTAATGTTTTCTATGAGTTTTTCAACTTTATCTTCGTATGAAGATAAAATTTTTTCTATTTTTTCCTCGTAAACAGAGATTTTCTCCTTCAATTTTAACTCTTCTTTCTCAAAATCCTCCAATTTATTCTGTAGTTCAACCTTTTCTTTTTGTAAGTCTCCTATAGTTTTGTATACCTGATCTAATTCTTCTTGTAAATCTTTTTTTCTTTTTTCAAGTTCTTCTATCTTTTCATTCAGTTTTTCAACCTCATTTTTATTACCGAACATAAAATCACGTGTAAAAAGATTCTAGCTCTTCTCCATCTCTTAGTAGATCATACAAACTTTTTTCTGCTTCTATTACAGCTGCTTTTAAGTCTGCCGCGGCATTTTTTGCATACATCATAATTTCATCTATCCTTGGGGACCTGTAAACGCCGCTCAATAGGGCGAGAATCTCAACTTGATCTGCGTTTGGCTTCGGGTAGATTCCTCTAAATACCTGATGACCCTTTATCGTTTCCTTGAGAAACTCTAGTCCCTCAAATATCTCACTTGCTGCGAGACACTTCATGGGTCCGCTTATAGCAACTATGGCCTTCAGTGCTGTCTTAACGTCTATATCCAGATATAAACCTTCATCAGGCTTTATTGCTTTCTCTATCAGAGGAGTTATTGAGTTTACGCTTTTTACCGGTTCATTTACATAGCCTATTGTTGCTATTCCTCCAAAACCGCTTAAAGTTGCTTTTACATCGTTTCCGTCTATTATCTGTTCTCCCGACATCGTCGTAAATCTGACCAACGTGTTGATCCTGCTCACTATGGCCCTGTTTATGTTTTCATAGGCGGTTGAGATATCTTCATCAGCCGATCTTAACCTCTCATTATCTATCAGAATTAATGCATCCACTGCCTTGTTCATTCCTGACAAGCCTATGGCTGAATTTATTATGGCTTGGTCTCCCTCAATCGCTAGTGGAAGAACGCCAATTCCCACAACCAAACTTTCTGGAAATTCTTCTTTTATTTTTTGGGCTATGATTGGGGCTCCTCCAGATCCTGTGCCCCCTCCCAACCCTGCTGATACAAAGTATATGTCAATATCTTGGGATCCGATTTCTTTAATCTTTTTGTAGACATCCTGGATATCCGAGTTCGCCGCATCTCTACCTTTCAGCGGATTAGCACCGACGCCTCTACCTCTCGTTATTGATTTACCTATCAACACCCTATTTTCCGAGGGAATGAAATTTAGCCATGAAAGATCTTGTCTGGCCGTATTAATTGCCAGAGCGCTGTAACCGCTGCTGCTGAACACGTCGGCAATTTTTGTACCGCAATGACCGACCCCGACCACTACTATTTTCAATACCAATACCTCCAGTCTGGTAATTTCTTTTTTTTTGTATAAATTTCTTTGTCAGACAAAATTAGCCCAAATATCACAAAATTTATCAAAAACCATAAATATGTCTGACAACACCCTTAACTAAAAGGACAAATGCTTTTTAGGAGTGCAAGCATGGCAAGGGCAGAAGACATAAGAGAAAAAATAAGTGACTTGAGGGCTAGAATACCCGCGGCAGAGCCTATACCAGAGGAACCAAAAAGGCCACTGGATATTAGATTGATCGTTGGTTCTATAGTTTTTTTGGTAATTATTGGTGCAGTAGCCAGCGGCATAACCTACTTTGGATATATAAAACCCAAAAGAGAAAAATTAAAGGAAGCACAGATAGAAAAATTGAAGGAGATACAAGAAGCCTTTAAGGGAATAGAATCCAGTACAATAAGATCTGAACTGATAAAGAAAGTAAGAGATGCAAGAACAGCGGAAGAAGTTAAAGGAATAGACGTAAGAGGTCCGGCATCTTTTGAAAAACTTAGATTCGAGAAATTGAATTTAGTAGAGAGCTCATACAAAGGGCCCCTTGCATATCATCCCGATAAAAGACGACTTATAAGTGAAATTAATAATGCCAAGGACATCTCGGATCTGAAGGCTATTGACGTGGAGGGATCTGCACTAAAGGCATGGCGTACCTATCTAGAAGGCCTCATTGAGGAATCAGTAAACGAGAAAGGAAAAGTTGAGATCTTCGAGAAAGAAATACCCTCAGTCGTTGACAAGGAAAGGGCATTGGCAATAGTAAGGGATGCAACACTTGAGCAACTAATGGAAATAACCGTAAAATATCCTGAGCCTGACGCAACATTGGGATTCCCCATAGTGCTGGATAGAGTAAACGCGGCATCTGGCATCTTATCTGTTGGGGACTACGTGGATGTCTTTGTTAGAGGAGAGAGCATAGAAAATACAAGCTTGGTAACGAGGCAGGCAAGAATACTTGCCATATTCCAAGAAAGAACTAGAGGTCAAATTTCTCTCTCGGAATCAGAGCAGAAATACGATACTGGCGGCGGTTATGAGTCTAAAGGCGTGGTAACATCCTCGTCAATATCAACTGCAGGAGCGTCTGGGGCATCTCTCACAGCTTTACCTTGGCAGGATTACATAGGAACCGGAAGTGCAGGTTTAAAATCTAGGGCAAGAAGTACCACATACACCGTAGATTTGATAGAAATCATAAAGGCCGCGTCGGCAAATAAGGTAAGCGAGAGTTATGTCAGGCACATGTTAAGCGACTATGGAATCAGGCTCACGGATCTCGAATACACTTCACAGCTCGGTGACTTTGATGCGAAGTATATGATCTTGGTGGAAATACCAAAAGAAACGATACCAGTCGTTTTACAGGCGAATGAGCCAAAGCCAGGCCAGATAACTTCTCATAAAATCTATCTCTGCCCTATACCAGATCAGACAAAGATACTTGAATAGGTGAATTAATTGAAGAAATCAGGTCTGTTGTTTATCATTCTTCTTTTACTTGCGAGTACTGGATACGCTCAGGTAACGGTGACCGTTATCTCAGTACCAGAGAGCGTCGATATTGGAGAGACCGTTACCATAAGTGTTACCGTTACAGATCTTGGCAACTTTACATTTGGCTATACTTGGCTTCAAATCAGAGATCCTGTAGGAGATGTCGTACTCAATCAAACTCAATACGTAAATCCCTCTTCTTTTTCTTGGACTCCTACTGCGGCTGATGAAGCCGGTACCTATACAGCCACTGCTAGGGTAAGAAACGGTAACGATACTGCTTGGATTGGACAGGGCAGTGATACATTTACAGTAACGGTTTTACCAACAGGCGCTGAGGTTCCTGGTGCAGCCCCTGAATTGGTTAGGGGAGAAATAAGAATAACAAAACTTAAAACTTCCATCACCGCTACGATCAAAAACGAAGGTACAACAAGGAGGTATATTGCAGGGGTACACTTTCCATATGAGTGGAGTACCTTCAGCATTAACGAATCCACAGAGTATGAGATGTATCAAGGTACCACCGGGTGGTGGATACAACCAGGGCAAACGAGAACCATAGTTTTAAGAGATTTAGAGGCGGAGCAAGAACCCTTAGCGACAATCGATATACCTGAGGTTACTGTCGCAGAGCTTACATTGGGAGGATTGCCATTCATCCAATGGTTTTCCTCTCAGTACGTGGATCCTTTTTCGTTAGAGGATCAGGTGAAAAATGTAAAGGTTCTTCGTTGGTGGCAAAAGGTAGAATTTACAGTAGAAAATACCGGTGATTTTCCTGTTGCATTCGCCTTTGGCGCTCCAATAGTAGTAGAACACGCTGCATTAACGAGAGCAGAGCCTTCTTCAATACTAGATGCTGCAAAGGTGCAAGATGTGGCATCAAAGGACGAATTCACATGGCCAGATTTTCGCATGCGTACAGTAGCTCCAGAGTTGGTGGATATTCCCTCTTGGGACGAATGGTTTGAAGGTGGAGGACTTGCAAAATTGAGCAGTGGATCTCTTGCAACAACAACTCCTTTCATTTGGGAAAGAGGGGCACTAGAACTTAAAAAGGCACAACCTACGGTAGAGCCTGCATGGGTATGCACGTTGATGCCAGGACAGAAATTAAAGATAGTGTATGCATACGAGTTCAGGGAAGACATGACTCTGAGAAGTCTAATTCAAAGAGAGCAGCCAAAGTTCGCCAAATCGTGGTATGAGTGGTATTGATAAATTCTTCAAGAATTTAACTCCTAGAGAAAGGGCTCTGTTTGAATCAGGTATAAAATTAGGAGCGATATTTCACCAGTTCATCGGCACACCTGTTAGCCTATTCTCAGTAGATTCTTTGGAAAGAACCATAGAAGAATGTGTCTTAAACCAATTTTTCGTATCAGATGTGTCAGTAAGAATAGATAAAGAAAAGTTAAGACAAAGATGTGAAAAGCACGGATACGCCACGCTCTCTTCAGAAATGCTAGAGGTTTTGGTGATCGTGAAAGTTGAGAATGTAAAGGTTATTTCGAGATTAAAATATATAGAGGATCTTGATTATCCTTTAATGTACGTTGAAGGTATAGTCGAGATCTAGGTGTTTTTCATGTTGAGTGAAACCATAGAGGCTTGTCTGGGTTACAGAGAGTGCGATCTAGTGTTAGAAGGACCTGTTTTCAACCCTTATACTCAAAAAATAGAATATGAAAGGTTGGGAGTTTACAGAGGAAAGTTTGTTGGCTTCTCTAAAGATTTGATGGGAAAGATGCTTGAATTCGATGGAATATTGATTCCTGGATTGATTGATGCACACATCCATATAGAGAGCTCCATGCTTATACCGAGAGAGTTCGCAAGGGTGGTACTTCCTAGAGGAACTTCTACAGTGGTTTGTGATCCTCACGAGATTGCAAATGTATTAGGAAAAGAAGGAATAAATTTTATGATAGATGATTCTAAAGCGACTCCATTAAATTTTTACTTCCTAGCTCCTTCATGCGTTCCCTCCAGTAATCTGGAAACATCTGGAGCAAAAATTGATTCTAAAGATATCGAGGAAATTCTTGAACTGAAGGAAATTATAGGTCTTGGGGAGGTAATGAATTTTCCTGCTGTAATAGAAAGAGAGCCTGAAATTTTGAGAAAAATAGGAATATCAAAAGAAAAGATAATCGAAGGTCATTGTCCGGGATTGAAAGGTAAAGAACTGAATGCATACTTATCAACTGGTATAATTTCAGATCACGAATGCTCCGATAAGGACGAAGCCATTGAAAAACTGAAGAGAGGCATTTATCTCATGATTAGAGAAGGTACTGCCTCAAAGAACCTCCATGACTTGGCTGAAGTTATTAAAGAGGTTTGTGGTAGAAGATGCATTCTCGTATCAGATGATAGAGATCCAATAGACCTCAAGAGAGAAGGGCATGTAGACCATCTCGTAAGGCGTGCAATTGAAGAAGGAATAGATCCTGAGATAGCAGTTACGCTTGTTACTCTTAACCCAAGTGAATATTTAAGACTAAAAATATTTTCTCCCGGGAGTAATGCAGATTTTGTTATAGTAGACTCCCTTGATGATTTTAATGTTATGTTTAACATAGTAAATGGGGAAGTTGTAAGTGAAAAAGGAATTTTAAAAATTGATATTCCGGAATACAAAGGAATACACAAAGATACGATGAATTTAGGCGAAATATCATCTAAAGACTTTTTATTGAGAACTGACAAAGAAAATACTCGTGTAAAAGTAATTGAAATAGTAGAAGGACAGATATTCACCAGAAAAAGAGTTTTTCCAATGGAAGGTAAAGAACTATCCTCGGATACAGAAAGAGACATCCTGAAGATAGCAGTTGTAGAAAGACACAAAAATTCTGGAAGGATATCAAAAGGATTCGTACACGGATTTAATTTAAAAAAAGGAGCTATAGCATCAAGCATTTCCCACGATTCCCACAACATAATAGCAGTAGGTGTAGAAGATGATTCAATTGCAAAAGCTGTTAATGAAGTCAAAAGAATGAAGGGAGGAATATCCTGCGTTTTAGAGGGAAAAACGATTTCATTAGCCCTTCCTGTAGGTGGTTTGATGAGTAACAGGCCTGTTGAATATGTATCAAGCAATTTGGAAAAGATAAATGAAACAATTAGAAATATGGGTTGCAACCTGAGAAACCCTGTCATGACACTATCTTTCTTGGCTTTGCCTGTGATACCTGAATTGAAAATTACAGACTACGGACTGGTAGAGAACTTTAAAGTAGTTGATTTGGAGGAAAGTGATGAATAATATTCTTCTCACCGGAAAACCAAGAGTAGGTAAATCAACCGTGTGTAAAAAGGTGATATCGTACCTAGAAAAGAAAGGCGTCGTAGCAGGACTTCTCACGGAAGAGATAAGAGAAAAAAACGAAAGAAAAGGATTTAGAATAATAAGCATTAAAACTAAGGAGACAGGAATACTTTCACATGTAAACATCAAGGAAGGTCCTAGAGTAGGAAAATACGGTATTAATTTATCTGATTTAGAAAATATAGGTGTTTCAGCAATAGAAGATGCTTTAGAATCTGATTTTGCAGTTATTGATGAGATCGGACCTATGGAGTTATATAGTATAAGATTTAAAGATGCTGTGAGACTTATATTAGATAGCGATGTTCCTACCTTAGCAACAATACATTTAAAGTCGAGAGATCCTTTTGTTAAGTACGTTAAGGAAAGAAAAGACTGCGAACTGATTTATATTACATATCAGAATAGGGATAAACTACCGATGATCATTTCAAACAAGTTAGAGGTGTTTGCAAATGAAAGGCGTAATCATAAATTACTGTAGATCTAGAAAAAGACAATCAAACAGAACCATGGTAGCGAGATTTGAGGGTATAAACGATTATTCAGAGGCTAGCAGACTAATAGGAAAAGAAATTAAATGGAAAAATCCCGCAGGAAGAGAAATCAGGGGAAAAATAATTGACGTCCATGGAACTAATGGTCAAGTAAAAGTCAGATTCAATAAGGGATTGCCTGGACAAGCCATAGGAACAGAAATATCACTTAAATAAACGATCATAATTTCATAACAAGTTCTATAATAAAATTTTAAATAGGTTCTCAAATGAGTCACTCTCTGAAAATTGTTAGAGAAGGGTTGACTGAATTCTTCGTTCCAGATGATAAGGGAAAGGTTTTCTTCAACCCTGTTATGTCTTTGAGCAGGGATATATCAGTTTTAGTCGTGAAAAGCGCAAAAATAAAAGATTTCGTAGATGTTCTGGGAGCCACTGGAGCTAGAGGTCTTAGGATAGCCAAAGAAACTAGTGTAGATGAAGTCATCATAAACGACCTAAACAGAGATGCGTACAATTTGATCAAGCAAAACATAAAACATCTAAAACTAAAAAATGCGGTGGCAGAAAATAAGGAAGCGAACCTTTTACTTTCCGAAATAGCATTCCATGGAAAAAAAGGAATGATTGATATTGATCCCTTCGGATCCCCCGTATACTTTCTGGAGAATGGTGTTAGGGCAGTTAGCAAAAGGGGAATAATTGGTTTCACCGCTACCGATACCGCTCCTCTTTGCGGGGTTTACGATAAAGCCTGCTTTAGAAAATACAACGCTCACTCCCTAAGGGTGGATTACTGCCACGAAGTAGGATTGAGAATCCTTATCGCTACCGCTATGAGAATAGCAGGAAGACACGAACTCTCCTTTACTCCAATTTTCTCCCATTCTACAGATCATTACTTTAGGGTTTATGGTCTCTTAAGAAAAGGAATTTCTCTGGTAGATAGAATTTTTAAACAGATAGGTTACCTGAACCACTGTGATTGTGGAAAGAGAGAATTAGGCGAGTATAAAGAAAAATGCGGGTGTGGAAAGAAATATTTGCATGCGGGACCTCTCTGGACAGGGAAGTTATACGATAATGATTTTTTTGAAGAAATTTTTGAGAAAATAAGAACAACACATATTAATTTAAAGACTAAGAGGTTGTTAGAAAGAATTAAAGATGAAATAGAGGCACCACCCTTGTACTTTAATGTTCACAAGATATGCAAGAGCATGGGGATTTCATCGCCTCCTATGGAATACTTGATAGAAAAGTTGAGAGAAGAATCTTATATAGCAACAAGAACCCACTTCTCGCCGTTAGCAGTTAAAACCGATGCAAGTATTGATAAAATCAAAGAAATCTTGAGAGCCTATAACCTTTCCCAATAAAATAAATCTCGGAAGATCTTTTTCTTGAAGCCTTTGGCTTATGAACCTTAACGAAAGAAAACATGTCTTTCATTCTGTCTTCTATTAAATCTAACATGTCTCCATGAAATGCCTTAGCGACCAATCTACCTTCGACCTTTAATAACTCATTCGCTATATCTAAAGCCTTTTCAACAAGATATACGGAGCGAGCATGATCCAAACTCCAGTTTCCACTGATGTTCGGGGAAGCATCTGAGAGTATCACATCCACACCTTCGGGAAAATAATTTTTTAAAGAATCAATTATTTCTGGATGTGTTATATCTCCTATCATTGTTTTTACATTTTTTATTGGTTTTACATTCACTAAATCCACTCCCAAAACCTTTCCATTAGGACCCACTTCCCTTTTGGCTACCTGAAGCCAGCCTCCTGGAGCACATCCCAGATCTATAACGAAATCTCCTCGTTTAAAAATCCTGTATCTCTTATTTATTTGCAAGAGTTTGAAGGCAGCTCTACTTCTGTAACCTTCTTTTTTTGCTTCCTTGTAGTAAAAATCTTTTTTTCTTTCTTTTATCCATCTTTTTTTCAAACAAACCCCATAAATATTGATAAAGATTTACGTTATAAAATTGATGTTACTTTTTCGTTTAAAAATCACGATCATCAGGGTATAACATCTATATCCAGTTTTTCGGCTAACTCCTTATACCTGTTTCTTATTGTAACCTCTGTAACTCCCGCTACCTCCGCTACCTCTCTTTGAGTTTGTCTCTCTCCCAGTAGAACGCTTGCGATATAGATAGCGGCTGCAGCAACTCCGGTAGGGCCCCTTCCTGATGTTAAATCTTTTTTTGTGGCAAGGTCAATTATTTCTATGGCCTTGGAGTGTACCTCACCCGAAAGATTGAGCTCGCTGGCAAATCTCGCAACATAATCCTTTGGGTTTGTGGGCATGAGTCTCAGGTTAAGTTCTCTAGAAATAAAACGATATGTTCGTCCAATTTCTTTCTTGTCAACCCTTACAACGTTTGCTATTTCGTCCAATGTCCTAGGTACCTTGCACTGCCTACAAGCAGCATAAAGGGATGCAGCAACAACGCCTTCAATGGATCTTCCTCGAATGAGACCTTTTTTGACCGCTCTTCTATAAATAACAGCGGCGGTTTCTTTTATGTTTCTAGGAATACCCATGTGCGAGGAGGATCGCTCTAACTCAGATAGAGCCAGTGCGAGATTTCTTTCTGTAGCGTTCGATACCCTTATCCTCCTCTGCCACTTTCTTAACCTGTATAGTTGCGCTCTTCTCCCCGGAGAAATGTCTTTTCCATAACTATCTTTGTCGTGCCAGTCTATCATTGTTGACAGGCCCTTATCATGAATTGTGTAAGTCATCGGAGCGCCGACCCTGCTTCTCTTAAACTTCTGGTCCTGATCGAAGGCTCGCCATTCAGGCCCTGTATCAATCATCTTATCGTATATAACGAGTCCACAATCGTTACAAACTACCTCAGCCCTCTCATAATCGTTCATCAACTTGGTTCCACCACATTCTGGGCAAACAGTTTCAGCGGGATCTTTTTTTCTGGGCACCTTTACTCCTCCTTTTTCTGTTCAAAATATATAACGTAGAGCCTACCAAACTCTTCATCCCTTGCGAATTAACTTTCTTGTCCGGGACGATCGATACATACGGGCTGTTTACGGGTCCAAATACGTCTAAAACTCTTCCAACTATTTCCCTATTTTCTGACAAAACGGTGCTGCCGATTTTAGGCAAGAAATTGGTCCTTGCGATTAGGTGGTTTTGAGGAGAAATGTGTGAAACTTTACCTAACTTCCGCAAGGAACCATCTCCTGATCATAATAGAAAGATTTAAATATTAGAATGTCTTCTCAGATATAAACCTTACTATTTTTTCTATATAATGTTTATGTTTTTATATTTATCCTAAACCTTAAGTAATTTGATTCTTTTTGAGATATCTCTGTCCATTAAACACAGACCCTCTTCTGAGAAGTCAGAGTGAATCTTAAATAAGGCGTTTTTGAGATCTTCACCGTATCCATTTTTCCTTGCAATCGAGTCCGCAAGAATTTCGATTTCATTCAGGCATTTTTTCTTAAGAAAATGGAGCAGCGGTATCATCGGTGAAAATCGACCTATCACTGAGAGTATCAAATGAAATATTCCTCCCCAAGATTTTATATGCGCTAACTCGTGGGCTATAACCGCGTTAATTTCATTTCTTTCCAATGACTCTAAGAGTCCTAACGAGATGGCAATCTTTGGTTTTCTTATGCCAAATACGAATGCATTTTTCTTCCCGGAGTCGATTACCTTAGCTGTTGGAGATTTTATCCCCAGTTTTCTGGAAACAGTGTCTACCATTCTTTGAATTTCCTCGTGGTGTATAAATTTACTCTCGTCTTTTCTCAATAAAACCAGAGATAATAACGGTGTCAAAAGACCTAAAATAAGGAGAAACTTAAATATCATGCTCAGATAATTCGAAATGTTACAGAGGTTGCAGATAAACCACAAGAAAAAGAACACATCAAACAACAGTATTACTGATATGCCAATGAGGGAGAAAATACGAATGTATGAGCCTTCTCTTCTATCTGTTGCGAAAAATAGCCCTAATGCCCCCATTAGGAGTAGTGATGCCTTCAAAAATTTAGGATCATACAGGCAACTCGTCAAGCAGCAGGTAAATTCTGCAAACATCTATATCCTCTTTTCTTTCTCAGATAAGTATGCTATGGTCGACTCCTTGAAGTTTTGGAGTAGGTGATCCAAGACAGATTTCACTATGCTCTTTTCTACCTCTTTTTTATTTTTTGTGGGCCAGTACGTGTAGCGAAGTCCCCCTTTTCCCCTGTCTATCTTTCGATCAACGAACCCTTTTTCGTATAACTTATCAAGGGTCATTGCCACGGTTGGTTGTGTTATGTCTCTTTTTTTCTTTATTTCTTTGAATACGTCCCTTGAGCCTACTTCACCCTTTTCCCAGACGATTTCCATGATTTCTGTCTCTAAAGGTCCTAATATGGATTGTAATCCCTCTTTTCCCAAGTTTATTGAATCTATTTTCATGAATTACAAATTGTTGTTGGAAATATAAGAATTTTTCTAAACTTAGATTTCATCTCTAAACAACTAGGAAAAGATCGGAAAGGTTATTAAGAAATTTTGGATATCCTATGCATATTCATTTTAACAAAAATTATTGAGGAAAGGATTATATATGAATTAAAGGTAAGAAACTCTATGAAAAGAGAATCGATTCTTTTTGCAATTATTATTGTATCTTTATCTAGCGTGTACGCCTTAGATGCTCCATCGAGCCTACCAAAATTTCCCAAGTACAGTGATGTTTACATTGTACCAAACGCCTCTGAAATCTATTCTTCCCGGTTTTTGGAAAATACGAAAACTCTCATAGTAATTGGAAGTAAATCTCCTGTTTCAGATTATATGGTTGCCAAACAAGTCTCTGAAGAATTAGAATCCCTGACAAATTTGATTATGCAATTAAATTCTTTGAAGTGTATCGAAATCAAGGCTAGTCCAATAAAAATAGGTAAAAAGTATGAGTTAGACGAAGGAGAAGGATTTTACTGGCTTAACGATTATTTTCTTATTTTAAGGGGTGAATACAGAGAAAACAAAAAAGATCCGTGGCAAAGACTTAATATCAGGGTTTTTACAAACCCTAGATATGGAATAGATGGCTATAAATTAATGGTTAAGGAAAACATAACCTATAAGATTAAACCTCAGATTAAACTTGATGCAGAAATTACTCCTAAGGAGAAAGCCGAATTTAACTTGATACTCATAGGGGGATCCATCGCGAACAGCCTTACTAAGGAACTGGAAAGCCAACTTCCTATTCCAGTAACAAATGATTACCCTGCTCACGGAAAGGGTACCATCCAACTCCTGAGAGATCCCTGGGGAAGCGGAAATGATGTACTGGTTGTAGCCGGGAGTGATAGGGAAAGCACAAGAAAAGCAGCCTTAGCATTATCGGATATGATATCTTTAAAGAAAACAGAATTAAACAAAAAATTAGCTTCTTTTAAAACTGAAGAAGAAGTCAGAATCGGCAAATATAAAATAAAAATAACGGGAGTATCAGAAAAATACGGAGTAATGATTGAAATCATTGAGGATGGAAAAACAGTAGCAAGAGATTTATTAATTCCAACTTGCGATGAGCGCGAGGGTTTAGTTTACGGTGATATATATGTAGAGGCTGCAAATTTCTTCGTCAGCAATTGCTTGTAAATAATCTTTCGTGATTTTTAATTCGAATTTCCTTCCAAAGAATGATGTAGGAAAAATTTTTGATAGGTGGGTGTGGTGAGACTCCTAGGTTCGATAAATCCTTTTTTCAAAAAGAAGAAAATGGAGCTTGAAGGCTACATTGAAACTTCAGAGAATGGGAAAAAAATTGGAATCTGTGGAATAGGAAGTTACGCGGTAATGCAATGTTCTTATTTTATAAGAGAGGGTTATCTTTACTCAGATTTAACTTCAATTGGTTATGTAGGCGCTTTAGATTCGAATACCGATGTAATCAAGGATGCTGAAGGAGTACTAACCGAACTGGAAAGATTCAAGTCACATAAAAAAGCCATATTGGTAAAGACCCCCTCGTACAACACGACATTTTATCGTATAAAAGGAATGAAAGGTCCGAGCATTGGTTGTCAAGGGGACCCCTATCAAGGACTTCAAGCTCTTAAAGAAAATGGATTGAGCGATTTAGAAAACCTTGTAGAAAAATTAAGAGGGCATGAAAGAGTAACAAGAAGTACTGATGCTGAAATTTTTCTCAGAACTCTCTCTGGAGGACATTCTCCAGCAGAATACGCCTTCGGATACTTGATGAGCACAAGGCCAAAGTATCTTAGAATAGGTCTGGAGCCTATTCCAAGCAAAATAGGAATGAACATTGAAAACAAAAAAAGGCAGTTTGCTCTTCAGCTAAAATACAACCTAGGCCACCTAGATGCCATCATAATGATCGATAACAGAGAAGCAAAAAGAGTAAGACCCCTGATTCACCAAGATCTTTATGCAGTTAGGGGAATTTATGGAGTACTAATGGCTAGAAGTTTTATTCGCGATTCACCGGATTTTGGAGACGTTTTTAGGGAGTTGAGAGAAAGAGGAAACGGTATTATAGGAATCTCGGCACAATCCATACCCGTACCAAAAGAAAGATCTAAAATACCGCCATTGATTTCAGATAACATCTCTTACGTTTTCAAAGAAGCTGCATCCCAACTTATGAGGTGTAATCCTGAAAAAATAAGTCAGCACTTCATTCTCGTAGCGGGAGCAATAAGTACGAAAGAATATGAAGAAGCCATCGCAATGGCAGGTCTTCCCAGAAATGCTGAACCTCTATTTTCAGGTATGAAACTGATGGACTTTGATAATCCTGAGGTAGAGGTAATAAATATAATTGATTTTTGGACTGTGAAAGGGTCAATAGACGCTATTAACTCATTCTACGGATTAGAAGAAGAAACAAATGAGATTCTTCCCAGCGATGTAATGGAAAACTATGCCGAAGAAGCCGAAGAAATCGCTGAAAAGGTTGCCCACCTGCTTGGAGTTGATCTGAATGAACTAATGGGGAAAACGATATTTTAAGTGAGGTTCAATTTAAAATTGAGATGGAATCGATGAAAAATTCAATTGATTTGTTTAAAAATCTAAGGGTTAAGCTTGAAGATGCGGTTAAAAGAAATCTGGGAGAAGCAATTCTTTTATCTGGTGGTCTAGATACAAGCATATTGGCAAAAATAGCATCTAAGTATGTGTCGCTAAGCGCATTTACAGGCGCAATTGAGAATGTAGATGCTCCAGATGTTCGATATGCAAAATTAGTCGCAAATCGTCTTGGATTAAAACATACAATATGTTATTTCGATGAAAAAGAAGTGTACGATGCGATACCCTTTGTAGTTGAAACCCTTGGTTCTTTTGATCCCTCTCAGATTCGAGGAGGGGTAACCACATATATCTGCCTTAAACTCATGAGAGAGCAAGGAATCGATGTTTTCATAACGGGCGATGGAGGCGATGAACTCTTCGCTGGATATCCCCACCTCCTAACGCTCAACAAAGAGCAACTAGACCTTGAACTTAAGAATTTCTTCTCCCTAATGGACGTCATTAAGTTTACCTCTGCTGAATTAGGGGAAGCTTTGGACATGAAGGCGAATCTACCTTATCTCGATCCAGAATTTAAATCATTTGCGGTCCAAATCGATCCAGAATTTAAGGTTAGAAATGAAAAAGGAACTATTTGGGGGAAATGGATTCTTAGGAAAGCTTTCGAAGGCATTCTTCCGGATGAGATAATATGGAGGATGAAAATGCCAATAGAACTTGGTTCTGGCTCTGCAATCCTAATATACATGCTCAATTCGGCTATTTCAGATACAGAATTCAATGAAAAAAGACAAAGATACCTCGCTGAAGATCGCGTGATTCTCAGAAGCAAGGAGCATCTTTTTTACTATGAAATCTACAGATCTACCATAGGAGTCCCACGTCCCTCAAATGAGGGAAAGGTTTGCTCTTACTGCAATTCAAATTTGGATGCATGGTCATCCTACTGTAGAACCTGTGGAAGCTTTAATCCTTGATAAATGGTTGACTTGGAATGATTTATAAAAAGAGAAAAAGCAAAATTGAAGATCGTGTAAATGAAGCTACATGGAAATTAAAGGACGCTGAAGCTTACTACAGCCTTAGATCCTCTGTCCCAACACTTAAGTCTCTTCTGGAAGACGAAGATTTACCCAGAGATCAAAGAAGAGAGGCAATTCGGAAATTAATTCATGTAAACGCCTTCGATATTCTAGAAAAGTTCATTCAAGATAAAAAATTCTCTGAAGATCTAAGAAAAGAAGCAATTCTTGCGTTAATCGTTGTAAGATCATACGACTCCTTGAGAAAACTTGCTCCAAATCTTAAATCCATTGTTAAA
>JBHIEG010000011.1:0-68364 GCA_046760505.1 Candidatus Hydrothermarchaeota archaeon
CTGCATGCTCTGTATGCCATTACGTCCTTTTTTCTCCTTTCTCTTATCCATTTCCACGCTGATACCGCGTTATGAATACCATTACCGGTCGGCAAGCCAAACCTTGATTTTGATACGAGAACGCATCTCATGGCATGGCTTGCTCCTTCTCCAAAAGGAGTAACTGCTGTATCAATTAATATTTTCGAGAAACATTCTCTTCCTACATTTAAGAGTCCTTCTTTTAAGATGCCCGCGCCATTTTCTAGCAGGTTTATTTTTCCTCTAACGGAAGAATCCATTGGATTAAAGGCGAGTAGAATGGAGGATTCTATATCTGATTCTTTAAGTGTATTAATCTCTTCTTCGTTCATGCTTACCGAGAGGGAATTGTATATAACCTTATCCACGAGACCAATCTCCTCCGAGTATTTTATACCGTGCAATCTTACCTTATATTCTGTTGAATCAACCAAAATAGGTCTATCAAATCTTGAAACAAAATCAAGATATCTTTCAATTGCAGAATTACTTAATGCAAATACCTGGATCATGCATGGATTTCCAGTGATATCGGATAGTCCCAACATCTCATTGATCAATTCATCTGCTTTATTTTCATCGAATATTCCTTTTTCTTGGTTTTCTACAATTTTATGCCCTTCATAAAATATAGTTCCAACTAGCACAGTTGGATTCTCTCCAATCTGACCTCCTATCTTTGTGTCTCCGATATTTATTACTTCTTGTTCTCTATCAATCTTAAACAATTTAAGCACCTTTTATAATGAGTAGCAGAAAAAATAAAAGAGTTCCAGCGATGATTCCGGTGATGAATCCATGCCTTCTTCCTCTCATCATGAGATAAACCTCAATTCTATCAATAAGATATGCCTCTGGATTCTTCATATTATTACTCCTGATATTATTCCTAAAACAAGTCCTAAGAAAAAGAACCTCCAGTCTATCTCTTTTTTTCTGCTTATTTTTAACCAGTAGTTTATTTCTTTCATAAAAACCACCCGTAGAGGGCTGAAAGTAAGATCAAAGACAAAACCATACCTTGTACAAAGCCTTTAAACCATTCGTGTTCATAGTTCTTTAGAAATGCATAGAGCATGGCCCTCTCATGGACTCTTTCAACAGGTAATTCTTCTTCGTCTTTTTTTGAAATTCTTTTCTCAACCTTAATAATTTCCTTCTTTTCCTCGATTATATAAGGAGGTTCATCAAAAGGGCCTGGATTTCTCTCTAAACATTTCTTTATGACTTCATATATCTTTTTTCTATCAGTTATCCCCACCATATCCAAGAATTCTACTTGCCTGCGGAATCTTTCTATCGCTTCTCTTGGTATGTTCTCTATGTATGGTATCGCGCCTTCTGCATTGATTATCTTTCCCCTTTCATCGATGCCGTTTTCGTACAAAGCCTTGAAGGTGATCCCCGGCTTATGGCCCTGAACTTCTTCTCCACATACAATTAAGAACCTGATGTTTGGATTTGAAATCACGTTTGCTATTACCTTCTCTATGCCTATATTCTCGGTTTTCAAGGGTCCTATTATTGCAACATCATCAAAATCAAAATCAGATGAGAGAGTTACGACTGCTATGGGATCTCTAGAATCCTTCACCTTATAGTCCCCAGAAACGACCGGCCAATCCATCTTTTCACCTCAAGAATCTAACCATCAAAAAACCTAGTATGAAGCCTGTAACTATCGCTTTCTTGCCCCAGAACCAGTCTTCAGAGTTGATCAAAAAAAGGTCTATGATTGAGAATTCATCCTTTATATCGAATTCGATTTCGGCTTTTCTCTCCTCTAAGGTTGTTATCAAGCCATCCTCAGTTATAATCAACCCGTATTCAGGGGATAGATGAATAGCACGCATATTAACCTCTCAGGTCATAAAACTATTTAAGTTTAAGTCTAATATGAATAACTGCCAAACTTTACGTTTCAATCCCTAAAATCATAGATTTAAATTGTTAAGTATTTATTTTCAAATTACTAATATTTTTGAGAATCTGTTGGCTGGAGAAAAATTATTTGTAGTGTAATGGGATATAACTTCAATTATGTGGTCCAGTATAAAAAAGACAATAGAATGGATCTTTATCCTACTGATTCTTTTTACGCTCATCTTTGATATCCTTGTATTCACCCACACCGAAGTAGTAGATGTACAACCACCCAACCTTCTCAATGTAAAGGCCAGATCCACATTCATAGACCAAGAAATACTGATTCAAAATCCAAAGGATTATCCAATAAGCGCAGTGGTAAGCGTTGAGGCACCTAAGTACTGGATCTTGATCGGTTTGGTATCTTGGGAACCCAAGACTCTTTCTGGTGTATTAGAGATACCTTACTTCGAAATTATACCTTCAGGAAGATATTACATAATTAACATTTATCTACAAGGAAACAACGCGATAAAACCCGGAGAAACGAAGAGGTTTACAGTCCAGTACGGTATAGGTCGGGAAATTTAACATTAAAGTAAAATTATCAATTATGAAACTAAGCTTCCCTCGTTACGCTCACATCCACACAACTCAGCAAGGATTGAACGCGTTCAAAACTCCTGTTCAATAACTCTCTAACAAGTTCTGGTTGCAATCTTTTGTTTAAGTTGTAAAAGGTCTTTACAGAATCTAAAACTTCTTTATCTCCTGTAGAAACGGTGGCAATACCATTGAGCTTTGCTTTGAAGAAATATTCGGTCTCTTCTTTGTCCAATGCCTCAGGAGGGTGGGCGTATTCTAGCACGAAGAAAAATTTTAATTCGTTATCTTCTTCCTCATAGCCCTCAAATTTTAGTCTTGTTCCTCCTTTACCCTTTGTCTCTTTGTAGTCCCATTCTCTCTTAACATAAGCTTCGGTAAAGAATACACCAAACGTAATTGGTTTCTCCATTTATCTCACCTCGAAAAAATCTCCAAGTTCTGGTGCAGTAGCAGGAATACCTGTCTCGCTGTATATTTCCTCAGCAAATTTCAATGTAACGTCTCTTTCTCCATGAACAACAAATATCCTTTCCAAATCTTTTTGTTTTTTAATTATATCTATCAGTTCTCTCTTACCCACGTGGGCAGAAAAGTCTAGATAATGAACATTGCAGTTAACCTTCACCTCGATTCCATTTAGGTTAGCTATCCCCTCATCCAAGATTCTTCTTCCCGGAGTTCCTTCTATTTGGTATCCTGTAAATATCAGGGAACTCTTACTGTCTTTGTATATGTTCTTTAGGTAAAAGACTGCTGGTCCGCCTTGAAGCATCCCAGCGGTAGATAGAATTGCACAAGGCTCTTCAATAATATTTTTCCTTCCCCTTCTATTTAGTACCCAAGCGACGTGTCTCATAGCTTTTTTTAAGTGCTTTGGACTTTTTATATACCTTAGATGATTGTTTAAAATCTTTGTTACCTCTTGGGCCATTCCATCTAGATATGCGGGAAATATGCCATATCTTTCCAAAACTTGCATTATTTCCTGAGACCTTCCTATTGCAAATGCTGGGATGAGTGCTATTCCGCTTCTGCTTAATGTTTCCTCTACTATATCAACAAATGTCCTCTCTACTTCTTCCCTTGGAGGATGATCTATGTTTGCATACGTACTTTCAATGATTAAGATGTTGGCATCTCTTGGAATTTCGGCTCCACGCTGAAGTCTGGTCTCTATAGTGTTGATGTCCCCGGTATAGACTATCTTCTTACCATCGTAATTCAAGGATATCATGGAACTCCCAGGGATGTGGCCAGCATCGCTGTACTCTACTTCAAACTCTTGGACGAAAAAGGTTTTTCCATACTCAACTTCTTTAACGAGGGGCATACATCCCATGACGTCTTCTCTTCCAAAGAAATGATATTTTTTGATCTTCAACGAATCTGAATAAAGCAGATCAATGAGTTCTTTTGTTGGAGGAGTCATGTATACATTTTTCCTGTAACCATATTTGTAAAGAATAGGTATGGATCCCGAATGGTCAAGATGAGCATGGGATAGGAGTACTGCATTCGCATCATTTTCCCTTATCGGAAGTTGAGGAGGATTAAACATTAAACCATAATCTAGGAGTATGCTGGTTTTTTCTCCCTCTATTTTTATTGCAGACCTTCCAACTTCTCTTGTACCGCCGAGAAATCTAATTTTTAACATTTGGGGAAAGTTTCTATCACTACGATTTAAGTTTTTTGGTCTCCTTATCATACTTGCTCCTCCAATAAAAAAGCCTGAGCAGGAGCAGAGAGAGAAAAACCGTGAAAAATAAACTCTGGACCAGCAAATAGTTGATATGGGCATTTGACGGTAGGTAGGGCAAAGTTCCAAATGCATAATCAGATGTATCATTGATCAGAAACCATGAAAATACCAGGGCGATAGTTTTCTTAGAGGGATTTAATATTGGATACAAAACCAAAGATTCCAGAGCCATGCCTATGTGAGCAAAAAACAAAATTGAATATAAACTAAAATTCTGAGACAAAAAATAGTCAGAATACAATGCTATTGCTGAAACAGTCCATGATCCATATTTTATAAGACCGACGAAGGTTAAAATATTCAAAAATTCAAACAATCTATTCTTAACCAAGAATATAATCAGAATAATTGAAAAAAGAAGGGTGTAAAGTGGACAATCGGGTATAAAAATCCAAGAATAGACGGGGCTCGTTCTAAACTGATATTCGTAATAATAAAAACCGAAGGCTGTACCTAAGAGGTTCAAAACCAATACTATAACCAACAAAAGCTTTCTATCAAAAACTGCTTTTGACAAACGATCAATGGAGTTCATTTTAATTTTACTAACCTTGTTTTTATATTTTCTGCTTATCCTCTCTATTTTTTCTATTTTATCGTCCTTGTCTCATCGTCTTATATATAGGCTTTACAGGAATGCCTCCGACAAATGAATCCTTTTGTACATTTTTATTTACCAATGAAAAAGCAGATACGGTTGCATTATCTCCAACTTCCACCCCTGGCAGTATTAAACAGTTTGCGCCAATCATAACTGACTTCCCTATCTTCACAGGACCCTTTCTCCATTCGTTAATCAGAAATTCGTGAGTTAATATAGTTGTATTGTAACCAATTAAGGAGTTATCCCCTATTTCTATAAGTTCTGGGAAGAATATGTCAAATATTACGCCTAATCCAACTGAAACATTCCTTCCTAACTTTATTCCAATTGCCCTGTATAGAAAATTTTTAACCCTCAGCGAAGGAAGGTATCTACAAGTGTATATGATCAAAAAGTTTAATATCACGCGAAATGGATTTTTTATCCTGTACCATTGACATAAAGAATTTCCAACGCCTTTATATTCGTTTACGATAAGTTTTCTCATTTCTTATAACTTATGGCAATTATCTAAAAAAATATTTTGGTGGTTAGATCTTCGAATTGTCGTGTTCATAGGTTTAATGGAAAGTATCATAAAGAATCGAGTAAAACAATAAAAACATGGATATTAATGAGTACTTTGACTCACTGAACAAAGAAGTAAGCTTTCTTTACGATATCGCAAAATTAGCAAGATCAAGAGGAGTAGATCCAGAAACAGAGCCTGAGATACATCTTGCTGGAGATCTTGCAGCAAGAGTTGAAGGTTTAACAAAAATACCAGTTTCAAAAAGACTCCGAGAATTGAAGGAAAAGGTGGAGAACAGAGAAGAACTAGCCTTTATCTTAGCGAAAGAAATGGTGGAAAATAAGATAGTCAATTATTCAAGCATAGAAGAAGCCTGCGAAAACGCCCTGAGAGTTTCCCTAGCCATATTAACTGAAGGAGTCGTGGCTGCTCCCCTGGAAGGCATCGCAAAGGTAAAGGTAAAGGATAATCCAGATGGAACAAAATACCTAGCAATTTATTTTGCAGGACCGATAAGATCCGCTGGAGGTACCGCTCAAGCATTAGCGGTTCTGATAGCCGATTACATAAGAAGAGTAGTTGGATTGGATAGATACAAACCATCTGAACAGGAAATCGAGAGATTTGTGGAAGAAATCGAGCTGTATCAAAGCGAAGTAACAAATCTGCAGTATTCTCCCAGTCAAGAAGAGGTCCGCTTTTCCCTGAGCAACATACCTGTGGAAATAACAGGGGATCCTACTGACAGATACGAAGTATCTGGATACAGAAACCTGAAAAGAATAGAAACAAACCAGATTAGGGGTGGAGCAATACTGGCTCTGACCGAAGGTGTCTTACAAAAGGCGAACAAGCTTCGAATGTATGTTGAAAGATTAAATCTAGACGGATGGGACTGGATAGAAAAAATAAAGAAAGAATCAGACGAAAAAGAGGATAAAAATAAAAAACTGGTCTACATGGATGATATAATCGGTGGTAGACCTGTTATCGCGCATCCTTCCGCAAAAGGAGGATTCAGACTCAGATACGGAAGATCAAGAAACAGTGGTCTAGCCGCAGTTGGAATACATCCTGCATGCATGGTATTGCTGGACAATTTCATAGTCACAGGAACTCAGATCAAGATTGAAAGGCCAGGAAAGGCAGGTTCAGTTGTGCCTTGCTCTTCTATTGAAGGCCCCCTGGTGAGACTAAAGAACGGAAGCGTAATCAAGGTAAACGATGTTGAACTTGCTGAAAAAATAAAGGAAGATTTAGACGCTATCTTAGACCTTGGAGAAATACTTATAGCCTTCGGAGAGTTTCTGAGGAACAATCACAGATTGTTACCGGGAGCTTACTGTCATGAATGGTGGGTAAAAGAAGTAGAAAAGGTTTTGGGTCCAAATTTTAAATACGAAGAACTGAGCGAGAGAGAACTAGTGGAACTCTCTGAAAAATACGGAATACCTCTACATCCTAAGTATACATACTTCTGGCACGAAATTAAGGAATCTGATTACATCTTTCTTTCTGAATATGTACATTCAAATGGATTATTTAGGGATGGTGAACTAATTCTAGCAATGAATAGCCTTGTTAAAAAAATATTAGAAGATTTGGGAGTAGAACATTATGTGGAAAAAGATATAATAGTTAAAGAAGGTTCATATGCTTTATTGAAGTCTTTAGGTCTTTACTTTGATAGAGAAATAAGAAAAAAATACGATAAAATTAGTCCACTGGGGAAGCCAGACTCACTGGAGTTGGCAGTAAAAATTTCGGGTCTTTTAATAAGAAAAAAGGCTCCTACAAGGATTGGATGTAGAATGGGAAGGCCAGAAAAGGCCGATGTTCGAAAAATGCGCCCCGCTCCCCACGTTTTATTTCCTGTTGGCCAAGCAGGAGGCAGAATAAGATCTCTAAACAACGCAATGAAAGAAGAAAAAATAGAGGTAGAAATCGTAAATAGGATATGCGAGAACTGTAACAGGGTAACTTTCTTAAATAAGTGTGTGTGCGGAGGAAGGACCCAAATAAGTTTTGCATGTCCTAAATGCGGTAGAAAGAATTCCAATTACTGTGGATCCTGCAATATCTCAGTAAAAGGATTTGGCAAACAAAAGATTCCAATAAGGGAATTGTTAGAAGGGGCATCTAAAAACATCTCAATCAAGTTACCAGAAACAATTAAGGGAGTTATAGGACTTACATCTAAAAATAAGGTTCCTGAGCCTCTGGAAAAAGGTATAATTCGTGCATTCTATGATTTACCAGTTTTTAAGGACGGAACCATAAGAGTGGACATGACAGACTTACCTTTAACCCATTTTAAACCATCAGAAATAGGTACTTCCATAGAAACGCTTAAAAAACTTGGCTACACGGAAGATTATCAGGGAAATCCTCTGGAAAACGAAGAACAGATAATTGAACTGAAGATTCAGGATCTCGTATTATCAAAGAGTTGTGCAGACTATTTGGTTAGGACCGCTAAATACATCGACACCCTTCTAGAGAAATTCTACAAGATAGATCCATATTACAGGGTAGAGGATCCATCTGATTTGATAGGACATCTGGTAGTTGGTATAGCCCCCCATACATCGTGCGGAGTTGTAGGAAGAGTTATCGGATACACAGACGCTAGCGCATGTCTCGCGCATCCATATTTCCATGCCGCAAAAAGAAGGAACTGTGATGGAGATGAGGATGCTGTAATTTTATTGTTAGATGCTCTGATAAACTTTTCCTGCAGTTATCTCCCAGAGAAAAGAGGGGGAAAAATGGATGCGCCTCTGGTTCTCACTACCCACATAGATCCACGAGAAATAGACGATGAGGTTCATAACTTAGACTGCATGATTTCATATCCAATTGAAATGTATGAATCCTCTCTCAAAAATGAGCACCCCTCTAAAGTGGATCCTCTCATAGATAATGTGAAAAAAAGGATAAACAATGAAAAAGAATATGAAGGCATTGGTTTTACCCATAATACAGATATAAACCTAGGTCCAAAGAAGAGCGCGTATAAAACTCTTGCAACAATGCTTGAGAAGGTTGATGCACAGTTATCCATAGCAAATAAAGTAAAGGCGGTAGATGCAAGAGACGTTGCAGAAAGAGTTGTAAATACCCACTTCCTACCAGATCTTTATGGAAATCTTCGTGCATTTTCGAGACAAAAGTTCAGATGCGTCAGTTGTAATACAAAGCATAGAAGAGTTCCTTTATCTGGTAAATGTTCCAAATGTAATGGGAAACTTGTTCTCACAGTATCTCATGGCTCAGTAGAGAAATATCTTGAGATAACTAGAAAGTTGATAAGGAACTATGAACTTGGAAGTTATTTAAATCAGAGGTTAAGTCTACTGGAAGATACAATGAACTCTTTGTTCGTGAATGAAAAGGCGATGCAATCTAGCCTCATAGACTTTGTCTAGTGCGTGAGTTGAAGGATAAAGAGAAATATAACAAAGAAGAGAAAGGTCCATAGGATGATTGAAATCACCCTGTTTCTCCTTCTATGTTTCTCGTATATATCCTTACACTGAGGGGAGCAAAAAGTTTCTTCCAGAGGTATGGGCTTTGCGCATACATAGCAGTGTTTGTGCATCCTTTCCATTTTTAATCTTCCTTATCTGGTATGATGATCGTGCCCCTGAATTTCTTTTTTGTTAGACATTTAAAAAGGTTATCTATATCGCTTCCGTCTAATATCACTGTCTTTATATTGGATCTTTCTATGATCTTTGCAGCAAGGGGATCGACAACACCTATGTAGCCGGCTCTCATATCAGAGTTCATTGAAATTCCAACTAAATCAGAAGCCTTTAAAGTTTCATATCTCTCCGCATCTGGATATTTTTTTGGATCTTTTGAGTATACCCCATCTACAGAAGTAGCAATCACGATAAGATCAGCCTTTATGTAGTCTCCAAGCATGGCGGCTACCGCGTCTGTTGTATGACCAGGATGCGTTCCGCCCATGACTACTATATTTTTTTCAACGGAATAAAGATATGCCTCTTTAAAGTTTAAAGCAGGCTCTGGGTGTGTGAGATCCCCGAGTGAAGATATCAAGAGCCTTGCATTGACCCTAGAGATATCTATCCCTATCTCATCACAATATGTATCTGGGGCATTGAGTTGACGAGCAGCATTTATATAATCTCTTGCTACCTTTCCCCCACCCACCACAATCCAAAATCGGTGGTCTAGCTTAATGATCATATCGCATAAATTCCTGATTAACTCCAAGTTAGGCTTATCAGGTACCAGAACAGATCCACCATATGAAATTACCACCTTCATATGCTCACCGAGAGGATGTTTATGATAGACGTGATCAAAGAGGGGATACTGATAAGGGATTCTGCAGGTAGCATACTTGAGGCAAGGTCTACGATTACTTTAATTAGAGATGATGTACTTGTAGATTGTGGTTTCTATGGAGACGATGAATTACTCCTTAAAGGACTCAAAAAAAGAGGAATCCTCCCAAAAGACATTGAAACCGTGATATTTACCCATCTCCATGACGATCATACTGCCAATTGTTTTTTGTTTAAGGAATCGAAATTCATCGCCCATAGGTATGAGGAGATCATCCCAGAAGTCATGGATATAGACTTTATATGGTTGGAAAAGGATCAAAGTATCGATGAAGAAATAAGAGTGATACATACACCCGGACATACGAGAGGCAGCATTTCAATAATAGTCGATAAAACAGCCATAGTGGGAGATGCGATTCCAACGGAGAACAATTATATTAAATGGGTCCCACCAGGAGTTAACTACAATCATGAAGTCGCTTTATCAAGCATGGAGAAAATAATAAGGGAAGCAGAATTTATCGTTCCGGGTCATGACAAACCTTTTAGGGTAAGGAAAAAAAATGGATTCTAAAGAAAAATATGCATTTAAAAGGAAAATAGAAGAATTAGAGAAGAAAAGCGGTAAAGGTACCGAACTAATAAGCCTTTACATACCTCCTGGCAGGGCTATAAGCGATGTGACCACTCAACTCAAGCAAGAACATTCTCAGGCTGCAAACATAAAGTCAAAAAGAACAAGAAAAAACGTTCAAAGCGCATTAGAAACAATATCCCAGAGGTTGAAGATGTTGGATAAAATACCAGAGAACGGTCTGGTTATATTTTGCGGTACCGTGACCAAGGGAATATCAGAAGACATGGAAATACACTTGATAGTTCCTATAGAGCCATTGCAGATACAGACGTATAGATGCGATTCAAAGTTTTTCCTAGATCCTCTTAAAGATATGATTGAAGAAAAAGATACATACGGGCTAATCGTATTGGATAGGAGGGAGGCGACCATAGGAATTTTAAAGGGAAAAAGGATAGAGATAATGAGCAAACAGACGTCCGGCGTTCCGGGAAAATTTAGGGCAGGCGGACAATCTGCTCCTAGATTCGAGAGGCTTAGGGAATGGGCTGCCCACGAATTCTTTGTAAGGATTGGTGAGAGGGCTAGCGAAATACTATTGCAGATACCGGACTTAAAAGGAGTTTTGATTGGAGGACCCGGGCCAACAAAAGAAGAATTCTTTAAGGGAGACTATCTGCACTACGAAATAAAGCAAAAGGTAATAGATATTTTAGACGTAGGATATACAGGGGAATACGGAATACACGAACTTGTGGATAAAGCGGAAGAAATTTTCTCGGATTTGGAGATTGTGAGAGAAAAAAAACTTGTTCAAAGATTTTTTAGAGAGTTGGTGAAAGAAGAGGGGCTTGCCGTTTATGGACTAGAAGATGTAAAAAAATATCTGGAAATGGGTGCTGTGGATACCCTCATTTTATCTGAAGGCTTGCGAATGAAAAAGGTTCTGTATGAGTGTCCATCCTGCGGGGGAAGGCTAGAGAAGATAATATCAAATACAAAAGAGGAATTGAAATGTGAATGTAACTCGATACCTGAAATAAAAGATGAAATAGATGTTGTTGAAGAATTAACCAGAATATCTGAGGAAGTAGGGACAAAGGTATATTTTGTATCCACCGACACTGAAGAAGGCTCTCAGATAGCCAATGCCTTCAAGGGAATTGCTGCAATCCTTAGATACAAACCAACTTAGAAAGGTGAATATATTGGATCCCCTAAAACCCTTTTTCAAAGAAGCAAAAGAAATGTTCAGTAAATACGACTCTGAAATTTCTTTTTCCGAACCTCCAGACAAAAAATTAGGAGATATATCAACTACTCTCTGTTTTGAACTTGCAAAAAGGTATAGAAAATCCCCTGATGAACTTGCAGAAGAAATCGTAGATTCTATAGATCTCGAATCTTTTGATTATATATCTGAGGTAAGAGCGGTGAATGGGTACATTAATCTTTTTTTCGATTCTAGGTCTCTAATGGAACTTACCATGAGAACCGTTTATGAGTATGGAGATAGATACGGAAAAACGAAGGAGAGATCTGGATACGTTATACTGGAACATACCAGCGCCAATCCAAATGGGCCGCTTCACCTAGGACATGCCAGGAATACCATTATAGGTGATACTTTGGCAAGACTTCTTTCCTCAGTTGGATATAAACTGGAGAGACAGTTCTACGTGAACGACATGGGGAGACAAATAGCTGTTTTAGTTTGGTACTGCCTGAAAGAAGGCATTCCTGAAACAGATGAAAAGTTTGACCATGTGATAGCAAGCTTGTATGTAAAGGCTAACGAGGAATTAGAAAAGAATCCCGATCGAGAGAAAGAAATAATTAATATCATGAGAAAATATGAAAAAAAAGATCCAGAGATAGACGCAATTTTCAAAAAAATTGTTGACTCATGCTTAAAATCTCAAAAAGAGACTCTTGAGAAAATTAAAGTATTCCATGATAACTTTGTCTGGGAGAGTAAATTCGTGTGGAACAGTGACGTGAAAAAAATACTCGAAAGACTTAAAGAAAGCCGTTATGCTAAGTTCGATCGCTCTTTCTCGTTGGATCTTCATGAATTTGGAATAGAAAAAGATTTAATCCTCCTGAGAGAAGATGGCACAACCTTGTATCCATTGAGGGATATAGCCTATCATCTCTGGAAGTTGGAGAAATCCGATTTAGCAATCGATATACTTGGCTCTGATCATAAACTTCCTTTTAAACAGTTGATTCAGGCAATAAAAATTTTAGGATTTGAGAAAACCCCGGAAGCAGTCTTTTATGAGTTCATTTCTTTACCTGAAGGATCCATGTCCACCAGGAGGGGCATTTACATATCCTTAGACGATTTGATAGATGAGACAATTAAAAGGGCATATGCAGAGGTTAAAAAGAGAAGACCAGACTTAAGTGAAGAGGAAATGAAAAAGATATCTGAAATTGTTGGTATCGGCGCGATTAGGTATAACATAATAAGAATTGCCCCAGAAAAACCTATCACCTTTAAGTGGGAAGAGGCCTTAGATTTTGAGAGGCAAGGATCGCCATTCATCCAGTACGCTCATGCAAGGGCATGCAAAATACTCGAAAAAGACTTCATACCCGACCTAGAAGAGGTAGACGTTTCTCTATTGAAAGATGACCATGAAATCCACCTAATAAAACAAATATCGAAATTTCCACGCATTGTCTTGGAAAGTGCGCTTGAATTCAAGCCTCATTTACTTGCTAACTACGCACAGGAACTTGCAACGTTATTTAACAGATTTTACAAGTATTTACCAGTTTTGAAAGCAGAAACAGACCTTAAGAAAGCGAGATTAGCTCTGGTATATTGCTCTAAGGTAACCTTAAAAAATTCATTGAATATTTTGGGAATCGAATCACCAAGATCTATGTAGTTGCCTCTTCCTGAACGTCTTGGATAACGTGGTCCGCGGCATTTTTTAGAGCAGTACTAAATCCTGGTTCCGCTCCGTAAACCACCGTTTCCATTCCATTTTCCTTTGCTTTCATCAGCAAAGGAAGGAAATCTGCGTCCCTAGTTATTAAGGCCAGCATGTCTACATGAGGATTGTATACTATTTCCATCGCCTCCACTGTTAGGTAAACGTCGACGTCTCCCGTGGTTACCACAGGCATGAAGCCTTGGTTCATTATGGCTTCGACCAATTTTTCGGATGCATATTGGTTTAAAAACACTTTTGCAATCTTTATATCACCGTATTGCTCTATGATCTTTTTTACTTTCTCTAGATTAATGTTGAACTCCTTCCTGAGCATGTTCGGACCATCAACTAATATGGCTATACGTTTCCCACCCATCCTTCTACCAATGATATCCTTAACTCTACTTATTCTTTCTAACGCCATCATTACAACTCCAAAGTTAAGGTACACTAACGCCTTCATAAACCCTTTGTATAAACAATGTTGTATGCCTGTATAGTGTTCTCTTCGGTTATTTCAGAAATTTTTTCAAAGGGTATTTCAAGCAATTCTGCCACCTTTTTAACTGCTTCTTTTAAAAATACGGGTTCATTTCTCCTTATATTTCTAAAAGGAGACAAACAAGGACTATCTGTTTCTAAAATAAGATTTTCAAGAGGAATGTTTTTTACCAAGTCCTGATAGTGTCTAACGTAGCAAACCAGAGTTGGTATGGATAAAAAAAATCCTGATTCCGAGATTTCTCTTGCTGTTTTTTCATCTCCACTAAAGCAATGGAATATAACATTGACATTGGAGTTTTTTACAACATTTAATGCCTCCCTCTCAGATTCTCTTGCATGCACTACCAATGGGAGGTTCAATTCTTCAGCAAGATTGAGAAAGTCTGCCAGAACCTTCAACTGCTTTCCTCTACCCTTCTCATCCCTTATCCTATGAAAGTCTGGTCCGATTTCTCCTATCGCTACTATTTCTTTCTTTAACTCAATTATATGGTTGATATGTTCTTCTAATTCTCTCTCGCCAATATTGGCGGTATGAGCAGGATATATTCCAGCAGTTACGTGGATAAAATCCGGATAATCTTTTCTTAATTCTAAAGATTTTAATAACCCTTCAATGGATACTGCTGAAGTTACTATACCATTTATCTCTTTTTTAGCCCTCTTGATAACTTCAGTTATGTCTTTGCTGAATTTTGGAGAGTTCAAATGACAGTGAGCGTCCATCATAATATCACGCAGGACATTAAGATTTCCAGTTTCAACCTTTATTACTTTTATTAGTATAACCACGGATCAACTCATAAATAATATCGAGAAAAACATACCTAGAATAGCAGAAATCCCCGGAGTTAGGGCCCACCAGCCGAAAACTCGATATGTTGTTTGAAGATTTATTGTTCCTATGCCTTTTAGAAGCCCAATTCCAAGTACGCTCCCTACAACTGCTTGAGTGAGAGATATCGGAATTCCTACCTGCGTGAATACGTGTACAATGAATGCTGAAGAAAACTGTACGACAACAGCCGTAAATGGATCTAAATTAACTATATCCCCTCCAACAGTCTTTAAGACTCCAAAACTGAAAAACAATGCCCCTATACCTGTTGATGTGCCTGCAAGAACGTTTGATAAATTTCCTGAACTTGTGCTTATCTCCCCCAAAAGTCCAACCGTGTTTGCTCCTAGACTATAGCCCAGATAAGCACCACTTAAAACAAGTAACCATCTAAATATATGGTCCCATTCAACGAACGTAAGTTTAATTATGATTCTATTTAGAAAATAACAGAGTAAATATGAAAAAACTGCCGTTACAAGAGGAGTTATAAACCACGTAGCTATTATAATCGAAAGAAATCCCCATTTGATCGCAGTGCCTAAGACGAATGAAGAACCAACCAAGCCACCCATGATGGTTTGGGATGTGGATATTGGATATCTTTTTAATGTGGCTAATGAGGCGGGAATCAGTGCAGAAAACAAAGCCAAAAAAACTACAAGGGGATTTATTGCCTCTACGATTTTTAAGGCGCTAGACATTTTGCTTCCTTCTAGAAAAGCCCCTAAAACTATAAAAAAAGCCACCAGAACTGTACCATACCTTAGGGAAATTGTTCTAGATTCTACTGCTGGAGCTATGCAGTTCGCTGTATCATTTGCTCCTATGATTAAACCCAGGAAAATTAGGAAAAAAAGATCAATCAAGCCCCATGCCTCACTGCTATCATGCAAATTATGTCTGAAGCGTCTTCGGCTCTATCTGCCACATCACCTATTAAAGATATGATCTCTCGGAGCTGTATTATAGAAAGAACATCCAATTCTCCCTCTGCATGGAACAAATACTTTAACGTTTGATGTTCGATTTCATCAGATTCTTCCTCTCTCTGATCGACTTCTCTTGCTTTAATCGCGGCCTTTTTCATATCGGAGTTCAAAAGATGTATACTTTCTTTCAAGGTATCTACTGTTTTAACCACAGACCCTGTCAACACCAACAGTTTATCCTTTAGTTCTTGAGATATTTCTACACATTTTTCAGAGAACACAAGACACATAGAATGAAAACTCTTCTCTCTTAACTGAAACATCTTTACCGCTGCTTCGGCCGCATCTGCTATTTCATCCACCCTCTCAACCAATCTATGAAGGTTTTCCCTGCTTACAGGTAAGAAAGCTCCTTCGTGGAGTCTCGATTCAATTTCTCTCCTCAAATCATCGGCTATTTTTTCCTTATTGGATACTTCTTCAATCAATTCATTCATTCTATCAAAATCTTCCTCGCAAAAAGCATTAACAACCTTCTTCAATCCATCAACAGTTTCAACGATTAGATCGATGTGTTTTTCCAGATTTTCAACAACTTCTTTTTCTTCCTTCCTCCCAAAAAATGGCAACATTCTCCAAGCCATAGAAATCCCAATAATATCTCCTAAATCTCCTTATATATAATTATGATGAAAAAACGAGGTAATCGTTTAAATCATAGTTTCCTACATTTTTCTTGGATAGCTTTTTCTATGAGGGAAAATAACCTTTCAATGGAAGAAATTCCTCCAAAAATAGCGAAGAAATTATGTATGCTGAACAAATTTTTAAAGATCTCACACGATTACCCTTTAAACTTAACACCCCTGAGGATTGGAAACAATGGCTCGAAAAGGCAGGTTTAATAGATGTTCAAATATATGAAAATAAAGGACACACAAGGGTAAAGGGAATAATTAGAGCATATGATGGTTTTGGAAAAATCTTTAAATTGATCAAAGAATTTCAATTCGATCATTAGGTAGCATCCACCTTTTATAAAGGTGGATCAAAGGCACCTCCACCACCTTTAATAAAGGTGGGCCAAAGGCACTACCTCCTTCGGAGATAGAACATCTCCCATACATTTTGCTTTGCTTTTTTCGAGGTAGATCATTATGCTTTGGTTTTAATATCTTTGTTTTTCCTAATGAGATGTTGAATTCGCGTTAGCGAATTCGACCTAATGATCCCCCTCGACCTTCAAAAAGTCGATCATTTGGTAGCACTTCACAGTGCAACATCTCAAATAGAAAATGGCCCCCAGCACCTTTCATAAAGGTGGGACAAAAGTACCTCCTCAACCTTTCAGAAGGTCGTGGTGGGTAGGCTATAGTCCATCTTCTGTAATTTCGGTGGCATTCGGCTAAGCGGACTACCTTCGCCTCAGACCAACAACTCATCGGCGACATTTGTCCTTGCACCCTACGGGGGGCTCGTCTCACCGGTCCCATTGATGTCGTCACCAAGTTAACTCGGAGACGATTGCTCGTCTCCTTCGTTGGATCATACCCATGAATCAATGGACGTGTCGTTTCTGCACCCTAACCCAGCCTTTCGACTACCTCTTCATAGAGGCGTAGTGTTGGTCAGGTGGATGGAACTTCCTCCGGAGTACCCGGGGAGCCACCAGCCTACCCACCATCTTTTACTATAGAGTTATTGATATAAGAACTTTAAAGTTTAAGTGACTATGTTTAACTCTCTTCCACAAAACTTACAATTCTTATCTTCTATGTTTTCTTTTCCTATGCTAAATCCATGCCTTTCAATCAAAAGATTTTTGCAGTTGGGACAGTATGTATTCTCTCCGGGATGCCCTGGAACATTTCCCAAATAAACATATGAGAGACCCATCTCAATAGCCTTTTCTCTGAGAGTTTCTAAGGTTTTCACTGGAGTGGGTGGTATTCTATTCATTTTGTAGTGGGGATGAAATCTCGTCACGTGCAAAGGAACTTCTTCACTCAATTCTTTCAGGATCCATTCGATTAACTGTTTAAAATCCTCTATAGAATCGTTATATCCTGGAATAACGAGATTGGTTATTTCTACATGTATATTATTCTCAAACATAAATTTTGTAGCATTTAATACTTCTTCCCACCTTGGTATACCTGCTACCGTTTTATAAAATTTATCAGAAAATCCTTTTATGTCTACGTTGGCAGCATCTAACACCGGAGCAATCTTTTCTAGAGGATCTAAACAAATATATCCGTTTGTGACGTATACTGTATAGAAATCTTCTTTTTTTGCTATTTTTGCTGTTTCATAGGTATACTCAAACCATATAGTGGGTTCATTGTACGTCCATGCAATTCCTTGGCATCCATATGCTGGAATCATTTCAACTGCTTTCTCAGGACTTATTTCGTGTAAGCGGATATCTTCAAATTTACACTGACTTATTGTCCAGTTCTGGCAATGCTTACACCTGAAATTACATCCTACGGTTCCAAAGGATAAAACATATGATTTCGGATAAAAATGGAACAATGGCTTCTTTTCTATAGGGTCAGGATGTACGGAAGATACTTTTCCGTATATTAGGCTGTTGAGGACTCCATCATTGTTTTCTCTAACTCCACAGAAACCTCTTTTTCCCGATGCTATCTTGCATCTCCAAGGGCAGAGAAAGCATCTTACCTTAGAGTTTTCTGTTAAATAGAACATTGCCTCCATGAAATTTCATTGAGGTTATAGGTATAAAAATATGTCTTATTTATCAAAAAAATGCTCAAAACCTCTTGGAACTATTTCTTTGCCATCTAACAGTATTTTTTCATCTGCTACTGCTTTACCGATAACAGTTGCATTACAGGAAGATGATATCAGTTCCAAAACCTTTTCAGTGTTCTCCTCGGGTACAGTAAATAATAATTCAAAATCCCCTCCTGTATTCACTACCAGATCTCTCCAATCGATATTGATTTCCTCCGAAATAACCTTAACATCCTTTGTTACAGGTAATTTATCGGAGTAGATCTCAAATCCGCATCTGTTTATGTCCATCATTTCTTTAAGCGCAAAACTCAAGCTATCGCTCAAATCTATACATCCGCGGGCAAGTTTTGACTTTGCTATCCTTATCCCTTCCTCTATCCTAGGTGTGGGTTCTAAAAGCCTCTTGATGAGGTGATCGTATCCTGATATTCCTCTTAAAAGAATCTCCAATCCTGCTCCAGCTCCTCCTATCTCTCCTGTAACTATGAGATTATCACCAGGAATGGCTTTTCTTAAAAGAATCTCTTCTTTGGTTGTAACCCCTATCGCAGTACCGGTCAAGGTTAGTTCATCAGACTCAGAGATATCTCCTCCCAGCACCGGGGCACTAAACTTTTTACAAGCATGCTCTATCCCGGTACAAATTTTTTGAATGTACTCCAACTCGGTTTCTTTAGGAATTCCCATTGCAATGAGAATTCCTCTTGGAACAGCTCCCATAGCAGCAATATCGCTTAAAGTGATGGCGACTAAGCTCAATCCTATTTGAAAGGGGGTCATTTCTCTAGGAATATCGGTTTTTTTAGTTATAAGATCGGTAGTTATAACCAATAACTCTTCTCCTATCTTTATAGCTGAAGAATCATCCCCTATGCCCACTTCTACCCATTCTGCCTTAGAAAATTGGCTTGATATTATTTCTATTAGTCTTTTCTCACCGATCTCAGAGACACGCATAAACTAAAATTCAGTCCTTCATATAAAAAATAATATCATGAGAAAAAGAGTTAAGATAAATAAGAATTTGGACTGATCCGAGATGAGGGTTTACTTCAAAAAAATACCATTGTCAGAATCGAGGGAATTAGTAGATATGGGCATAACTCTAATAGATGCAAACACAGTTCTAGATCCCCTACAGGTAGAATTTGCTATAGAGCACGCAAAGAGAGCATTCGATGAAAAAAGGAATATTTCCAGATCTCTTTCTTTGGAAATACTAATTAGATTTTCAGGAACAAGACAGATAGAGAAGGCGATCCAGAACTTTGGAGTAAAAGACGAAGAAGTCTGTATAATATCAGATAATGAGGATAACGAGAAACTGATAGAAAAATATCCAGATTTTGATTTAAAAATAACAGAGGAAAAACTGATTAAAATTCTAAAATTGTATGAAATACCATTAAAAGAAGTATTAATGCTAGGAAAAAACTTTGAATCAAGAAAAAAAGTAGCATTAAAGCTCATATTAGAAAAGATTTCTTTACTTACGTTTGAATAGAGTATAAACCCTCCTCAAGATAATTTTTTACTCCAAATCCTTTATATAACAAAAAGTTTGAACTCCAATTTATGCGTTTAAAAAACCTTAGGTTTTTCTCGCAGTTTGTATTTTTCATATTATCTCACCTAGGTTATTTTTTTGGGATGACGATCATAATCTATCCGTACCTTAATTGTTACGCAAGTGAATTGCTCTGGGGAGCAGACGCGATATGTCCTATCGGTATATTTCAAAACTCGGTTATAAACAATCTAATTCCATTTTATTTAATTGGTTTCACGATAGTTGTTGGAGTATTTTTCGGAAGAACATTCTGCGGTTGGGCATGCCCGATTGGATTTGTTCAAGATATTATCACAAAAATTAAGGAAAAAGGTCTTTCAAATGTAAATCCCGGAAAAAAAATTTCCATGCGAGAAGAATTACACAGAAAAATGATTCATGTTAAATTTTTACTACTGTTTTTAACGATTATTGTTGCCTACATATTCAGGGATACCATATTCTGTAAAATCTGTCCTGCTGCAACTTTTGAGGCTGCAATACCTCACAAAATAACATACGGAACCGAATGGACGATGATAATAGTTACAAGAACGGTTGTTCTGATTTCATTGATTGGAGCGGTAATATTGATATCTAGATTTTGGTGCAGGTATCTCTGCCCATTCGGAGCAATGATAGCCCCGTTCAATAGGCTAGCTTATCTGCAAATCTATTTTGATTCCGAGAAATGCAATGAATGCGGGGTATGTCTCGAGGATTGTCCAATGAACATAAAGTTTCTTGAAGACAAACCAAAATATTTATATGACTTTGAGTGCATCAGATGCGGCATCTGTGTGGATGCCTGTAGGAAAGGAGCAATTAAGTTTGTCACCAAGACATAATTATACCAGAAATAAACATTTTTGTATACGGAAATCTTAATAAGTCGAGAGTGGTTCATTAATCTGGGGATATATGATGACTGCGATGGAAGAAGAAATAATGATGAACCTCCCAAAAGGAATTCCATATAAAGTGGATCTGAGTACAAAGGATCAGAGGTTGACTGAGATTTTCGGGGAACTTAGCAGGTTAAAGCACAACGGCTGCATGAGAATATACGCTGATAAGGAAAAAAAGTCATTGTTAAGCGAATTATTATTTGAAGACGGTAATATAGTGGCTGCAGTATTGAAAAAGCCGAAAAGCGAGACATATATTACAAGAGACCAAGCATTGGAGTTACTGGAGGAGATCTATCCTGATATTGACGGTGTAATGGATATATATTTACTTAGGTCCTCTCAAGTAAAAGAAGGTCTCAGGCTAAACGCGAAGTACGCTGTGATAGAGTATGCACCGGAGATCCCTAAGGTGGAGCCTGTAGCGATAGAAGAAAAATATCTCCCCCTGCGAAAGATCATTAAGTTTTTCACGTACTTCTTTACAACCTTGGGTATAGTCATGCTAATATTCTCAACATTTGGTTTCCCCACGGTGGACATAGGAATAACGCTTATCATAACGGGATTTCTGTATACCTTAGCATTGGGCTGGATAAAGGAACTGGTCCTTGTAGATAAGTTCATAAGCTTTATTGTCATACTGCTAGCTTTTTTAGGTGCCTTCTACGTGATGACTCCGTTGCTCGCATTCTTAAACGTTACAGTAAAATATGGTTTCCAAAATGGAGTCATATTCCTGAGTTGTTCTTTCCTGTTTATGGTCTCATATAAAGTTTTAGAAAGGGCAAAGACATGAAACTATCAAGCATTTACGACGAAATAGTTGAAAATTCTAAAGAAGGTATCCCGGTAGAAGGGGAACTTATTCAACCCCACGAAATAACCGATTTAATAAAAAAAACAGGTCTCGATTGTGTCTTGACTATTAAATCAGAGAAGAGTTTTGGCCTTATCTTTTTCAAAAACGGTACACCACAATTTTCTGTTTATGAGGAAAAGGAAAACATAGTGATAAGTTCGGACGCAATATACAACATCTTTGAAGAAATAAAAAAGAGTGATATAGAGAAAAAAATCTGGATAGTAGAGAATTTCCACACTCTAGAACCTTATATCAGCAGGATAAAATCCCTTAAACTAGAGGGGATCCTACATATACCTGCTGGGAGGCCCTATCAGGTCGGACTGAAACTACCAGAAACGAAGATTACGGAGATACTCGATACCCTCTGGCACTGGAGTTTTACAGGTTACATCCAGATATCTTCCAAGACCCATTACGGCACTGAGGTAGGGAAGATCATCCTCCATAAGGGAGACATCGCACTTGCTTCTTTTGAGTCACCTGTTCTATTCACACCACTGAAAGGAGAATACGCATTACCCCTAATATTTTCAAGAGCGGAGGAAAAAAAAGGTATAATGGATATTTTTTCCCTATCACCAACCCAAGTAAGAGATCTGTTAATAAAAAATAAGGATTTCATGATAGAAGTCGTAGAATGGAAGCCAGAAGAAGAGATACCAATTAATTTAGATGAGGAATTCGATGTTTCTGATGAATTTTTAGAGGACATGAAGGCATGGAGAGAGAAAATGTTTGAAAGGGGTTATCTTATTCCAAAAGACATTGAAAAAGCAATGCAAGAATTGAAGGCTCATCTCCACTCGGTAGGGTATGCGTACAATGGATCTGGAGAAGAGGCCATAGATAGATTGATAAAAAGCGATATCCTCCCTCAAATCAGAAAGGAAGAAATGGATAAGATAATGAAAAATGTTGGATTTGATACCATAAAGATAAGCAGCGACTGGCTCTCCAGCCTGTCTCATTTCATTGTGAAAAAAGAGAAAGATCGCAACATATTCTTTGCAGTGATAGATAAATTGATTGGAACCGATACTTCAGTTGTTGCTCCGATTGAATCAAGAACAGGCGAGGAAATCAATACCTTTGAGAGAATAGGCTACCTCAAAAAGTTAATTGAAGGCGACTTGTCTGTTTATGAGTTAACAAGAAGCGGAAAAAATGCACTACGAAAGGTATCCTCTTTACCCAAATGATCAAAAATGAACATGAGTAGTGAAAAAATTTATTTACCTTTATGATTTTTTAGTGTAAGCGTTGGGTTTCGTATGAAATATGCAGTATTGGGATGCGGGACGGTAGGCTATATAGTGGCGAGTTCGCTTCAGGAGAGAGGTGGAGAGGTTTTCGTTATAGATCACGACGAAACAAGGGTAGAGGCTCTGAAGGAGAGAGGCCTTAATGTCTATCACTGCGATATGTGCGATCCAGAGTTGTTAAAGAGGGAAGAAATACAGAACGCAGAGGTAATACTGATACTCACTGGGGATGAAAACTTAAACCATAAGGTCTTAAAGGCCATTAGAAAGAAAAACCCTGAAGCTTATACGATTGTTAGAGCTACAGAAGTTGCATCAAGGGAAGAATTCCTTAAAAGTGGCGCAGATACCGTAATATATCCAAAAGACGTGATTGCCCAGGCAATAATCGATAAATTGAAGGAGGCAGGTTTAGGTAGGAAGTTAAAAAAATTAGGAAAAATAATCTCGGGTGCCAATGAAAAGGGCGTGCTAATTGTTCTGCAAGACAATCCTGATCCAGATGGAATATCAAGCGCATATGGACTTAGAAGAATCGTTGAGTACTACGATAAGAGGGCTGATATTGCCTACGGAGGGGAAATTGGACACCAAGAGAATAAAGCCCTAGTTAACCTGCTGGGCGTAGACATGATACATATGCCAGAGATAGATTTGAAGGAATACCAAGTTATTGCAATGGTTGATTGTTCGATACCTGGATCCAACAATTCTCTCCCAAAGAAAACAAAGGTGGACATAGTGATAGATCATCATCCGGTGGAACCGAGCAATGTAGAGGCCAGTTACATAGACCTCAGACCTTCAATTGGGGCTACTGCAAGTATAATCACTGAATACTTACGTTACAAGAAGATTTCTATAGATTCTGAGCTTGCGACAGCACTGTTACATGGAATAAAGACGGATACACAAGGATTCAAAAGAGGTACCGACCCCCTTGACTTGGAGGCATTCATGTTTCTCTATCCTCTAGCCGATCAAGAGCAACTTAGAAGAATAGAGACGCCAGATTTGTCTGGTGAGACTCTAGAAGTACTTGGAGAAGCAATAAAGAATAAAAAAGTTAAGGGAAGCATCCTGATATCTAATGTGGGGATCATAAGAAACAGAGATGCTCTACCTCAGGCAGCGGATTTCTTGCTCAACCTAGAGGGAATATCTACCGTTCTCGTATTTGGAATCGTTGAGGGAGAAGCCCACATATCTGGGAGGAGCAGGGATGTTAGAGTGCATATGGGCCAGACACTCAACGCTGCATTTGGAAGCAGCGGATCAGCTGGGGGACATGCCACTGCAGGGGCAGCAAAAATACCGCTGGGTTTGTTTGGCAACGTCAAGGACAAGACAACCCTGTTAAAACTTGTGGATGAGGCCATTACGAAAAGATTCTACGAGGTTGTGGGGGTAAAGGAGGAGTAATTTTATTCTTCTTCATCTATATTTTCCTTCAATGCCTTCTTAGTGAGGGTTAGTTCCCATTTCTCTGATTTTTCTGCCCCTTTTCTCTCTTTTTTTCTCTTTTCATACACTAAAATTCCCCTCTCTCCGAAGAGATTCTCTCCAGTCGGGGGTGTCTTTTTACTATAACGATATCCCCTACAGCAAGAACTACATCGTAGGGTATTTTAACACCTTTCTCTTCTTCCTCGGTCAAAACTTGAACGGCAAGGCTATGTACTTTGCCTTTTTTTTCTCCCTCAACAATAACTTCTACTTCCTTTACCTTGCCTATGTACACGGCGGAATCAGTAAATACATCAAGTCCATACAGCATTGAGACCCTAAAATCCATTTTTATCCCTGACAGATTCCTTCTACCTCCTATGCTTAAATACATTTCGATAGAACATATATTTATTAAAGATAAGATACTCCAAGCCGAGGTCAGTTCATGAAACCATACGTTCATCTTAACGCAGCAATGAGCATCAATGGAAAGATTGCGCTAACAGATAAAAGTATTGAAATATCACAAAAGGAAGATAAAATAAGAGTGCATGAGTTAAGAGCAAAGTATGATTCGATAATGGTTGGAATAAATACTATCCTAAAGGATAATCCTCACCTAACGGTCAAATACGCAAAAGGTAAGAATCCAATCAGAATCGTAATAGATAGCAGAGGAAGAACGCCTCTTAATGCTAGAGTTTTGAATAATCAGGCGAAGACTATAATAGTTGTGGGAAATAGAGCTCCAAAAGAAAGAATTGATTTACTGAAAAAACATGCTGAAATCATCTTTTGTGGGGAAAACGAAGTAGATCTGCATGAATTAATGAAAATACTCTGGAATAGAGGCATAAAAAGTATTCTCCTAGAGGGTGGAGGTACATTAAACTGGAGTATGTTAAAAGGAAGATTGGTAGACTACATCTCCGTTTACATAGGTAGCACAGTATTTGGTGGTAAAAATGCCCCCACCCTCGTAAATGGAGAAGGATTTAAGGACATTCAGGAGTGCATTAAACTAAGATTGGTGAAGAATTATTTTTTAAACAATGGAATTGTACTGGAATACGAAGTAATAAAATAGAAACAGAAATATAACAATATAGGTAAATTAAAGATCATTTGTTAAGTGGATTAAAATGATAGAGTTTGTAGGCACAGCTCATGTTTCAGGGAAGAGTGTTAGGGAAGTTAGGGAAAAAATATTAACTCTAAAACCTGAAATAATCGCTGTAGAGTTATGTCTGAATAGATACAACGCTCTGGTTCATAAAAAAAGAGCAATAGAAATTAGAAACCTCTTGAAGGGGGAGAACCTCTATCTTTTCTTAACGAATCTTTTCTTGGCCCTTATTCAAAAGAAAATAGGGAAGGAAGTAGGGATAGAACCCGGAAAAGATATGATTTCAGCCATAGAAACAGCCAAAGAAGTAAATGCAGAGGTAATCCTTATTGATAGGGATATTAGAATCACATTAAGAAGATTATTGAGCAAGCTATCATTTTTCGAGAAAATTAAGATTCTTAAAGAACTGCTGTTCGGATACTGTATAAGCCTGAGTGAGGAAGAAATAGACAACATGTTAAATGAAGATGTTGTAGCGATGATCCTTGAGGAACTCAAGGAAATATCTCCAACCGCGCACGAAGTCCTTGTGGATGAAAGAGATGCATACATGGCACTTCAACTCAAGAAATTTGGAGAAAAAAAAGTTCTCGCCGTAGTTGGAGCAGGACACATTCCCGGCATAAAACATTACCTGGAAAATCCCCCAGCATTAAGGGTTGAAGATCTCGAATTCATACCTAAGAAAAGATTCTCAGCAAAAAAATTCCTTGCAATTCTTGTTCCCGGTGTATTCATTTTTTTGTTTGGATACTCCTTATACAAAGGGATAAACATAATACCAGAAGTTAACAAATGGATATTCATACACATGATACTGGCTTCACTAGGCGTTGTAGTTGCAAGAGGTTCAATTTTATCAGCAGTTGTAGCGGGTCTGGCGTCTCCATTCACTTCATTAAACCCAATGCTAGCAGCAGGATGGTTTGCTGGAATAACAGAGGCATGGATAAGGAAAATAAGTCTTAATGACTTCGAAAATATGGTTAAAAGTGAAAGTCTCAGTGACCTACTCGAAAACGACTTCTTTAGGGTTTTATTGGTGGCTGCACTAGCTAATCTAGGGAGTCTAGCCGGAACAGTTATATCATTCCCAGTGGTACTGAAACCATTAATAGAAAAATTGGTTACCACGTAATAACATAGGGGATAACATAAAAGGGGATAACATAAAAGGTGTCAGAATGCGATCTTCGTGGACAGAAATCAAACACATAACTATATCCATAGTGGTTTTGGCATTTGCATTTACACTTATATTCGTTCAAAGATGGTCGATCAGCAATATAATTCAGAAGTTCCCTTTAATGCTATTCTTGGTAGTTCTTTCTTTTTTATTCCACGAATTGGCGCATAAATTTACTGCTCAAAGATTTGGTTGTTGGGCTGAGTTCAGGAAATGGGATCTGGGTTTGTTGCTTGCTTTAGTGCTCGTCATAGTTACTGGAGGCAATTTACTTTTCGCGGCTCCGGGGGCGGTCGTCATATATAGCGAATGGCTCTCCATTAGAGAAAACGGGTTGATATCACTCTCAGGACCACTGACAAACATAATTCTCATGGTATTATTCATCATTGTTGGACTTGCCTTTCCCATTCTAAAGTACACGCACGGAGAGCTCATTTTTTATGGAGCCTACATCAATGGAATCTTGGCGTGGTTTAACCTGTTTCCGGTATGGCAATTGGATGGTACAGATATTTTTTACTGGAACAAAATGATTTGGATATTCCTGTTTGGATTTTCTTTCCTATTCGTTTTTATTTTTATTCCTCTTCTTTTTTAATATTAAAATCATACAAAAAATTATGCTAAATCTATCCTTTCTATATTATCTAGGTTTGCTGTGCCTAGTCCTCTCTGATCTGCTGTTTTCAGATATTTTATACTTAAAGGATCCTTCCCAAGGATATCTGCTCCTATTGCGTCGGCGGCTACCGGATCTTTAGAAAAAATCATCAAGCCAAATTTTTTTACTCTTCCTCCCAGTTCACCATCTATATTTCCCATTCTTCCATCTACTATCGCTAGATTGGGGAGTTTGTATGTGTTTATATCAACTATACTCTCATTTATTCCAAATCTATGGAATCTGCCTTTATCAGATCCTATACTTGCGCCTAACATGTTTTTCATCGACAAAGTAACCCCGGTAAAAGAATGAATTTTTAAAACTGCAGCTGAAATAAGATAAGATCCTTCTAGTGTCAAAGGGAATTCGAATTTCTTTAAAACAATTGCATTGGGATTTTTCTTGACTAAAAATTCGTCTCTGTTAAGGTCTACTAGTTTTAAATCATATTTTTCCCTCAGGGTGAGATATCCCAGACCTTCGTATGCTCTAAAGGTATTACACCACCCTGATCCTTCAGCAATAATTATTTCCTTTCCAAATTTTTTGAAGTACTTTACAATGGCTTCAACAGTTTCTGCTGAAGTTGTGACTGGATAGGGTCTGTTATCTATTAAATTAGGCTTTATAACGATTTTATCCTCATCTGGTTCTACTTCCAGATAATCTAAGCCTCTTTTAACCATTTTTTCAGGGTCTTCTCCCCTAACAACCACGACTTTAGACATTTTATCCATTATTTTTTAACCTTTAACGAGTTTAATTTAAACTCAATGCTACTGAAACTTTTCCGGTAAGAGGGGAAGAAAGAATTTTTAAGCAAAATTAGTTTTTTCTTGCTGTCCTCTGAATTAATCTCTATTCTTGGTAACTTCCACAAAAACATCTTCAAGGCCAGGTTTGTTTATCCAAATATCAAGTATTCTGCATGAATTTCTATTTATCAATGAGGTCAAATCCGTGAGATAGGATTCGTCTCTAATGGAGAGATGTAATATACCATCATTTATGCTCAAAGAACTGGCATATCCAGATTCTCTAATTTCTTTCAAGAGATTATCTGGATATCGATCGAGTTTTAATCCTAAATCCACTTTAATCTTTATTTTTTCTATCAGTTTATTTGGTGATCCCACTGCTACCAGCTTTCCATTGTTGAATATTCCTATGCGATCGCATAATTTCTCTGCCTCGTCCATGTAATGAGTGCAGAGAATTATTGTTTTACCTCTCTCCTTTTGCTTTTTTATCAGTTCTCTAATAGATATTGCGCTGGCAGGATCCAAACCCGTTGTTGGCTCATCGAGAATCAATATTGGGGGGTCATGTACCATTGCCCTTGCTATTGAGAGTCTTTGCTTCATCCCCTTAGAAAGATCGCCTATTTTATCGTTCCTTCTGTCATAAAGTTCCATTATACTCAAGATTTCTTTTATTCTAATGTCCAAATCCTCTTTTTTAACTCCGTATAGTTCTCCAAAGTACTTAAGAATCTGGTATGGAGTCAGTTTTTCGTAAAGACTTGGATTCTCTGGTAAATAGCCTATCACCTGCCTTACCTCGTTTGGTTGTTTTTCTATATCATAACCCATGACGCTTGCTGTACCTTTACTAGGTTTGAGGATGCAACAAAGCATTCTTATCATCGTGGTTTTTCCTGCACCATTTGGACCTATGAAACCAAATATTTCATTCTCAGCGATTTTCACTGATGCGTTATCAACAGCAACGATGTTCCCAAATTTTTTTGTTAGCCCAAAAGTCTCTATCATGCTGGTATTTTTGTATTGCCACATAAATAAAATTTGTTAAAATTCAATTATATCCTTTTCCAGTATTGAAGCCAAGCCTAAGAGTTATATTATAGAGTATATCCCAATGAATCTTGGGTGAAATTCATGGATAAATGTATGCTTGATGTACAGGGCACAAGGCCTCCAGTAGCAATCCATCTATCAAGGGTTGGGGTTACAAACGTGAAAAAACTCGTGGAGGTAAACAGAGGTGAGAAAAGACCAATTATACTCATAGCAGAGTTTGATGCATACGTTGACCTCCCATACGACCAGAAAGGCGTCCACATGTCTAGGAATCCTGAGGTAATCAACGAAGTTTTGGAAGAAGCCACAAAAGATCAGATTTATGAAGTGGAATCCCTATGTGCAGAAATGGCCAAAAGACTGCTTGAAAGGCATTTATACGCAAACAAGGCGGAAATTAGAATGAACAGCGAATTAATGATTAGGAGGAAACCTCCAATAAGTAAATCGAGTACGCAGGAAATCGTAAAATTGCTTGCCCAAGCAGTTGCGTGCAGGGAAGGGAAAGATATTACCATAAGGAAAATGGTTGGAGCAGAAGTTACTGGAATGACTGCATGTCCTTGCGCTCAGGAAATAATAAGGGAAAATATTAAAGAGAGGCTTGTAAAAATTGGTTTGAAAAAAAATGAAATAGATAGCGTCCTTGAATCCATACCAATGCCAACCCACAACCAAAGGGGGGTCGGCACCATAATGATCGAGGTGCCTGAAGGATACGACATCAGAGTGGAGACCCTATTCGAAATCATTGAAAAATCCATGAGCTCCTCGGTTTATGAACTGCTCAAAAGAGAGGACGAGGCAAAGGTAGTTGAGATAGCCCATATGAATCCCATGTTTGTAGAAGACTGTGTGAGGATGATGATAGAGAGGATAGTTAATCGCTTCACTGACCTGCCAGATGATACGCAGGTAACCGTAAGGCAAATTAACGAAGAAAGTATCCACAGGCACAACGCCTTGGCAGAAAGAATTGCATCTCTGGGAGAATTGAGAAACGAAATAAACGACCAAAAGGCATTTAAAACTGATTGATCAATAAACTTTTATGCAAAAAAAGGACGAATTTACAATATCCCACATCTTGGAGGACAAATTCAGGCGTGAGGCAAGAGAAAGACTCCGTGCGATAAAAAAGGCGTCCGTGGATGCATCAAACTACACCATAAAACTAAAAGAGATCCTAGACGAGGTAAATTTTGAGATTAATGATTTCTTGAAGGGTATCGAAAGGATTAGATTGGAAAAAAGAAAAGAATACCTTCGCCTCCTTTTTGATAAACTCATCGACATTCTTCCATGGGAAGATGTCGATATTCAGCTTGTAAATTCTGAGATAGAAAAAAAGAAGATGATGGCAGAGAAATTTTGTGATGATGAGTTGGTGTGTGAAGAACATGCTCTAGCATCAGTTGTCGCCGAATTGTATGTAGATTGTGCAAGGGAAGTTGTACAAAACGTTGAATCTCTTGAAAACAGACTATACGAACTCACACAAAATATTGTTTCTTTTGAAGACGCAAACCCCTTACTCACTGATAGTATAAAACTGATAAACCTCTCTATTTATAAAAAGGTACTTTTAGAAACGTTCACCGATGAAGAAATTAAAGAGATATATGCTTCTATAATTGGTGTCCATTATCTCGATTCTATCTCAGAAGACTTCATTCCCCATGCCTACGATCGCATATCTAATATTATTCTAGAGGAAGCATACATTTACATTGAAAGAGGCAAAGATCTATATGATTATACGGTTATGGATCTATTATCCTCTGCTATAATGAGAAACCACCTAGAAAAAATTGCAAGTGAGCACCTTAAACGAAGCACCATAAGACCAGCAAAAGACGTGGTAGATGAACTAATCCAGACCTACATAGATAAAATGATGCAGATGAAGAAAGATTCCTCTATAATCCAAAAAATCTTTGTCAGAAAGCAATCAGACATCCTAAAAAGAGCCGAAAAAAGCTTTTTAAAGGAGTTAGATAACGAAACAAAAGAACAGAGAAAAAGGTTCAAAAGATTAGAAAAAAAGAGGAAACCATAACATTTAAAATTACCTCAACACAAATGAGTGGTTTGGATGGTAAAGGTGGAGTTGAGCAAAGTTGACCAAGAGTTGGTAGAAGAATTCGCAAATTGTAATGATGTAATCAACAACATGCCTCAGTTTCTTTACGCCAGATATGAACTAGGAGATCTGAAAGAAGTTACAAAACAACTAGAAAAGGATCTCAAGCACCATCTCTCCAAGAATAGAAAATTAGAGGAAATAGATCAGATAATATCGGATACGGTTAAAGAAATCAAAAAAAGAAGAGAAGATTTTGGTAGATATGAAGTTGTTCCTTATTTCAGGAGAAAAGAAATAAATTTTCTCATGAAACTTCACAAACAAACTCTAGATGTGGCAATACTAACCGTATTGTGTAGAGAAGGCGTAATAAATATTCCAAAAGAAAAAGAAGAGGAAATTAAAAATAGAATATGGCTTGGTTTAGAGTTAAGGATGTATGCAATGCTTGGAGGCATTCAGATACCGGAAGAATCTACTTTTTCGGATGAGCTCATCGAAAAAATATCCAAAGAATGTGTAGAAATTTTGTACTCGAAGATCAAAGAAGAGAGAGAAAAATACCTGAGGCACATATTAAGCGTTCTTGATTTTAAACATAAGGTTTCATTGTACAATTTAGATTCAGATTTGTGGCGTTTCTTCACCGTTATAGAGGCAGTTAGATTACTTAATGTTAGCGGAGAATTTGTACACGATCTAATAGAGCTGTCTGAATTACTTAAGAAGATGGAGGAGGTTGAGAGGGAAATCAAATAAATCGGTGATCCTTATGAGATCATATGAGGAAGTTCCAAAGATAAAGTTGCCGAGCGGTGTAGAACCAAAGATCAGTGATAGCACGATAAGAGATGGCTCCCAGATGCCTGGCTTGATAATGTCAAAGAAGCAAAAACTCACTATATTTGAATACCTCCACAAGATAGGGATAGAAAAACTCGAATGTTTCCTCTACAATGAAAGAGATAGGGATGTAGCCAGAGAAATGTTGGACAGGGGTTACGAATGCCCAGAGGTAACGGGTTGGTCTAGAGCTTCTCCTCAAGATATAGATTTAATTCTATCCATGGATGGAATCGAAGAGACCGGAATCCTGATGTCTGTATCTGATGTTCACATATTCGACAAGATTGGTTTCAAAAGCAAGGAGGAGGCGAGAGAAAAATATCTTAATGCATTACAGTATGCGGTGGACCACGGACTGAGAACAAGATGCCATTTGGAGGACAACACCAGAGCGGACATAAAGAATTTTGTACTTCCTCTGGTAAAGGATATCCTAGAAATAGACAAAAACACCATCATCAGGGTATGCGACACGGTGGGGATGGGAATACCTTTTCCAGAGTCTGATCTACCCTTTAGCATACCCAAAATCATTAAAGAATTGAAAAATATAGGCGTAAAGGAGATCGAGACCCATATACATGACGATTTTGGACTTGGAACTCCAAATTCTCTCGCAGGTTATTGGTACGGAGCAAATTGGTCTAGTCTAACTTTTTTAGGGATAGGTGAAAGAGCAGGAAATACTGAACTTGAAAAGGTACTAATTTTCCTAGCCTTACGTGTAGAAGGTTTCGAAAAGTATGATCTATCTTCAATAACGGAATTCGCGAATTTCATGGAGGAAGAACTCCACCTCCATGTACCAAGGAACAAAGCGGTAGTTGGAAAGAACATATTTACTCATGAAAGCGGAATTCATACGGCAGGAATATTGAAGAATCCATTTACCTATGAACCATTTCCACCAGAAGTTGTAGGCGGTACAAGACAATTGTTGATAGGAGACACATCCGGTACGGATGTAATCAGACACAAGGTTGAGGAGTTATTAGGGGAAATGATGCATATAGAGGTAAAAATTGATAAGAAAGATCACAGAATCAAAGCAATCCACAGGGAGATCAATAAACTCTACGACGAAGAGGGTAGACGCTCTTGCATCTCAGACGACGAGATGAAAGAATACATAAGAAAGTACTTCGGTGTGAGTGAAAAAATAGAGGGACCAGAGGAAAAAAATTACACCTAAACTGTAACAAAAGACTCTTTTGAATTTATTTCTGTCAGACAACAGAATTATCCAAAAATATTTTAGTATTAGTAATCAATTAGTTTACTGTACTCTATAGTAACTTGTAGGAGATCACATGAGGATTATAACGTTTCTCTCGGGGAAAGGAGGCGTGGGCAAAACAACGGTAGCATGCAATCTAGCTATTTCACTGGCTAAACTCAAGAAAAAGGTCATTATAATAGATGCAGACTGGGCAATGGCGAACCTAGATATATTATTTGGGCTGAAAAATACCCCATATACCCTCTTAGATGTTATAGATGGGAAAGATCTTGATTTAGCAATCTACGATGCTCCTTTTGGTGTCAAGGTAATTCCTGCAGGCTTTACACTGGACTGGGAACGTCCATTAGGGGATGAAATAATAGATGTGATAGAAAAATTATCTGAGAGATTTGATTATATTCTAATTGATGCTCCACCTGGAAAAGATGCTTCATCAATATTCTTTAAGGGATTTGAGTTCGTCGTGGTTACAATTCCAGAAACCTCTGCCATATCTGATGCTCTAAAGACTAAGGCAGTTGCAGAAAGATACGGCATGCATTTTTTAGGAGTCATAGTTAATCGAGCAACAGGATCTCTTGAAGAAATATCCAAGCGAGAAATAGAATCTGCTTTTGAATCCGAGATTTTAGGCTGGATACCAGAAGAAATTCTGATGAAAAAAGCAGTTGCATTGGAAAAACCAATTACTTCTTTATTTTTGGACAGTGAAGTTAACAAAATATTTGAAAACATAGCAAAGAGGATAAACGATCAATCTCCATCCAAGATTGGAGTAATGATCGAAGAACTGAAAAAAGCAAAAGAAAAGGGTAAAAAATCCATTGAGAATTTATATTTTAAAATAGAAGAAGGGTCTCCTAGAGATGTAAAGGAGAAAAATTTCATAGAAGATATTTCATTTAATACATTTTCATTCAATATACTAGAACCCGAGGAAAAAACTGTTTATTATTCCATATTCGATGTAGAAAAAGAATTTTCAAGAGATATTTCTTTTAAAATTGAAGAGAAAAAAGATAAAAAACTGATCCAATCCGTCTTTGAAGTTGAGGAATTAGAGCAAGAACCAAATCTAAAGATTATTGAAAAAGAAGACAAACATGAGATAAAAGAATTCACTCCAAAAGTTGAGGGACTGGAATTTTTGGATGAAGTTAGAAAAATAAATAGAAGAGTAGACCATCTATTCGTTAGAGAAGTTGCCATAGATCTAAAAAATCTGGTAGAATTAATAGACAAATATAGAAAGGTGATCGGTAAGGATCGCAAAATGAGTGAGGAATACGAAGATCTACTAAAGGAGAGAGAAAAGAAACTCAAACCATACCTGCCATTTAAAGAATTTGATTTCTATACATTTCAGAAATGGCAATCAGAAATTGAAAAAATTGAAAAAATGTCATTAAAAGATTATAGGTGGTATATGGTTTTAGGAATATTTGCATCTCTGCTCGTTGCTTTAATAGTCTTCTCAATGGATCCCTATCTTTCAGCATTGCTTTTCTTGATTTCAGCTGCTTCTCTGGGATCCTTTCTATATTTAGATTTAAGCCGGAGCATCTCTAATAGATATAAAAGATTGAATCAAGAAATACTAGATTATCTAATAAACATAGTAAAAGAGGCGAACATAAACCCAAGTGAATTCATATTGAACCTTTCACACAAAGATTACAGAGGAGTGAAGTATGAGAAATTAAATAAAGGGTACAAAGCCACCTTGATCTTGTAGCCCTCAACTAGAATTCATACCTTTTGATTTTTAGGCTCAGACAAAGAATTCCATCAATACTTAAAAATGATCCATATAAGAGGAAGTATAACTATCATGCTCAAGAATATGTAGGCAGGATGATGAATTAATCTCTTTTCAAAGAGATTCATTTTTTCCAGCCTTTTTTCAGATTCTAATATCATTTCAGGATCTGCGTCAATCCCTTTTTTCTTCAAGTACTCCGCGCATTTCTCAGGTGTGAATTCATGTGGGTAAAGATAGATGTAATGGTATACCTCCAAATCTAATGGGGATAGGTTTTTTGGATTGTACTCTTCAACTGTCCAGTACTCATAAAACGAGAAACCCTTTAGATACCAATCATAGATCGGATAAAAAAATAAAAAAAGAACAATTATGATTATCGTTAATTTAAGCCTGTTTCTCAAATCCAGACCTCATATTTTGTATTTTTTTCTGGAAACCAGCTCTAGTTTCTTACCTTGGTTCCTTACCTCATATATCTCTATTGTCTTTTCAGTAGTTGTATCCTCTTTTTTTAACCGATCATTTTGAAGTATGGACCAAATGAACATTTTTTTGTAATTATCCTTATTCTCTACTTTAGGTCCGTGAAGCAACTCAAGATTGGAAAATCTCACTATCGGCAGGGCTTGAACGCCGCCGTACTCAGATAGCACACCGAGAGCACTGAGATAAGAATTCACGTCTTCTACATTATCGACAGAATAGGTCATTATATTGACATAAATTCCGAGAGATTCTGCCTCTTCTTTAACCTCGGCCATCGCGGCTTTAGCAGGTTTACAAGGTTCGCAAAACTTGCTCGTAACAAATATGACATCGACGGTCTTAAGATTTAATCTCTTTAAATCTGATATCTCCACTGTTTGCCAGTCTTTTTTTTCTTCACCGGAGATACATCCAATGAAGGCCAATAGCACAATTAAAGTTAGCAATCTTCTCAATAAATCACCTCATGCTATACCCAGACATGATAGACAGGGTAGGCTTGCAATCGTCCTTGACCAGTAGTGCTGCTTATATATAATTCCCGCTATCATCAGGGAAACACCTATAAGCAATATAAGTAATATAATCCACCTATTTTCCATGAAGATCCATAGATCAGAAACGATAAAAAAGTTTCCGGTGGTAAGATGCTGCCAGCGATAATGATTATGCTTATATTCTCTCATTCGTCACTTGCAGATATTCAACAAGAATACTTTGATCTCGTAAAAAAGATTGATAGTGAAACAACAGAGTTAAATAATCTTGATTCAGCTGTTAAAACCACACAGGAAATAATTGAAAGCTACGAAGCTCTTAACAATTCATTAAAAACCAGAATAATTTTGTTTTCCATGTTAGACATTGGCTTAGTTGCATCATCCATCATTTTATGGAGGAGATTCATATCTGGCTCCTAGCAATTTTGCTGATAAACGTATCCTTCTCAAATTCAGTTAATGTTACTTTGTACAATCCTAATTCCACAGTAATATACAATCCAACCGTTGAATGCGACGGTAAGAGATACTTTTTACCAAATTTAGAAGAAGGAGAGTCTTATTCTGTTTATCTTTTGCCTGAGAAGAGTTTTACCCTTAAGGTTGTTTACGAGTGGATTGAATGTAATGAGACTTATTGTCCAGTCTTGCCGAATAGAATTTCCACCTGGAAGAAACATTATACATGGAGTGGAATTGGGTACATAGATGTTGAGAGACTTAAGAATAGAAATATCAAAAAGAAAGCTGAGTTAATTGAACTAGAAGGAAAGAAAGAAATATTGAAAACTGAGTTAAAGACGTTAAACGAATATAAAAGAAATTTAAAAAAATACTATGAAAAACTCGCTTACTTGGAAAGGATGATTAGATATGCATCTATTGGATTGGCAGGGGTTTTCGTATGCCTAATTTTATATACAGCAACAAGGTTCATCTTTTAATTCTTTTTTCTTTAATTTTTTGTTCAATAATACCTGTTTCTTCTTTTGAGGTTGAAATTTATACAGATAAAAAAAGTTATGAGCCAAATGAGGTTATAACAGTGTTTATAACAACAAAGGATAATGGCATGCCATTTGATGTGTCTTTTGTAAATGTAACCGTAGAATCTCCATACGGAGTTATTGAGGTCAAACATCGAAGCACGAGATACGTTGGATGTATTGTAAGAACCTTTCGCCCATCGAAAAAAGGACTTTACACCATAAATGCGGAATTCAAAGAACTATCTGTATCCAGAAACATAGTCGTATCCAGTAGAGATACCTTCTTTGATGATCTAAAAAAATTAAAAAAGCCGGTTGAAATCATCATTTTTTCCAGAGAAAAATGTGCTGAGTGTCCTCTGGCAAATAAGATTGTTGAAAATGCCAAAATAATCAACTCTGAAAAAATAAATGTACGCGGTCTTGACATAGATATGTCAAAAGAAGCAGTTGAACTCGGAATATCTACTTCGCCCACTGTTCTCATAAACAGAGAAAAGAAGATCGTCGGATGGCATGGTTACAAGGAATTCAGGGAAGAATTAAGGCAAAAGATCTTGGAGGAGGGAGGAATAGAAAAGGGAAAGAAACCTGTTTTTTTATTGATGATACCTGTTTTTCTAGCCGGATTTGTTATTCTCTTGCTTTTCCTTGCATCTTTATTAAAGAAAGGATGAACTAAAAATTAACTTATTAACTCCCCCGCTTCTTCAAATTTTATCTCTTCCTTCAAAAGGTTTCTCAAAATATCTTTCAACTCATTTGCCTTCACTCTAATTTGTTTCATTGTATCTCTATCTCTTATGGTCACTGTATCATCTCTCAAGGTTTGATAATCAACTGTTACGCAGAAAGGACAGCCTATTTCGTCTGCTCTTGCATATCTCCTTCCAATCGATCCTCTATCATCATACAATACATCAAACCCACTAATTTTCAGTTCCTTGTATATTTCCCATGCACGCGTATCTAATCCATTTCTTTTCATGAGAGGATATACCTCTACCTCTATTGGTGCTATTATTCTAGGAAATTGGAACCAGCTCCAGTCCCTGTCGTAGCCCTTGTCCCTGAAGCAATGTTCAAGCACACAGTATATACTCCTCTCCACGCCAAAAGAGGGTTCCACAACGTGGGCTATTAGTTTTTTACCGTTGTCCTCAATGCTGAGGTCTACGCCGCTATGCTTTCCGTGATTGCCTAAATCGTAGTCTCTCCGGTAGGCGTTGCCCACTATCTCTATAACCCCTCCTTCCAACTCCACTTCAAGATCCCAGTTTCCTCCACTGTAATGAGGAGTTTCTTCGGGTAGCATATGCCTGAATCTAAATTTTTCCCATGGTATACCAATTTTTGTGTAGAATATTGTCTCTAGTGCGAGATAATAAGCCATGAATTTGTTCGGCAATATTCTTTTTTCAAATGCTTCCTTTGCGGTTATCTCCAATATTTTCGGGTCATCTTTCTTCTGCTCTTCTCTTGTCAAAAGTCTTAATTTTACATTTTCTTTATCCTTAAAGCCTGGATGCTCATTAATCTTATCTGGGTTTACGAACATCTCTATTTCCATCTGTGCAAACTCTCTCAGTCTAATAAGACCTTTTCTTGGGGAGACTTCGTTTCTCATGGATTTTCCTACCTGCGCTATACCAAATGGAAGTTTTTGACGCATGGAAGTAGCAGTTCTCTTGAAGTCTAGGAACATTATCTGGGCTGTTTCAGGTCTCATGTATGCTACGCTTCCCTTGCTGCCTACCTTCGTCCCCAGCATTAAATTAAAGACCTTTACATCTCCCAATTCTCCACCGCAACTTGGACAGTTTATGGAGTTATCCCTAATTATCTGTGTTAACTCTTCTTCACTTAATCCCTCCACAAATTGCCCAGTTTCCTCTTCTATAAGGTGGTCCGCTCTGACTTCTTCCTTACATTCCTTACACTCGACTACAGGATCTACGAAATGATCTACATGCCCAGACGCCTTTAAAACTGGAAATGGCAGTACTATTGCTCCATCTACCATGAATACCGGAGGCTCAATTTCGCTTTTTACGAACATATCTGTCCATAGTTTGACGATTTTATCTTTGAGGAGAGAACCTATGGGTCCAAAGTCATATACACCAGCGAATCCACCGTATATTTCAGCCGTAGGAAAGACAAAACCCCTTCTGATTGAAACTTCCATAACCTTATCCAGTTTTGTTCTTTTAGCCATTTAAATCACTCCGAATAATCTAAAAATATTCTTACCAAGTCTGTATCTTTAACTACTCCCTCTATTCTTCCTTCAGCATCTATTACCGGTAGGATATCGATTTTTGACTTTTTCATTCTCCTAGCGCACTCCTGAATCGGAGTCTTCTTTGTTACCTTCAAAACTTCTTTGTTGGTTATGTTTTCAACAACCAAATCAGGCATCTTGAATTTTTCTTTTACCACGTAGTGTTTGTCTTTACTGTCAATCCTCTCCCAGGTCCATATATCGCCATCAGATATGGTAGATAAATTCACAATGGTGTCCTCAGATTCTTCCTCTAAAACAGATACGAAATCTTTTTCTGAGACAACTCCCATGTATCTTCCATCGTTTTCGACGGCGACAAGGCTTCTCTCGCCTGAGAGCCTTAAAATCTCTAATGCAACAGAAAGAGGAGTTTTGGACCATACGAGGGTGCATTTTCTTGTCATGATGTTCTCTGCCGTCTTTTTTATTCCTGTTTTTGGAATTACCTTGGTAACAATATCGTGGACCGATACCAGTCCGACTAAACTTTCACCATCTACAACAGGGAGTCTCCTGAATCCTCTTTCCACCATGATTTTCGCTGCTTCTTTAATATCATCATGTGGAGATACGGTTACCGGATCTCTCACCATTACTAAAGCTAGTTGTTCTTCCTCTGGATTTCTGGCGAGGTCAGACCTTGTAACTATTCCCACAAGCCTATCCGTACCCTCTTTTACAACTGGAAGAGAAGATAAATTGTGTTTTTTCATTATCTCAATGGCTTCTATTGTGTTACTCGGTACCTTGACGGTTGTGGGGTTGGTAATCATTATCTCCTTTACAAGCATCCGGAGTCACCAACTTCGTGCCTCATTTTTAATTTTCGTCATCATATATAAACTATGCTTGGTATATGGTTGGTACAATAGCATACGAGGTGTCATGCCGTTTTTTTACCGTGAAGAATCACTTCCATATTAAAATTTTACCGTCTTTTACCACCTGATGAACGTGCTCACTCCTTCCTCTGGAAACAAAGGCCAACAATGGGTCTTTCGCCCATTTAAGTTCTTTTTCTGGGTTTATTATCACCAAATTTGCCCTTTTGCCCTCTTCAATAATGCCAAAGTCCAACTTTAATACTTCAGATGGATTTACAGTTATAGCCTTGAGAAAGATCTTTGGATCTATTGTATCCCTTGATATATTACTGTAAAGACGAAATGAAAACCGCATTTCTTCCAGTATGTCTGGTGTGTTAGCCATGGCATTGTCTGTTCCAAGGCAGATGTATTTTGAATTCAATATACTCGCAGAGGGTATTCCCAGTCGAAAGTATAGATTACTCCTCGGGCAAATTACGATTGGTACTTCTTTCTTTATTGCATAATCAACCTCATACTCACTTGCTTTTGTTAGGTGGACCAGAAAATCAGGTTCATATTTCATGCATTCCAACAATTCATCTGAGTATATCTCACATGCATGGATTCCCAGCAACTTTTTTCCTCTTCTATTGCTCATTTCTTCTAGTTCTCTTTCGTTGTAATCCCTTACGGAACTAATTCCCCAGCCATCTGCGTATTCAATGGCATCGTAGTCTCCATTTGGTCTTCCGAGGATTATTCCCTTGATGGGATAATGCTTCAGCGCTTCTTTCAATAGAATTATGCCATTTTTCCCGCCTTCTCTGAAATCACAGAATGCTAGAGTTCCACAGGCGAGCATAATATCTAAAGAGCTTTTGATGCCATTTATTATATCCTCATTGCTTTTTTTCCCGAGTAATTTATGTTTGAGCCCTTTTGGTCCGACACAATCCTCTAAACTCAAACTGTAACATTGTTCAACCAGACAAGAATCTCCCAAATGGGTATGGGTGTTAATGAAAGATGGAAGCATCCATCTTCCTTTCATGTCTATTCCATAAAAATTGTACCCTTCACCTATTTCTGTTATTTCATCACCTTTTATTTTTAAATAACCAGAAATTGGAATTAAATCCTCGGAATAAAATATTAAAAGGTTTTTCAGTATCATCTTCAGCCCTTCAAATTTTTATTTCTTAAATTCAAATCGTTCAGATTTCCAATGCATATTAAGGACAAGAGTTTTTATAGAATGAAGTCTTTTATAGATATTGCGATGGTGATCTTATGGTGAGAGCAAGAGGCAAAAGAGAAAGAACCCAACTACCATCCTCGGCTGCTGGATTGGTCAGATACATGGACGTAGAAGAATCTAAAATTCACATAAGTCCAGAAGCGGTAATTGGACTCACCCTTGTCCTCGTAGGGGCTGAGATTGCCATCCACCTATTCGGCATCTAGGCATATTTTCAAACCGAATAAAAGGAATTACAATGCAGGTTATTTTTGTTGGGAGATCAAACGTAGGGAAATCAAGCGTTCTAAGAATGATTACTGGAAAAAAAATTCCAGTGGGCAAAAAACCGGGAGTTACAAGGAGAATTAACAAGTATTTCCTAAATGATTTAGTTTTTGTGGACTTCCCTGGTTTCGGTTTTATGTACGGAGTTCCCGGGCGTGTTCAAGAAAGGGTTAAAAGAGACCTGATCAGATATATCGAGGAGAACAGGGAAGAAATTCTCTTCGGAGTTCAGATAATTGACGGTAAAAGTTTTATGGAGATAGTTGAAAGATGGGAAAGGAGGGGGCAGATACCAATAGATATAGAATTTTTTGAATTGCTAGAGGAATTAGATCTCAATCCCCTCTTGGTAGTGAATAAAATCGATAAAATAAGGAAAGAAAAGTTAGACGAAGTTTTAAATCAAATATGCGAAAAATTAGGACTCTTACCGCCTTGGAGACAGTGGCTGGATCGATTTATCCCTGTCTCTGCGAAAACTGGGGAAAACATTTTATTGTTGAAGAAGGTAATAAGGAGGAGAATAGGTGAGGTGGGCAAGGGTGTATAAGAACATTCACTTTCACTTTTTGTATTCTTCCCAAAGGCTAGAAATTGACAGACATGATCTCACCTTTTATATCCTTCATGGGAAAGAGTTAGGTTAAGGTGTTAACATGGACAAAAAACTAGATGAAATCGTAGAAGAAATCTCGAAAAGAACCAAAAAAGATAAAAATACAATTATAGAGTTGGTTCAAAAGAAACAACAGGAATTTGGAGGGTTAATAACACCAGAAGGGGCTGCCCACGTCGTAGCAAAGGAAATGGGTATAAATTTGTTGGAACTGCCTGAAACTAAACCAATCAAAATCAACGAAATTAAGGCAAACATGAACAACCTCACATTGATCGGAAGAATTTCTCAGGTCTCAAAACCTAGAGAATTTGAAAGACAAGATGGCTCAAAAGGTAAGGTAGCAAACATAGAAATTTTAGACGAAACATCTAGCATTAGAGTGGTTTTGTGGGGAAAAGACGTAGATTATGTAAGGAAATTAAAAGAGGGTGACATAGTAAAGATAAAGGGTGCCTACTCAAAGGAAGGTTTAACCGGAGTAGAATGTCACTTGGGAAGATTTGGGTCGATAGAAGTGGATCCAGATATAGAGAAAGAACCGCCCCAAGTAGAAATTCCAAAAACTATTCCCATATCTGATGTCGAGGTTGGCATGGACAGTGTAAACATACAGGGAAAAGTAATCTGGACATCAGAAATAAGGGAATTCGAAAGAGAAGGCAGAACTGGAAGGGCTGTAACCCTGATAGTTGGAGATGAAACCGGTACCATTCCCATTACCCTATGGGACTCCGATGTCAAGTTGGTGGAAGACGGATACATCGACGAAGGAAGTGTGATAAAGGTATTCGACGCATACTCAAGGGAAGGTCTAAGGGGTCCTGAACTCCACTTAGGCTGGCGGGGAAGGATTTTTGTCGAGGAAGAGAAAGATTTGGAAGAGGTAGAAATAGTTGAGAGAGAAATCCAAAGAGTTTCCATAAATGACATTACCCAAGAAGGATTCTATGAGATCAGAGGTATGTTGATTCATCTGTACGATAGAAAACCTTTATACCATGCTTGTCCTATATGCAAGAGAGGGGCTCGTCAAGAAGATGGAGAGTTTGTATGTGAAAACTGCGGCAAAATAGAGCCAGAGCCAAGATTGGTTATAAGTGGCATGATTGATGATGGAACCGCCAACATTAAGGTTGTTTTCTTTGGGAAAGTCGCTGAGGACTTGTTGAAAATAAAAGCAGAAGAACTTGAAGACTCCATTAAAAAAGATTCTGAAATTTTCGAGATTAAAAAAGAAGAAATACTAGGAAAGGAATATATACTATCTGGGAAAACAAATATTGATGATTTTACAGGGCAGTTGGAATTTAGAGTTGGAAAAATAAGTGACGTAAATCCCTTAGAAGAGGCAAAGGTATTGGTAGAGGAGTTAGATTTGGATGGTTAAAGAGGCAGAAAGAATTAAGAGTTTAGAGGAGCTCCCAGGAGTTGGTCCTGCAATTGCAGAGAAGTTAAAAGAGGCTGGTTATCTTTCCCTAGAATCAATCGCAGTTGCGACCGCCCTAGAGCTAAAGGAAGTAGCAGATATAGGTGAGAGCACTGCGATAAAAATTATAAATTCAGCCAGAAACGCCTGTGACATGGGATTTTTTAGAGGAGACGAAATTCTCGAGAAAAGGAAGCAAATAGGAAGAATTACTACTAACAGCAAGAATTTCGATCACCTTCTCGGAGGAGGAATAGAAACTCAAGCAATAACAGAACTTTTCGGAGAATTTGGATCAGGTAAAACCCAAGTAGCTCACCAAGTCGCAGTAACCGTTCAGTTGCCCAAGGAGCAAGGTGGATTAGAAAGAGGAGCAATATATGTGGATACTGAAAATACCTTCCGTCCCGAAAGAATTCAGCAAATGTCGGAAGCATTAGGTTTGGATCCTGCAGAAACCCTGAAAAACATTCATGTTGCTAGGGCATATAATAGTGATCATCAAATGCTCCTCGTTGAAAAGGCAGAAGACATAACTAAAGAAGAAGACGTTGGTGTTATAATAGTAGACTCTTTGACAAGCCATTTTAGAGCAGAATACGTTGGAAGAGGTACGTTGGCTCCGAGACAGCAAAAGTTAAACAGGCACCTACACACCCTTCAAAAACTCGCTGATCTCTACAATCTCTCTGTTTTGGTCACCAACCAAGTAATGGCAAGACCAGACATGTTCTTCGGTGACCCAACCCAGGCGGTGGGGGGTCATGTTGTAGGTCATCAGGCTACATTCAGACTGTACCTCAGGAAGAGCAAAGGTGGAAAGAGGATAGCAAGATTGGTAGATTCACCAAACATGCCAGAAGGAGAATGTGTATTCAGAATAGTTGAAGCAGGAGTAAGGGATTAACCCTTAACATTCTCCCTACTATTTCGTACTTCCCCTATTCTGTAAGACCGTCCCAAAATCTAAAATCCGATTGTCTTTTATTCTGAGTCCCTCAAACTCTAAAAGTCTTTTCTTTTTTTCTATTCCCTCATGATAGCCTCCGATACTACCATTAGACATGACAACTCTGTGACAGGGTATTCTTACGGGAAAAGGATTTTTTCCCAAAATTCTCCCAACTTCCCTTGGATTCATTTCGCATCTATCTGCTAACTTTTTATACGTGGTCAATCTTCCTTTTGGAACTTTCAACAGTTCTCTGTAAACAGTCTCTTGTTTCTCTGAGAAATCCCTCCAATTTATGCTTGCATTGTTCAATAGTTCGAGAAACAGTTTACTCCCGATTCTTTTTCCTGATTGAGCGAACCTTACTTCTCTCAGTAGGCCTCCTTCAATTTTACATGAGATGAAAAGTCCATTGATCGATGTCCATACAATCATAGTCTCAGCAAACAAACACTTTTTCTACTTTAATTAATTTTCTACTCATATGCTCGATGTCAAATTTTTCCCTTATGAACCATGGGAGAATCAGGTTGAAACCATAGAATTCATCCAGAAAAGTCTCAGAAATAAAGATGTTTGTTTAAATGCCATTACAGGATTCGGAAAAACCCCTGTAATTCTTGCAGCACTATTGCCTTTAGCCTTAAAGCAGGAAAAACATATAATCTGGGCTGTTCGAACCGGCAATGAAACTGACAGACCTATAGAAGAATTGAAAATCATAAATTCTTTTCTTGGGGAAGATATACTTGGCATATCCTATCGCGGGAAGAAGGATATGTGTTTGCTGCTTCATGAGCTCAAGATGGATAAACAGGTAGATTGGCAGGATGTCTCTCTTTTTTGTAAAACCAAGCAAAAAGACTGCAAATACAAAAAGAACTATGATTCATCTGATTTAATCGAAAAAATCAGTGAACCCATGCTTTACTCGGAGATAATTGATTTCTGCTCTTATGAAGAGATATGTCCGTACAAAGCGCAATCAGATTTGCTTCCGTACTCAACGGTTATAGGTCTCAACTATAATTACATCATAGATGAAAAAATAAGCTGGGGAATTAGATCAAAGATCAGCTTTAAGAACTCTTTTTTAGTTGTAGATGAAGCCCATAATTTACAGAATGCTTTTTCAAACTTAAATTCTCATAAGATTACATTAGGCTCAATATGGAATGCTATGAAAGAACTAAAACAATATGAGGAATGGAAAGGATTTGAAGAAGTAAAGGAAAATCTTGAAATAATGGCAAAAGGTCTAAGAGAATTAAATATTGAAGAAGAAACCGAATTCGATGCTAAATGTTTTCTAAAATTATTTGACCAAGATTTTGAAGAATCTCTCAAGAATATGCAAAGATTCGGAAATCATACGAGAAAGAAGAAGTTAAGGGAAGGAAAAAGACCAAGATCAAGCCTCTATCATCTAGGCACTTTTTGGAGATTTTTGATAGAAGCCATTGATATTGATGGAATCGCATTTATTGCGAAGAAAGAGAGAAGAAATGTAAGCATTGAAATATGGGATATGCGCGCCAAAGAGATCCTAAAGGACAGGTGGAAAATCTTTAGTAGATGTATATTTTGCTCTGGAACCTTGAATCCAATAAATGCCTTTGCTGAGACCATTGGATTAGATAACTATGCTGGCAACTCTGTTCCCGCTTCTTATAACCAGAAGAATGTAAAATCGCTGGTTATTAAAGGTGTCTCAACAAAAGGTGAAGAATTGAGCGATGAAATGAAAAGAAAATATGTTGAGTGTATATCAGATTTCCTGGAACTGAATGCCAACTTAGCCATATTCTCCGCCAGCTACAGGATTCAAGAGGATTTGATTGATGCTGGCCTAAAAGATGTAATATCTAGCCATGGAAGAAGATTGTTTATGGAAAGACAGGGTATGAGCGGAAAAGAGAGCAGAAAAACGTTGGATGACTTTAAAAAATGTGCCAACAAAAATGTTAAGGGGGTGCTCTGTGCTACCCAAACAGGGAGATTTGCAGAAGGGGCTGATTTCCCAGGAAAGGAGTTGGAAGGAATTTTCCTTGTAGGCATTCCTTTCGAGAAGATGACGGTGAAAACCAGACTGTATCTTGATTACTATAACAGGCTATACGGAAAAGAAAAAGGAACTTACTACGCTTACATCGTCCCTGCTTTAAGAAGAGCCTCCCAATCATTGGGTAGAGCCTTAAGATCAGAGTACGATAGAGCAGTATTCATTTTGGGAGATGAAAGATACAAAGAAGAAAGGTTCTTTAGACTATTGCCAGATTTCGTTCAAAATTTTGAACTGATAGGTGAAAAAGAAATCAAACAGCACATAGGTCATTTCTTTGAGCAAAGCTAAATTAAATTCTTCAACTCACTTAAATCGGTGATCACATCGTCGCCAGATTTTCTACTACTCCTGTCTAGGTAATAAGCATTGATGCCAAGTTCTTTTGGAACCAGATAGTCATATTCCCACTGATCTCCAACATGAACCATCTCTGAAGGTTCAATTTTTAAAATCTGACATATTTTGGAATAAAAATTAGCAGACTTCCTGACCTGATTGAAATCAGAGATAGAAGAGAAAATTTTGGAAAAATAATCTTTAAGTCCTTCTAACTCGACATCTAGGAATTCCTTGGTTGCGTTGGATGAAATCACAAGAACGTATTTCTTGTATAGATAGTTCAGCACATCAGTAACTTCAGGGTATACCCTTATTTTATCCCTGAAATTTCTCAGAACTTCATCATAATCTCTATTTAGACCAAAATGTCGCAGCCAGTAATCCAAATCATACCACTCTATTTTGTCCTTCCCAATTTTCGCATATTCCTTCAGTACATATTTCTTTGCTTGATCAAAGTCGATTCCTTCTTTTTCCGCATACAGTTCAGGTATCCCCTGATTCCAAACTAAATCAGCGAATACAGGATCTATAAGCGTGCCATCAACATCGAATGATACTACCCGAATCACAGAAATCTTGGGTTAAACTTCATTTATCAATGTTTTTATAGGAAGTACAACAACGATTTAAACCTTTAGTAAAGGTGGTTCTGATGAAATTATCCCGCCGCAAATTTATCGCAACTGCTTTAGGAGGCTTAAGCGCTCTGTTAGGTAGTTATTTTCTTGCTATGAGTGGAAGGAGGATGGAACCAATAGAAACTCCAAGCAAGAGTGCAGATGTTTTTTTGATTAAGACCTCAGACAGGAATTTTGGCGTGAGAAGTTTACTGAGGAGATTCAACCTCAGCGAGTACACGGGAAAAAGAGTTGCAATAAAGGCTAATTTTAACAGCGCAGATCCATTCCCCGCTACAACGCACATAAATACCCTTGAGAACATTGTGAAGGAATTAAAGAAAGCTGGAGCAAGTGATATTACGCTGGCAGAAAGAAGTGGAATGGGTAACACCCGAAAAGTTCTTGAAAAAATGGGCGTTTATTCGCTATCAAAAGATTTGGACTTCAATGTAATTGTACTAGACGAAGAAAGCAAAGATGGCTGGAAAAAAATCGAACCAGACGGAACCCACTGGCTAAATGGCTTTTATATCTCAAAGGTCTTCCTGAATGCTGACAAAGTGGTACAAACCTGTTGCCTTAAAACTCATAGATTTGGCGGGCACTTCACCATGTCCCTTAAGAATTCAATAGGCTTGGTAGCGAAAAAAATTCCCGGAGAGTTCTACGATTATATGCTAGAACTGCATGCGTCACCCTATCAAAGGCTCATGATAGCAGAGGTCAACCGATTCTATACCAATGATCTAGTATTGATGGATGCCATAAAGGCTTTTGTGAATGAAGGTCCTGAAAGAGGCAAATTGGTAAAGCCCGATCTGATGCTCGCCAGTAAAGATAGAGTCGCTATAGATGCGGTCGGAGTTGCAATTCTCAGGCGATACGGGTCTACTAAGGAGGTAATGAATGGAAGAATCTTCGAACTTGATCAAATAAAGAGAGCATCTGAAATAGGTATAGGTGTGAGATCAGCATCGGATATAAGGCTGATTCCCTTAAACGATGAAAGTATTGAGGATGCAGAGGAGATAGATAACATACTGAAAACCCAAGGATAAAAATTCAAATTCAGTTGAATGATAGCCTACTTTTGACAAAATTACTCATGGTTTCAAAGGCCCTTTCATCCGCATCAATAGGCTCAGAACAGAATTCGTTTGCACAAACATACAACTTTGGCTCCTCATGAACTGGATAATTTAGTTTTGATATCCTTTTTTCATGCTTCTCGGGATTTAAAATCTCAATTATTTTGTTTGGTTCAAAAAATCTTAGAACTTCTTTGTGAAGATTAATTGTGCCCTCGTCACGCTCTGGGCCTACTATAACCAAATTTACAGGATACAGGTACATATCTACCGCGTCTGCATACGCACATGCAAATATTCCGTATCTTTGATAGAGTTCAGAGAAGGCTAAGAGGGTTTTTTCAGCTATCTCTATATAATCTTTCTTGCTTAAAAGATAATGAAGTTTAATAAAAACTTGCGCTGCTATAACATTCTCTTGAATTCCCTTATTTCTCATCTTTAAATTCCCTATAGCCCCTTTATCTTCCATGATATCAAAAAATCCCCCTGAGTTATCATAAAAATTTTTTAGGATAAAATCTGCTATATCTTTTGAGTATTCGATGAAATTTCTTTTTCCTGTGGATTCATAAGCATCAATAAGTGCCTTTGAAAAATATATCTGATCTGATAAAATTTTGAGTTCGTTTGAGTAGTGATAGACTCCTTCTCCCTCTTCATAACTGTTTTTCAATAGGAATTCAATGGATTTTAAAGCATATTTTAAATATTTCTTTTCATCCAGAATGTTAAAAGCATGGAGATATGATGATATGGCGATTGAATTCCAGTTCGTGAATTTTGTTTTATCTACTGGTGGTTCTTTCATAAATGCCCTTTCTTTCTCATCCAATCTATAAAATTCTTCATCCGCGGATTGACTTCCATAGAATCCTCCATTCTCTTTATCAAAAAGTCTAGAATCAATGTAATTCAATATTTTTATTGCTGTTTCCTTATATTTTAAATCAGAAGTTATTGCGTATGCATTCAAGTAAGTTTTCAGGAGATTTGCATTGTCCTCAAGCATCTTTTCAAAATGAGGAATGCTCCAGTCTCTAGTTGTTGAGTATCTGAAGAATCCTCCATAAACATGATCAAATATTACCCCAGAACTCATTTTATCAAGGGTTTTAAGGACTATATTTAGGTAATATTCATCTCCAGTTCTGTTATACCATTTAAGAGATAGATTTAGGGCATCTGAGTGATGAAACTTTGGAGCGTTTCCAAATCCGCCAAAATCTGGGTCAAATGAATCCACTATATATCCAATTACATCATGAATGATTTTTTGATTCAGTTTTCCTTCTCGTAGTTTTATCTCTTCTTCGATCAAATGTTCTGATTCTGATATCTTTGCATAAATCTCATCTCTGTGTTCTCTGTAGTAATTGCTGACACGTTCCAAAAGGAGTTTCAGCTTTTGAGGAGGAAAGTAAGTGCCTCCTGTCAAGATTTCACCTGTTGGGGTAAGGAAGACAGTTGTTGGCCAGCCACCCATGTTGTACCTTTGATTAATATCCGGCCTCCTATCGTTGTCGACGCTAATCGCTATAAAATGACTGTTCACGAGGTTTACTACGTCTTCGTCTCTGTAGGTTGTATCTTCCATTACATGGCACCAATGGCACCATTTCGCTCCAATTTTCAATAATATTGGTCTATCTAAATCTTTTGCAAGTTTAAAGGCTTTTTCTCCCCATTCATGCCATTTTATTTCTTTTATTAGAATTCCTCCCGGATTTAAATTAAATGAGCAAAACTAATTTAAAGATTTCGGAAATGCCTAATGAGAACATAATTCAAAAAACTTAACACCGAGATATGCTGGAAAATGCCTTAAAGCTCTCTCGAGAATTTCTTTCTCTTATTTTAATTCAAATTCAGCGACCACTATTGTATGGTCAGACGGTCTTTCTTCGAGCCTCGGTTGTATATCTATGTAACAGTTTATAGATTTTTCAGCAAGAGGTGGAGAAGCAAGTATTAAATCAACTCTCCATCCGATTTTTCTCTCTACTGCATTTTTTACCCTGTAATCGAAAAAAGTGTACTGGTTAGCCTGAATATTATGTTTTCTGAAGATATCAACAAACCCCATTGATCTTACCATTTCAAAAGCATATCTTGCCTTTTCGTGAAAACAAACATGATTCCTTAAATCTTTTGGATTGTGAACATCGATTTCTTCAGGCGCTACATTCATGTCTCCGCACCAGATTACATATTCTTTCATATTCATGTTTCTTTCAAAGAATTTCCTCAATCTATTAAACCATTCCAGTTTGTATTCATATCTCGGGCTTTCTACCTTAAAACCTTGGGGCACGTATGTGTTTACAACTGTAAGATCTTGGAATTTTGCCTTAATCAGTCTATCTTTATCCTTTGGTTCTGCATCGAAACCAAATTTCACATCCCTTGGTTCTTCAAGAGATGCTATTGCAACGCCATTTCTCCCTTTAGATCCACTGAAAGCGACATGATAGCCGATTCTTCGAAATTGGTTCACTGGAAACTTTCTGTCTTCCACCTTAGTTTCCTGCATGCAGAAAATATCTGGTCTATTTCTTTCAAGCCATGGTATTACGATGTGAAGGCGGGATCTTATGGAATTAACATTATAGGTAGCTATTTTAATGTTTTTTGCCATCTTCTAGCTCTCCGGGGCTTTTTTACGCACGATAACAACGTACCTAGATGTAAAAAAATTTAATGGAAACATCTTTCTCAAATACCTATGAATCTTTACCCACATACCAAACATATGCTTAGAAAGTCTCTGAGGAAAGTATTCGTGCCCAAGTCTTTTAATTTCATATTCAAATCCGAGTTCATTGAATATCTCTCTTATTTCTTTCTCAGAATACCAGAAATCGAATAAAGAACTGTTTTTCCCGAAAAAATTGAAAATTTTAAACAAATAGCCGTTAAAAGATTCTATTTTTGGAAAAGATATGATTACTAGATTATTAGAGGCTCTTATCATCTCTCTTATCATCTTTGTCGATTTAAATACAGCGGTTAATCCTGCTGAGTTAACTACATCAAAACTATTATCTTTAAAGGGTAAGTATTCTGCATCTCCTCTAACGAGAAAGCATGAGGAGTTTACTTTGTTTAACATTTCCGCTGAAAAATCTAATCCACAAACAAAGTCTGATATTTTGGATAATTCTCTTAGAAATCTTCCTGTTCCGCATCCAACATCTAATATGCGGTCCTTTTTAGAGACATTCATGATTTTTAAATGCTCATATAGACCCTCCTTTCTCACCTCCCCTAAAATAGATGGAGCATCGAGATCATGATATCTATTTGCTCTAAAATCATAGTACCGGAGGATCTTCTCCTTCAAGGAGGACACTCTTAACCCCCCTGTAAAACTCAGGTCTTATCCTCACATAAGTCGTCTTCATTTCCCCTGATTTATATTCAAAGTCTTCAATGAGTTCCTCTAACTTTTCTGTCCTCTCTGCATTAAACTTATCCTTTAATAATTTGATTTCTCCTGCTGATCCGCCTCTATACCCGAAAAAGCATAGGATCAACAGGTAATTTTTTTCTTTCTGTTCTAGTTCAGAGATTTTTTTCCTTACATAAACTTCAATATCTTTGAGGACCATATTACCACCGGGATAATATGAATTTCAAGGACTTTCACGGGCACATCTGTCCAATGTCCATACTTGGTATCAAGATGTCTAACTATGCTCTAAAACTTTTGGATATCAACTCAAAAAAAGAGGGGATCATAGCGATTCCCGAAATAAGAAACTGCATGGTGGATGGAATACAGTGGACTATTGGCGCCACTTTCGGAAAGACAAATCTTATTTTTAGAGATATCGGGAAATATGCGTGTGTATTCAGCAGGGAGAAGGACGGAAGGTCTCTCAGGATAAAAATAAAAGATGATATAGTTGAAAAAAGTCTTGAATACGGAAAAGAAGCCCAAATGGTCCGTAAAAGACTTTCTAAAATGGATGAAGAAGAAAAAAGATGGGAATTGGAACTGCTGTTCAGAAAGGGAAGGAACATAGTTGACTACATAGAAAAAAAGGACTATGAAGATCTCTTCGAGGTGAATGATGTAGAGCTGAATCTTAAGATAGAGGAAGATTCCCTTGATGTAAAAAGGTGTGATAAATGCGGAGAAATCACTTTGAAAGAAAAATTGACGGACAATTTATGCAAAGATTGCCTGGATCCTTTCTATTCTATAAAAACTATTCCATAAAGGATTATTAATCATCTATATCAGAAGAAATACTTGTGCATGCAATCATTTCTAAGTATCTCTTCGTACTTCTTTTTTATATTTTGAGTCATCCAGGGCTTTATTTCATGTACTGCGTCCAAGAAATCTTTCATAGATATTTCATCAAATGAATCTCCTCTCTCCTTAATTGCATTTAAGGCTGCTCTCCTACATAATGCTTCAAGATCCCATCCAACAAAGTTTTCTGTTTTTCTGGCTATTTCCTCAAGATTAACATCTCTTGCAAGAGGATAATTCTTTGTATACATTTTTAGGATCTTCAATCTATCTTCTTGACTGGGAGGAGGAACATAGATCTTTTTCTCAAGTCTACCTCTCCTAAAAATCGCCATATCAACTACATCAAGTCTGTATCCCGATCCTACCACTAAAATATAGGAATCTTCTTTTAATGAATCTATGCCTTTGAATACTATCTCAGAGACTTCTTTGGATGCTATCTTATCTGGTTTTCCCCTCTCATCTCGATTTCCCCAATCGTAGGAACAATTTCTTCTTGGAACAATCCAGTCCAGATCGCTGATATGCATAATGCATGGTTTATTTTCTCTGGCAAGCTTAAAAGCCTTAGAAACAGCCTCTGGAAGATCTGTTACCTCTCTTCCTCTGAGATAAACGTAGTTAACTCCGGCTTCACTTGCAGAGGCTTCTGCTAGAATAGCCTTTCCTGACCCAAGCGGACCCCATAAAAAAACACCAGTTGGAACCTTAAGATTTAATTTATTGAATGTTTTCATATGTTTTAAGGGAATGCAAATCATTTCCCTGATTTTTTCCTTTACCTCTTCGAGTCCAGCGATATCATCGAACGTTACCCTTGGCTTCCTCACATCGAGATAGGCGTTGTGATAGTGCATGGTCACACCAAAAGGCATCTTAATCTATTCTTAATTTATACTGTTTCTATCCTCCATAACCTGTCTTCATTATTCTCCATTAACTACTTCCTTACCCTATGCTGTTCAATATATCCAGCAGTTTAGAAATGTCTTCCTCGCTGTTGTATATGTGGGGTGAAAACCTTATGTATTCTCGAAAAGATGCTATAACACCTTTATTTAAGAGATATTTTTCATTCAAATTATTTTTAATTGAAATAATCCCTGATCTATTTTTTCTTTCAAAAGAACTCAATAATTCGAATTTTTCTAGTCCTTCTAAGAGCGATGTAGCCAGATCAAGTACTCTTTTTTGAATTTTCTTTAATCCTATTGAAAATATAAGTTCGAGAGCGGATTTCATCCCGATGATAGCCGAGATATCCATATTTCCTATCTCAAATCTGGATGCTGAATCTTTTAACTCATATCTGTAAATATTCATGGCTTTGTAATCTTTGACGGATAACCAGCCTAGAATAGGCGGATCGTCTATTAATTCTTCCTTTATATAGAAAATTCCAGATCCTAACGGAGAAAGAAGCCATTTGTATCCGCCTGCTGATAAAAAATCAATATTGTAGCTCTTTACATCCATTTCAAAGACTCCAAGTGATTGGGTAGCATCCACGTGGAGTAAAACACCCTTTTCAACGCAGATCTTTCCTATCTCATTTAAATCTACTCTGAAGCCATTGCCGTACATCACTGAGCTTATTGAAACCAACTTTGTGTTATCATCGATTTCTCTCTCCAATTCTTCTGGCAGTAGTTTTCCACCTACGTTCCTCACGTACTTTATCTCTACCCCTTTTCTCCTAAGATTTAGGAAAGGATATATGTTTGCTGGAAAATCTAGGTCGCTTACGATCACGTTATCTCCCTTTTCCCAGTCTATTATTAAAGCCACAAGATTTACGCCCTCAGATGTATTCTTTACGAAGGCTATCTCAGATTCTTTAGCCCTGCAGATCTTTGCTGCCAGTTTCCTGCAATCTTCTACTTCCTGAGACCACTTATCGAAGCATAAAGATCCATAAATTGCTCTCTCAAGTTCAAATTTTCTCATAGAATCGATGACCGGATAGCAGTAAGGAGAAAGAGATGCCGCATTAAAGTAGAGGAACTTATTTACGATTGGAAAAAGATTTCTTAAAGATTCGAATTTCATCGGATCTTCCCTCTAAACATGTCTCTTTATCTCTAACCTCTTTCTTTAATAGATCCCAAATCTCCTGCCTTATTTCCGGAAACTTGGGATTTGTTTTTGCCTCATCTCTGGGTCTTGAGAGTTCTATATCTATTATTTCTTTTATCCTAGCAGGTCTTGAAGACATTACCGCTACTCTATCAGATAAATAAATGGCTTCGTCAATGTTGTGCGTCACGTAGATTATCGTTTTTTTCGTCCTATTCCAAATTCTCAGCAACTCTCTCTGTAGATTCTCACTGGTCAGAGCGTCTACCGAAGCGAATGGCTCGTCCATCAAGAGCACGTCAGGATCTGTTGAAAGTGCCCTTGCAAGAGCGGCTCTCTGCATCATTCCTCCAGAAAGATCCCTTGGATAAACATCTTCGAAGCCCTTTAGCCCAACCAGTTCTATGTAATATTTTGCGATTCTCTCCCTTTCCCTCTTCTTTATTCTTCTTATCTCTAGTCCCAACTCAACATTTTTCATCACGGTTCTCCAGGGTAATAAGGCATAGCCCTGAAAAAGCATGCCTCTATCAAGTCCGGGTCCTTTAATCTCCTTACCGTTGATTTTTACGATTCCATGCGTGGGTTCTTCTAATCCTGCTATTATATTCAGTAGAGTTGTTTTTCCGCACCCGCTTGGTCCAACAATACCTAAAAACTCGCCATCTCTTACATCTAAGGACAAATCTTTTAAAACTACCAAATCAGAGTTATCTAAGCGAAATACCTTTGTTAAGTTTTCTATACTTATCTTTGCCATATTTGATCTCCACGATAAAGTGTCTGGAATGCCATAAGAACCACTGTAATCTCTTATATTTTTACTCTTTCATTTGAGATAACATTTAAGAAATAAGATTTAGACTCATTAGAAATAATGAATGTTGCGAGAAAAAAGATATTACTGCAGTCAAAAGGAGTCAGAATAGATTTTGATCTGGAAAATAAGTTGAAAAAAAGATTTTCTGGCGTAACTCAGGACTTCATGTCATTTTTCATGGATGAAATTCCTGTTGGAATACTCAATGGATATTTTACTGAAGAATCTCCCTTTGAAATAAGGCAAATTGGAAATGAGCAATTTGTATTCAAGAGCGATGAGTTATTCGCTAAGATAAGATTCTTACCTCGGCCCGATTTCTTGAACAAAAGGACTTCTGAGGGAATAAAAATGGAAGACCTTTGTAACTATGTCGCACCTGGTTTTCTTATCATATATCTGAGTCAGAGATGTGTCTACTGGAGAGTAAAAAAACAGTGTAAATTCTGCGTTACAGAATATGAGGATAAACTGGCTGAGAAAAATAAAGAACAGATTGTGGAGTTGGTAGAACAGGCATTAAAAGAGGGGTCAATAAAGACTCATGTAAATCTTACTACCGGAACTCTAAAAGGACCTGATAGGGGGATTAAGCCTTTAGCTGAGGTAACGAATGCGATAAAAGAGAGATTCGACGTTAAGGTAAGTGTAAATGGAGAACCGCCTAGAGATCTTAAATATTTGGATTTACTGGAAAACGCGGATTCTTTGTACATAAACATCGAGATTTTTGATGAGAAATACAGAAAAGAATTGATGCCTGGAAAAGGAATGATACCCATAGAACACTATGTTGAGGTATTTAAAAAGTCTTTAGAGATATTTGACGAAAATCAGGTGTGCTCAACCCTTCTAGCTGGTCTACAGAGGGATGAGAAACTGTTAGAGGGAGCAGAGTTCCTAGCTCAGTTAGGGGTGTTACCGGTCGTACTGCCCTTTTATCCTAGACCATTCACACCATTAGAAAATTTAAAGCCTCCAGATGCTGAGAGAATGGAAAAGATCTATGCAGAGACATCAGAGATAATAAAAGACTATGGATTAGATCCATTTAAGACAAAAGCAGGGTTCATGAGGGGAGGCGCTATCTTTGCACTGAAAGAGGTTTATGAATCTTTATGTTAATTAATCCAAAGGTTGCATTAAAATATCGGAAACTTTTAAATATCCTCAACTTCTTTAACTTGCAAATATGTATATTACTAGGTTAACACTAATCATGATTATTGTAATGCTACTTTTGAGCGGTTGCATTTCAAGAGTTCCTGAAAGAGAACTCCCAATGAGGATAGGACAACTCAGCGGCGTTGCCAACGAGGAATACTTCGCGATATATAACAATTACTTCGAAAAGGAAGGATTGAACATCACATGGGTTCCTTTCAGGGGAGGATCCGGTGTAGTTCAAGCGGCAATTGCAAACCAGATAGATGGCGGCGTGATGGGATCTGTACCTGCGGTTATAAAAGCTGTTTCCAGAGGAGTACCATTGAAAATTGTTGCAGTGGGAGCATTAGAAACTAAGGAACATTCTGGAGACAGGCTAGTTGTTTTAAAAAAATCAGGAATAAAGGATATCAAGGATCTAAAGGGCAAAAAGATTGCAGTGCATAGATTCGGAACAACGCTGGACTTTATAGTCAGAAGAGTATTAAAAGAGAACGGCATAGATCCGGTTAAGGATGTCACACTGGTTCAAGTGCCAGTGCCTCAAATGGTCCCGGTGCTTCAGAGAGGAGAGGTAGATGCTGCTTTCATCTTCCCCTATTTCTATCCTTATGTAAAAGACAACGTGACAATTTTAATCACTCCAGGAGACGTGTATCCAGAGGGATTTCCAATTAGTGTGGTTTTTTTCAGGGAAGAATTTATACAAGAGCACCCAGAAAAAGTTGAAAAATTCGTTAGGGCTTATCTAAAGGGTATTGAATGGGGAGAAAACAACCCCGACAAGTTACCGGATCTCGTTGTAAAATACACAGATATACCAAGAGAAATAGCCACAGAAATCCCATGGCCTGCAAATAATCCCTCAGGCAGGGTAGATTCGAAAACATTCGATAAAATAATAAGTGATATAAAAGATTACGATCCTACGCTTTTAGAAAAGAATGTTACAGGGGAAGATTTATTAGATTATAGATTCTTGCCTACTTGATTTCCTTATAAATTCCCTCTCCTGCGCAGGGGCGACAGTATCTCTTTCCATCTTTTTCTACTGTTTTTCTCTCTTCCACCAGATCATTGCATCGAGCGCATTTTATCGCATTCGTTATGTATTGAGTGTCCAGAGGATACATCATGTCCTCTGGATTCACTTTGACCTCTGAAACTATGAACAGTTCATCATCTCCCATTTTGTTCCATTTCTCTAACAATCCGTCTTCAATATCAAATAATTCCTTTCTCCATTTCTCTGCTTCTTCATCAGAGAGATTATCTACCTTTTCGTAAAATTTTGCCAACTCAGATCCATACCTTATGTGCTCTTCATCAACATCTTCTCTGCACCTTATTCTAATGGTCTTGCCAGTTCTTCGATCGCAAAATATGGCTGCGAACTTTCCATAATCCTTGAAGGTTAATCTGCCGCTTCCAAAAGAGCAATTCGTTGCGCTGGCTATTCCATCTGCTGCACAGGTTAGAACCTCCACTGTAGCGCATAAATCTCTTTTCCTTTTAATATCAAGTTTTTTTAGAGCTAACATACCCATTCTGGCCCCTAAATAAGAGGCCGTACAGACATGACCATGTACTCTTCTCACGGTTTCTAGTATCTCATCGAGAGTCATTTCCTTCAGTTCTTTTAGACTCTTATCTCTCTTCTCCATCTGGTCGTCCTCCTCTCTATTGCGAGCATAATTTCATTGAATATGAATCCTATCATGCCTATGGTAAATATTCCGGCGAACATCTTTTCGGTTTGAAATGCATATTCCGCATCCAATATCAAGAATCCCAAGCCTGCTCTAGCCCCAATCATTTCAGTTACAATGAGCAGTATCAAAGAGACAGCAAGGGATAATCTTAGACCCGTGATTATAAATGGGGTCGCGCTAGGTAAGATTATCTTCGTAACTATTTGAAGGCGAGAAGCCTCGAACAATTTTGCCACGTTTACAAGGTTTAAATCCACGTGTCTCACTCCTGATATCGTGTTTAGAAGTATTGGAAAATAGCAGGCAAAAGCAATTATCAGGATTTTTGAGGCATTTTCAATGCCCAACCATAAGATTGCGACAGGAATTAAAGCAGCAGCAGGTATAGGTCTAAACAACTCTACGATAGGATTAGAAATATCTTCAACAGTCCTAGACAAGGCTATCAGGATTCCATGGGGTATAGCGATAATCGCTGCTATGAAAAAACCGGAGAGCGCTCGATAGAGACTTACCTTTACATGTGTAATCAATTCTCCGTTCATTATAAGCGTGATGAAGGTTAGAAGAACCTTAGAAGGTGCTGGAAGGAAAAGAGAACTCACTAAACCTAGATCACAGAAAACTTCCCATAAAAAGAAAAATATCAAGAGAGAGCCAATTCTTAGAAGGTATCTCCGATTCAATTTCATTTAAAACACCAGTGGTATTTCATTTCCGCATTTACATTTTTTTTCCATTAATTTCCAATCAGTAATGTCGTATCCTTCCCTTTTTATAATTAGATTCTTGCATTTGGGACAGTATGTGTTTTTCCCAGGATGGGAATAAATGTTCTCCAAGTAAACGTATTCCAATCCGCTTTCATAAGCGAGATTTAACGCTGATTCCATCACATCTAAGGGAGTAGAACTTATATTGTCCATCCTGTAACTCGGTATATATCGAAGAAAAATTAGCGGAGAGTTCAAAAGCCCCGCAAAATTAATTACTTCTCCCAAATTTTTTTGATAATTAGGTATTAAGACATAAACGATTTCTAAATGAATTTTTTCCTCTTTTATAAATAAAGCAAGGTCTCTTATTTCATTCAAGACTTTTTTTCTTGAACTCCCACAAACGTTTCTGTAGAATGAATCATCTCCTTTTAGAGAGATGATAACTGCATCCGTGTAATTAGATATGTGCTTAAAGGCATCTTTTGAAATTAATCCGTTTGTAGCAAATACATTTAATAATTTTTTTTCATCAGCGTCTTTCATTATTTCTGAATAGTACTCTAAGTTGAGAGTTGGTTCAGAATGAGTGTATACGATGCCCTTACAATCGAGTTCTAAAGCTGCCCTAACAAGTTTCTTAGGCATCAAGAAGACGGTACTTATTTCTTCAAGCGGAACCTGAGTAATGTTCCAAGTTAAGCAAAATTCGCACCTGAGGTTGCATCCAGCACTTCCTATCATCAAAAAACGATTGTTTGGGTAGAAATGAAAGCATGGTGTTTTTTCTATAGGATCTACGCTAAAACTGGTAAGTTTCCCGTAAATAAGATTGTATAATTTTCCTTTTCGGTTTTCTCTTACCCCGCAAAATCCTCTTCTTCCCTCTTCAATCGTGCATTGAAAAATACAAAGCTTGCACCTTATCTTACCGTTATTTTTAGAGTAGAACATCGCCTCCTTCATCAAAGAGCCTTTGGACAAGATGATATAAAAATTCATTCTTGAGATTCTTTGAATAACACCTCATCAAAGAAATCAGCCAAGAATCCAGATAATAAAGCACTAAGAAAAGTTGCAAAGGAGATTAAACAAACAAGTAATAATCCAAAGACAGGGTCATTTGGTTTAACAAAAGCAAAAAATGCATATGCCTGGGGGAAACTTAAAACAATTGATCTTGAAGCGGTAAGGGCGGTTACAGATCCTAACGTAGCGCCTTGTTTGAGGAGAGTCGATAGCAGGGGCAACCTAAACAGACCTTTAGGAGGAGTTATGGTACCGAGTAGCACACCATATAGAAGTCCTTTCTTTCCTGCTTTCTTACCCAAGAGTTTAGAAACGATATTTTCAGGCATGAAGTTTTGAGTTAAGCCTGCTAACAACATTGCCACTATCACAAGAGGTAGCACTTCGAAAAAAAGGTCTACCGTAAATGAAAGAGCCTCCTTAAATCTAGAGCTGTCCAGTGTAAAGAGGGCAAAATAAAAGGCGAGTACTATATATAAGATCCATTGCTCACTTTTTCTCACAGAAAACCACCCATAAAACTCGCTATGATTCCAGCGAAAAATGCTCCGGTGATTATTGCAAGCGCCTGGATCTTCATTATGCGTGTATCCAGAAATGCATATGCTTGAGGCAGGTACAAGAGGGAAAAACTTGCAAGGAGTGCTGTAACAGCGCCAATTCCCGCTCCAAGTTGTAGTAAGGTCACAACAACTGGCAATCGAATGTAGGGTCCTCCTGGAAGTATACAACCTAGGGCAACGCCGAATAATATACTTCTATATCCATGCGAACCTCCCAAAAAAGTTATAACAAGATTTTCTGGCAGTACGGAATGAACTATACCTGCTAAGGCTATACCAGCGAGCAATAGGTAAAAGGTATTCAGAAAGGTATCGTATGAGTATCTCAGGCTCTTCCTAGTTTTTTCTTCATCTCTGTAGTAACAGAAAAGATACATCAAAATACAAAGCAAAATGAAGGTTACCTCTATGATTTCCATGATATGTTAAAATCCAAGGGAATATTAAAATTCTTTCGTAACAGAAGATTATAGGTGGAAGAATGTACGACAAAGGCATTGTAATCTTTATATCATCAACTTTCATATTATTGCCCATAGTAAATCTTTTAGAAAATCCATTTGAAGTCCAGAGAGATCAAAATTTAGAGAATTTCTTAGCTTTAAAGCCCCTTTTTTATTTTGAAGGAAATTCCAGTTTAATAAGGGAGGCGACTAAATATGAGATCGAAAAGATAAAACTATTCTCGAATTTCGTTTCAATGAATCAATCTCAAAGAGAAACTTTGGATAAATTCCTCTCTGCCTACAATAAAACAATGGAAGACATTATACTGTGCTCGAATCTTGAGCATAAAATTAGAAGTGCACCCTCTTATGAATTAGCATTAAGAATAGAGGAACAGTACAGAAAAATATTAAGGGATTATGAGTTAATGATTTCCTATTTGCTAGATCTAAGTGGTTTTATGGAAGACTATCCAGACGATTTAGTCGTTAGAGAAAAATACGGCTACAAAATTACTGTTTATGATATTAAAAGAGAGGTAGAACTCTGTATGGAAAACAAAGATTCAATCGCAAAAGAAATAGAAAGAAGGAGTGAAATACTGCATAAAAATGATGTTGCGAAAAGGTTAATCTTAGAGCAATTTATTCTTCTATTGATGGTGATTTCCGTGGTAATTTATGTATTCAGGAGGTATAGATCTTGATTTTACTGTTGGTTTTATTCAACATATCCTCTATTTTATCCAGTTATCCTATTCCTTATGCAAACGAAAGTGCATTTATAGATGGTCCCTACCACGTTATGGACCATAAGTACTATGCGGTTACCTATAGCGATAAAGAAATTCAGGGGATATTCATTTTAAACTCTACCGGATACCTAGAACTGGACAAGTTAATATGGCAGGAGGTTCTCATGAAAAAATACAACCGTAGTCTTACCGCTTGGGACTACTACATAATAAGAAAGACAGAGAACAGAATTTTCAAGAGGATTCGTCTAGAAATAATGCTTGAATTAATAAAAAAGGGTATGAGACCTACAATGTTCTCATTGATCCACGATCTTACGTCGGATATCATTCACGACAACCCGTTTTTATGGCGCATGAGAGTAAAAGAGCCTAAAACTTTCCTCAGATTACCAAGACGCTTGGAGGGATAACGATCAGAAAAGAATTCAAAGTTGTTCCACCTTTTATTCTATTAATTCTTATTCTACCATTTCTATTATTCATGCCGGCTTTTTGTGTTAAGGAAGAGATAAGAGAGAAGGCAAAAGAACTTGCTACTCCTCAAGAAGTAGTCATGATAGAGGGGCCAATATACTACAGGAATGATCCTTTTTATCTGGTAGATTTCGTATCAAAAGGAGAAGTAAAAAATTCACTTGTTTACGATGCCAATGCAAACTTGGTTGAGAATTCAACCATAGAAAAGAAGATACTTGCTACATACTCTTTTTATGAAGTAACAAGAGAAGATCCATTGTTTTATTCATTGGGAGATCCTTCTTTCTTGCCCAAGGCATTTGATTATGATGTAGAAAACGTAAAAAATTTCATGGAGTACTGTTCGATTTCAGATCAGGAAAAGAAAATCGTTTTAAAGAGTTTACAAGATTATAAGGTTTTGGGTAAAGACATTGAAGCATGCAGTAGCTTAACCAATAAAATTTTGAACTGGAAAAATCCTTCCCGAATAGAGATTGATTTTAAAGAAGATATCCCTAAGGCAAGAATAACTATAGTAAATAGAACAGGCAAGCTTTCATACGAAGATTGTATCAAACTAACTGAATTGTACGACAGGATTTATTCTGATTACATGGTCTTTGTATCAGATTTGGAGGCTTTTTCTTCTCTAATAACTGTTTTTCCAGAAGAAAAGCGCAGGCAGAAGTACAATTTAACTGTTACAGATAAAGACATATTAGACGAAGTAACCGCTCTTAAAGAAAACGGTAATGCAATGAAACTTGAGATAGATTCGAGAAAGAAAATAATGGGCATACAGGAAGTGCTCAGGGAGCCTCGATCTCCTTCATACAAAAACTACAAGTTATTAGCGTTTGTCCTTATAATTCTCTTAGTTACAATTCTACGCCTGCGTGGAAAATTATTTTTCATGACTCTTATTCTGCTTCTCACCCTTTCTCTTGCAATAGAAACGCCTGAAGAAATAATGGAAAAACAGGTCATGGATCCGAGTAAAATGGATCTGAAGATATACGCTAAAGGGATTTCCGATTCTGAAGTGAGAAAAGTTTTAGAAGGTTATCCTTTCATGCTTAAAGGTGAAAAGGTCATAGTAGATGGTCCCTACTACTACGAAAGCCGAGCCTACTACATATTTGATTTTAAGAAAGAGGGAGAGCCTCCAGGAAGTGTTCTGATAGTCGATGCGATACACAAAAGAAAGCTTCCGGCTCGTAAGATAATTGTTCGATTGTATAGAACTAGGTATCTTGTTAATTCAGTAAAGGAAAAGCCTTTATTCATCCAAAATGAAACCAAAATTAAAGAATATGCACTGAATGCGAATGATCCTACGATTTCTGTTTTATTGGCAAGACTCGCGGCCTATATTGAAACAGGTAAAGCATTAGAAAGAAGTTTAGTTGGATATCCAAGTTTCGAGAATGCCAGAGAACTTGCAAGAACTTATTTCAGGACAGAAAAGACATTGGAGACATTAGAAAAGATTTTAAATGAAGAAAAAGTATCCAATATGACTCAGGGCTTGAACCGGGAGAGTCCATTTTTAAAGGGTAGATATCAGCTTATCACTCAAATAATGGCTGATGAGTACTATTATACCTCTAAAGGAAGATACAGAACCAGATCTATAAGTCGAATTCCCTTGATGAAGGATCTTGCTAGAACAGGCTCAAAACCTTCTGATATTCAATTGCTCCATGATTTAACATCTGATCTTGTCTATGATTCTAAATTCTTATGGTTCGCTGGGAAACCTGCGAGAAAATCTATGTTTGTAAGAATGCCACGCAAGTTCGGAGAGATAACGAATCTTACTTTCTGAGATAAAAATATAAACAAAGATTTCCATTGTAAGTACAATGAAAAATACGGATAAGGCTTATTACTGGCTAAAAATGGCGGAAGAAGATTATAAAGATGCCAAGATAAGTATAGAAAATAAAAGATTTCCCAGCGCTGTTTTTCATGCTCAACAATGCTGTGAGAAGGTTTGTAAAGCAATACTGGTTTACTTTGGTATAGAGCCGGGAAAGAATTTTCCATCTCACCAAATAGAGCTAAGAATAATAAGGGGAAATAAATATAGTTTAGAAAAAGAAAAACTTGAAATTCTTGAAAGAATTGTTTCGCTTTCTCATATTCTTGAAAGCCAAAAAGAATTTCCAAGATATGGCTGGGAGACAGTGGACAGGATAATAATGCCTTCTGAAATTTATGATGCAACAAAATCAACATTGCTTTTTAAGAATGGCGCGGAGGTTTTAAGGCTTGCAAAAAATCTCCTCGGAATATAAGAAATTGCTGAATGATTACCTTAATAAGATAAAACATTCAAACAAAATAAGAAAAAGTAAAGTCATAGGCATTTTGCTCTTTGGGTCTCTTGCAAAAGGAAAAGAGCTTCCTTTTCCAAAAAGCGATATAGATCTTATAGTTGTATGTGAAGACTTGCCTAAAGATTTCTTTAAAAGAGCGGAGTATGTAAGGAATATAGAAAAAGGCTTTTCAATCATTCAGAGCATATGGATGACTCCCAAGGAATTTTTGGACCACATAAAGGCAAGAGCAGGATATATTCTTGATGCAATTCACGATGGAATCATAATCTATGATCGAGAAGGTTTTATGAAGAGAACCATAGAAGAAGCCAAGAAAGAACTGAGAGAAAGAGGAGTAAAAAGGATTGATGGATGCTGGATTTGGCCTATAAAAAAAGCAGGAGACGTTATTGAGCTTTAGGAATTTATATGATCAAAAATTTTTTATCAACTTCTATTTTCTTGGTTTTCCCCTAAAAAGGCGGTAATCCGTAGCTTTAGCGAACTCAATTCCAAAAAACTTATAAATTTTGTTGTATATCAAAATTCAAGTATGAGATTCATTGATAAAAAAATCCGTGATATCATTGTATATTTTGCATTTAAAACCAGGTTCCTGACAGAGAGAAGGCTAATGAAACTTATCTATATATCTGAGATATACCATATTAAAAAATTCGGTAAAAGGTTAACAAACGCGCGCTTTTATAATTACCATTATGGTCCATGGAGTCCTGACATTGCTCTTGTAGGTGAAGTTATTTCTGGGGAAGATATTTTAATAGAGTATGAAACTACAAAAAATGGGCATGAAGCATCTTTCTTCAAGCCAAATGTAAGTGAAACAACTGTGAAACTATCAAAAGAAGAGATTTCTACGCTAGAAGATGTCTTGAAAGACTGGAAATTTAAGCGAACTAATGACTTAATTAACTTCGCGAAATCTACTGTTCCGCATAGAGAATCGGAATTTGGGGAGGTGATAGATTTCGATAAATATGTTAAAGAAATAATACTCGACGAAGAAATTCCAGTCTCTAGCCCCTACAGGATCCTTGCAAAGCATTACGGGTCATTAAACGGGAAACAATTAACTGATAAAGATAAAGAAAAAATTTGGAAGGAATTTCTAAAAGAAAGAGAAGAAAAAAATATAATAAAGGATTTAAAATTAGATTAAAGTTCTTCTGGTTTTCTAATGAGTATTTTTTCTTCTGGCAGCAAATCATAGTGTTCGTCCCTTGTTATCAAATATCTTGCGTTGGTATTGATGGCTTTTGTATAATGAAGAAGATCTGGAAAAGGGACTTCTGGATACTTTCTTTTAAGTTCATTTGCATCTTCTATGTCCTTTTCTTCTATTTTTGAAGTTATTAATTTATCCTTTGCTTTTAAATCAGAAAAGAGTTCTTCAATTGCTTTTTCATTTATTTGAGTACTCAATTCTTTTAAGAGAAGGTCTGATATAATAATTATAAATTCACAATCAATGACCCTCATTAAAATGGAAAATGCGAATTCTCCTAGAGGCCTTAGGCGGTCTTTTCTGTCATACCAATAATCGAGATAAATGTTCGTGTCTAGATAGATAAATTCCATGTGCATTATAGAAATCTGTTATTTAAAATATACTTCCAAACGGCATTTTTGGATTATAGGTCATAAGACCTCACACATTTGGAGCATTTTCATCCATAGATCGTTCTTTCATGTAAAAAGAAAGAAATTCACGGAAACACAAACAGCACTTCACTAATCAATGATGAATAATATGTTTTATTATCCACGAGGAAAAACTTGTCTAAAAGTCTGAGAATGCTTTTTCCAATCATGATATGACTCATTCACCCCAATAGACTCTGAGGTTAAATTTAAAAGGATCTTCTGGTGAGTAAACTCCTAAATACCACCATCCTCAGTTTTCTCACCATTATAACGCGATTATTCTTCTGAAATTTGTCCATCGTGATAAATTTTAATATTGTTCAACTAATTTTTTGCAGGCTTCAAAGACTTTTTTAGCCCACTTCAAGGCTTGTTCGCCATCATATTTCGTATATATCTCAGATGGGGGCAAACCCATTTCTTCGTCTCCGTACATGCTTCTTTCTCTTTCTCCTCTCAGTTCTCTGGATATGAATGCGAGTTCATCGATTTCTGATTGAAACCATTCAGGGAACCTCTCTCTTTCCTTGCGCAGGGCGATTCCAACATCATGCCATTTTGGCGGTTCTATTCCAACGAGGCGTAAAATAGATTTTAAAGAAAGCTCAACAGTTTCCTGAGCCTGTCTAACTACGTAAGAATAAAATTCTCTCTTAAAAGAGTTTTCTGCTGTTTCTAAACGTATTTCAGCCTCTTTTAAATAACCAGAAGCCATTTTGATGTTATTCAATTTGTATCTCCTCTCCGAATTTGTAGTCAGGTTTTAGATCCCAGTACCATTTTTTTCCGATGAAAACTCTTTTTGATCCGAGTCTATCGAGGATTTTTTTCATTCTCATAAGTACTTTGGAAAAGAAATTTTCCTTATCGTATATGATTATCGAATCCTCTGTCATGTCAAGGTAAAGAGGTGAAAGTCTCTGAGCTTCTTCCCTTGATTTTAAAATTATACTGAAGAAGGGATAATATCCTTTTTCATAAATGCTCTCAAGATAAATGTCCATTTTCCTGTTTGTCTCCCTAAGGAATTCTCTTCTCTTAAACATATCTCTAGGAAGATCTTCACATATTACAAGTAGATCTATATCAGAATCCTTTCTGTATTGACCTCTGGCAACAGAGCCAAATAGGACGATGGAAATTAGATTTTCGTTTAATTCTTCAATTACCTCTTCTGAAAATTTCACTACTAAATCTTTATATGGGAATGCCAAGTTCTCAACATTCATGGACTTAAAATAAAATTTTCAAATATTTACCTCTTTCCAAGCAAAAAATTATTACAAAAACGAGTTTGGACCGGTACCATTTTCTTGTCGAATGCCTTACAATCTTGAAATGGAAATCGTTATATTGTCAAAATTTTATAATTTATATTATAAAAATCACAGATCGGTTGGCAGGGAGTATATGCCAAACAAAAAAGCGATTTCCTTGATCTTGGTATTTCTGATAATCAATCTAGTTGTATCCATCAATCAAACCCCGAGCAATTTAACCTTAAAAAATGAAACTCTTGCTAACCAAACTGTAATAAACGAAACTATTTCTAACGAGACTTTATTTAACATAACTTTAATAAACAAGAGCATTTCAAATGAAACTCAGGTAAACGAGAC
>JBHIEG010000012.1:0-62910 GCA_046760505.1 Candidatus Hydrothermarchaeota archaeon
TTATATTGGGCATATTCATCACCTCTAAATTTAACTTTAATTTATTTATCTATAAATTTTAAAAATGAATTGAAATCTATTTTTACGGGGGATTGAATGTCAGATAAAAACTGGGAGGAAAAATCTATAATACTTAAAGATGTTTTTGGATTAAAAGGAAGTCCTGTAGCGATTAAATATTCTAACACTCCTGCAGGCAATGCTAGCAAGAGAAGATATAGGGTATGTGGGGCTATTCCTTCTTCTAGGAGCGGAGAAATAATAAATTTATCATCTGAGACTTGTTCGTGTCCTGGAGGAATATTTCACTTAGGATTAGGCTTACCGAGGGAAGGGCTTGAAAAATTTTTAGTTTACGGAGAAAAACTTTTCTCATCCATAGCAATTGCAAGAAGAATGAGAGAAGCAGCGGATAAAGAGGCTAAACCTCCTTATGGACTTTCAAAATACGTTGTCTTCTCCCCTTTGGAGAAGACAGAATTCGAGCCAGATCTAGTACTATTTTTATGCAATGCAGAGCAGGCATGTAGGCTTGTTACATTGTTAGGATTCAGCGGAGAAGCCATGCCTAAGGCAAGGCTTGGAGGCTCTCTCTGTTGGAGCACGATTACATATCCTCTTATTTCTGGAAACATAAACGTATCACTGGGAGACATTTCTGCTAGAAGAATAGAGAAGTACGATCCAAATGAATTGATCGTGAGCGTTCCAATAAACAAAATTCCGTTAATTTTAGAAAGCATAGATCATTGCATAGCGGGAAAAGCAAAACCATCAAAAGAATTCGAGGAAATTATTCAAAAAATAGAGGAAGGAAAAGCGTCTATTGAAGATTTAAGAGATCTTTTCGAGTAAATGAGATTGAGACAGAATCAATAGGGTGCGATGGAATTTGAAGAAAGAATATTCGAACTCTCGGATAATGCCAAACAAGTTGCAAATGAACTAAAGGGAGAAGTTCGGAACGGTTAAAACAGGGACCCAAACTTTTCAGCATTGAGACCTCTAAGGTATAGAACAAAGTATATAATTTCCAATCATTATTTTTTTAGAATGTCCTTATCGAGCGATAATAAATATTCTATGCGTTTAAAAAATCAAAGGACAATATTCCATGTAGACATGGATAGTTTCTTCTCCTCCATAGAGGTTAGAGAAAATCCCAGTCTAAAAGGCTTGCCCGTAGTTGTTGGAGCAGATCCAAAAGAAGGCAAGGGAAGAGGAGTAGTAAGCACCGCGTCATATGAGGCAAGAGAATATGGCATTTACTCAGGAATGCCAATATCGAAGGCATATAAGTTATGCCCGCACGCAAAGTTCCTACCTGTTAACATGCCTCTCTACCGAAAGGTTTCTTCTAAAGTAATGAGCATTCTGAGAAAATATGCTGACAAATTCGAGCAAGTAAGCGTAGATGAAGCCTATCTTGATGTTACTCACAAGATAAGAAGATACGAAAGCCAAATAGATCTCGCCTTGGAAATAAAGAAAGAGATATACCACAAGGAGAAACTCACGTGCTCCATTGGCATAGGTCCAAATAAAACCATAGCAAAAATAGCATCAGATTTCAAAAAACCAGATGGCTTAACTCTAGTAGAACCTCATGAGGTAAAGGAATTTTTAAGACCATTGCCAGTTAGAAAATTGCCTGGAATCGGAAAGAAAACCGAAAAGATGTTGAATGAAATGGGAATCGAAAACATAGGTCAGCTCGCAGAGATTGATCTACAGAGTCTCATCAGGGTATTCGGGAATAAGTTAGGTTACCGCTTACACCTTTTGGCGAATGGCGTAGATGAGAGTGACGTAGGAGAGATAAAAGAAGTCAAATCTTTAAGCAGGCAGATCACATTTGAAGAGGATACAAGCGATTCCTCTCTTTTGATTAAGACGATCGACCATATTTCTGAGAAGTTGTACAGGGATCTAACGAAAGAAGGTTACGAATTCAGAACCGTATCTATAAAAGTAAGGCTAGAAGACTTTGAAACACACACAAGGGCTAGAACATTTGATTCCTTCACAAAAGATCCTAATTTAATCAAAAAAATATCAAAAGAATTGTTGAAGGAGTTCTTGGGGAAAAAGAAAATAAGAATGATCGGAATAAGACTATCAAACCTAGAAAGAATAGATGAGAAGCAGAGGTTCATAGAAGAATTCATTATTTAGTTAAATTACCAAACAGAAAAAAGTCTTTATAATAAAACCTTAATTTTTTTATGCCTCTCAAAGATCTATTGGAAAGCAAAAAGCGCCTTATTCTCTTCGGCGGAAAAGGAGGGGTGGGAAAGACTACATGTGCTGCTGCTACCGCTCTTCAATTTGCCTCTCATGGTAGAAGTACCCTTATAATATCTAGCGATCCCACCCCTTCTCTGTCAGATATATTCGAAACACGCATAGGCGATAAAGAAAAGCGAATAAGAGATGTGAAAAATCTCCATGCAGTTGAGATAAGCTCAGATATTGTCTTGGAGAGATGGAAAAAGAAGTTTGGCCCTGAGATCCACGATGTGATATCTTCATTTATCCCTGTAGAATACGACTTCATAGAATACATAGGAAAGGCTCCAGGAATTGATGAAGAGTTCATGCTTGATTACATACTGGAGTTAGTTGAAAACGAGAAATATGATACAATCGTTTGGGATACTGCTCCTGCGGGTCACACCTTGCGATTGTTAACCTTACCTACTATATTCATAGATCACCTAGAAGAGGCATCTAACGTTTATTTAAAATTACATGGATATTTTGAAAGAATAAGAAAAGTATTCGGATTAAATAGAGGAAAACGATCACCTCTTGATATAATAGAAGGATGGAAAGGACTTGCTGAAGAAATCTTGAACCTGCTTAAAGACAAGAATAAAACCGAGTTCGTGATCGTTACAATACCTGAAGCATTGGGAGTTTATCAAACTGAGAGGCTTATCGATGTAACAAGAGATTTTGGACTAAGGATCAATCACATGATAGTAAACAATGTTATTAAAGATGCTGACTGTGATTTTCATATCGCAAGAAAGGAGATGCAAAAGAAATACATAGAATTTCTGGAGGAAAAATACGGCGAATCCATGAGCATAGTATATGTTTATCTGTATCCCCATGAGATAAAAGGCGTAGAGAGAATAATGGAGGTCTCACAGAGTTTATTCAGTAATCATTAGGAGATAAAGATAAAAATGAAAAGCGAGACCGATATTTCAATCAAGGAGCGAGTGAAAAAATTTTACGATGAGCAATGGGGAAAGCTCACAACAAAAGAGGCTTTGGACAGGAAAATAAATCTAAACTCAATAATCAAGCCACTAATAGAGTTCAGCGGGATAAGGGACGGAGACAGAATAGTCGATTTGGGATGTGGAACCGGTACATTAGCGATTGCGATCGCTGAATTAAACAAAAACACAAAAATTTATGGCATTGATATATCAAGGGAAAGTTTGAGAGTAGCGAAAAAGATAATTGTTGATCTTGGTTTAGAAAACGCAATCAATCTCATAGAAGCAGATATTGATTTTATGCCCTTTTTAGATAATTTCTTTGATTTAGTTGTCAGTCAAGCCACAATAAACCTGTTACCTGATAAGATGAAGGCATTCAATGAAATTTCAAGAATAACAAGAAAAGGAGGAACTATTGTTATATCGGATTGCACAAGCAAAACTAAGGTCTGCGGCAGCGATGAACTGTGGAACAAGTGTATAACAGGAGCTCCATCATTTGATGAATTCGTCAATTACGCTAGTGATGCTAATTTGAGTTTGGTTGATTATTTAAAACTCACTGATGAAGTAAGACATCTTGTAGAGGAAAACCTTTGGCATTGGCCCGAGTTTTTGGAGTTTGATATGGAATACTTCGTGTTTAAACTAAAAAAACAAAATTAAAAGAACTATACTATTAGAACTATATTATTAAAAGATGTATTTAACTATTAAACTCATTTGTTTAAAAAAAGGTTTATCTTCTATTGGATCCTACTATTAAACAGGTTGGGGAGGCTTTGGAAGAGAGAGAATGTAGATGTATTAAATGTAATAACGAACTTTTCAGGGGTTATAGAGAAAAAATAGGCTTAAAATGGAATATTCAAGGTTACAAAAACGATGCGATATATATTCCAAACGTTGGTTGGCTATGCCTAAATCATTTTACAAAGGAAGGATTAATTCATGATATATATGTGAAATACTACTCGTGCAGGGTCTATTTACTGAAAGATAAAGTTTACGTGGATGAAAAATTAACGTTTAGCGCCCGTGAAAATCTAAGGGTCTACAAACTTAAACCCTCTATGCCATTCAATCATTTCTGGGGAAACTACGAAGAAATCAGAGAAAATAAGATTTCAGAGAAGTCAGATGCTCCTACGAAAAAGGTGTGGGTCCCTTAGGCTGTATCTATTTCCTATGCTCTTTACGCTCTAAGAAATACTCTATGTAGTCTTCAGCTTTCATGCTAACTTCCTTAAGTCGTTCATTAAGTTTGTCGATCTGTGACTTTAGCAATGCGTTTTCTGATTCCAATGATTCAATCCTAGTTTGTAAATCTACTTTTTCTTGCTCTAATTTTTCTAACCTCTCTTTTCTTGCTATTTCTACCGAATAAAGACTGCTCTCCACCATTCCAAATACTTTAGATATTGAAATCTCTGTTTCCACTAGCGCATTCTTTGCCCTGTAAAGGTATTCTTTTGTAGCCTCTTTTCCAGTTACTACTCCTCTCCCGGTTATTAGCTCTAGTCCTTCCATTATGTAACCAAGATTTTTGTACGCGTATCTGCAGTTTTCAATCGACGAATTTATTTCCAATGAAAAATCCTCATTTGAAAATGGTTTAGCATCTTCTATCTCTAAATCTGCTTTTTCTACTATTGATGCACCATACGCTGATATATTTTCGATCAAATTCCTTATTGAATCTCTAATTGACTGAATTTTATCTAAATTTCCTAGATCAACTGAACCCATTTCTGCATTTATTTTCTTAATTTCGGATTTTATTGTATCTTTTAACTCTGATAACTCCTTAATCTCTCCTGGTATCGTATGATAAAGTTCTATTTGATTAGAAAGCCTTTCTATTTCTCTTCTCAAATTTTTCTCGATTGCTTCCTTTTGGTTTAGTTCACTCAATATTTTCTGTCTTTCTCTCTCTTTTTCATGGAGTGCATATCTAAGGCTCTCCAATTCTCCACTCAGATTTATATTTTCAGACTCAAGAAGATTTTTTTCTTCTACCATTACCTCTAACTCTTTTAATTTTTCTTTTAATTCTTCTATGATGGCTGAATTTTTTCTTTCCAGCTCCTGATATTTTTTGAGCTTTATTAGCGTTTCTTTACGTTTTTCCTCAAGTTCAGATATTTCTCTTGATTTTTTATCCAAAATACCTTTTATCTTGGCTAATTTATCCTCAAAATCTTTTATCTTCAATTCATAATTGTTTAATTGTTCTTTTAATTCCTCAGATTTCTTTTCGAGTATTTTCACCCTATTTTTTTCAGATAAAAGGTTTTTTGTTGCCTCAACAAGGGCAGTATTTTTCATTATTGCCTGGTTTGATAATTCGTTTATCTTCTTTGATTGTTCTTCGATTGTTTCTTTGAGTTTTTTTGACTCTTCTTCGAATTTGATGCGAAGACCTTTCTCCTCTACAAGCGAATTCTTTGTAGAAGATAAATTTGCATACGCTTCTGTCAATTTTTCTTCTATTATGCTTATTTTTCTTTTTAACTCCATATTATCGATTTTTAAATATTCCTTCCCTTTTAATGCGGCTTCAAGTTTATTTATTTTGTTTTCAAGATCTACTATCTTCCTCTTCTGATCCTCCTTTATTTCTTTTAATTTACCTACTTCGACCTCCAATTCTTCCTTTAGAATCGAATCTCTCTCTAGATTCTTTGCTTTCTCTCTTAGTTCTCTTATCTCCTTTGATTGTGTATCCAACTTTAATGACTTATCATGATTTTCTTCTTCAAGCTTTAGTAAATTTGCTCTTTCTATAGAAAGTTCTTCTTTTATTTTTTCCAATTCTATCTCTTTTTCCTCCAATTTCTTGTTTAAGATTTCTAATTCAGATTCCAATTCATTTTTCTCTTCTTTTAGATTTTCTAGGCGTTTTACTTTTGATTTAAGTTGATTTACAGTCTCTTCAAGCTCTTTTATCCTTTCTTTTCTCTCTTTTTCTAATTTTTCTTGTTTTCTTATCTCAATCATCAGATCTTCAATTTTCTGGGATTTTTCCTCAATTTGTTCTTTGAGATCTGAAGATTCAGATATTAACCTTTTATTGAAAGAAATTTCATCAGACAACCTTGAGTTAAGGTCTGCCAGTCTTAATCTTTCCTCTTCGAGGATTTTTTTCAGTTTATTAACTTCTCCCTTCAATTCTTTGTTTTCTTCAACAAAAGTTTCTTTCATCTTGATTTCGGATTCCAAATCGACTATTTTCTCTTTAAGTTTGTTTAGATCTTCTGTTTTTTCTTTTTCAAGTTTTTTTAGGCTCTTTATTTCTGATTCTAGCTCTTCTCTCTGTTTTCGGAATTCTTTTTCTTTCTCCTTCAATTTTTCTTTTAATTCGTCCCTCTGGGCTTCAACACTAGATCTAATCGTGCTCTCTTCAGACAATTTCTGGGTCAAAAATTTGATTTCTTCTTCTCTCTCTTTTAACAGTTTATTGAGCTTTTTTTGCTCTATTTTCAGCTGGTTTGATTCTTCCTTTATCTTCTCAAGTTTCTTTTTATCAGAAAGCAGTCTTTCTAGGTTTTCTTCAAGCTCTTTTATCCTTTCTTTTCTCTCTTTTTCTAATTTTTCCCTCAATGCTTTCTCGTTGGCAAGGTTTTCACTGAGTTTTTCCATTTCTCTTTCTCTCTCTGATAAAAGGCTCTTTACAGAATCTAATTCCCCCCTTAACTTGATGTTTTCTTCTTCGAAAAATTCAAGAGTTTTCAATTTAGATTTATAATCGAGTAAGGCTTTTTTAAGCCTCTCGTTTTCCTTAGATTTTTCTTCTAAAATTTTCTTGATTGATTCCACGTCGGAAACCAGCGTAATAGCGCTGGTAACGTATTTTTCTATCAAGTTTATGGGAATTTTTGATTTCTCTGATATCTCATAAGCATCCATTGATAAGAGGTCGTCGACAGATTTCACCCCTGCCATTTCCAATTGGCTCGCTCTTTTCTTCCCGATCCCTTTTATTTTTGATACTGGAATTTTTTCCTCCCTATGACTCATGCATATTAATTTGTACTCTGAACATAAAATAATTTTTGATTCGAATTTGGTTATTTTTCCAACGAATCTGTTATTCTTGAATTTTAATATAATCTTCTACTTTTTTGGCTATTGCGTCAGACATCTCGCTTGTCTTGGCTTTGCCGCCAAGATCGTAAGTAACGGTTTTACTCTCTTTTATTATATCTTCTACCGCTTTTTCAATGATTTTTGAGTATTTCTCTTCTCCCAGATATTTTAACATCATGGCGCCTGAGAGAATCGTTGCAGATGGATTTACCTTATTTTGACCTTTATATTTTGGTGCTGAACCATGAACAGGCTCAAACATCGCATAATCATCTCCTATGTTCGCACCTGGAGAGAGACCAATAGAGCCGGTCAATGCAGCCAGCTCATCGCTCAGAATATCCCCAAATAGATTTGTTGTAACGAGAACATCATACCACTCTGGTCTCCTTATGAGCCACATTGCGGTAGCATCTACATGAGAATCATCAAACTCTATATCTGGATACTCCTTAGAAACCTCTTTACAAATATTTAAGAACAAACCACAAGTTTCCTTGCATATATTCGCCTTGTGTACTGCTGTTACCTTCTTTCTTTTCTCTTTCCTTGCCAATTCAAACGCAAACCTTGATATTCTCTCACTTCCCTTTTTTGTGATTGTTCTTATCCCTATTGCAGTATCTTCATTTAATTTGAATTCCAATCCCTTGTACAATCCCTCAGTATTCTCTCTTACGAGAATAACATCCAACTTATCAACAGGAGCACTAACGCCCTCCCTTTTTTTAAAAGGTCTTACATTAGCATAGAGTTGGAATTCTTGTCTTATCGTTACAGCAACGCTCTTTGGAGAATCTGGCCCCTGAGGAGTTGTTGTAGGGCCTTTTAAGAGGGCATCAGTTTCTTTCAAAATCTCCATGGTTTCATCTGGCACTAGAGAATTGGAATTGTGCTTTTTCCAGTATTCGTAGCCAGCATCAACAGATATAAACTCGAATTTTACTGGTATTTTTTCCAAAACATTTAGGCAGGCAGATACTACCTCAGGACCTATTCCATCTCCATGGATGATGCCAACCTTATACATTAGAACACCTAAAGACATCTGGAGAGATGCACAACATCTATTTCTCCTACTCCTTCAATTTTTTTAATTTCTTCTTCTACCTCGCTTATCCCACCTTCTTTGTCCTCAACAACAACTGAAACTTTGAGAGCCGTTAGTCCAAATGCTATGGGCTCTTCTTCGTATCCGACAATCCTTATTTTTGATAATCTTTCCTCTATTCTTTCTTTTAAATGTTCTGGTTTTATGTCTACGTTTTCAGGCATTATTTTTAATATTGCTAAGACTTCTCCCAATTAAACCACCTATGGACCTTCAAAACCGCAATTGCTGCATTTATAAACGTTGCTCAGTCTCCTACAGTTATGACACCTCTTTATTTCTACCTCTCCACAGTTTGGACACGGAAATATAGTATAGGATTCGTGGGGGAGCAGATATTCCCCGCATGTGGTGCAACTCTCATACTCTGGCAATCAACCTCCTCCGATGATTTTCGTATATATTGAATCCTCTCTCTCGAGTATTTTCCTAATCCTATGAACTTTTTTCCCGTTAACCACGAATGCATCCATCTTATTTTCTATCAAGAATTTTGGAAAGGCTTTATCAACACATGTTTCCTTTCCTAATATTTCCTCTGCCCTAATTTCTTTTTTGAGCTTGTTTTTTATGTATACTCCATCTACGTCGGTAGCGATTATCAACATCGAACCTGTTTTTTTTGCTACGAAGGCACTTATAGTATCTGATGTAACCTCCCAGCTTGGCTCAAATGGATCTTCCATGTGAGAGTAGAGTAATACCGAAAGTCTCTTTTTATTCATGGATTCCAAATCCTTTATGCATTTAATCTTTTCGCTCCACTGGGAGATGAAATATGCATACTGATCCATGGCTAGAATCGCCATTCTATGGCTTATAGCAGGATCAAGACCGTATTTTTTGTCAATTTCCCTTACGAGATTTGAAAAAGGTCCTGCACCCGGTACTATTAGGATTTCATGCTCCTCCGCCATCTCAGCTATCTTAGGTATATTCTTCTCAGAATAATCAATCAGGCTTCCCCCCCACTTTATCACTGCACGCATGTTCTCACCGCATATGCTACTCCTATGGCAGGAGCGATGGCAGATACTTCTCTTCCGTACTCGTCCTCTATTTTATAGATATTTCCAACATTTTCACAAGCTTCTTCAAGAATCACGGAGCCTATTCCTGCTAGCACAAAATTTCTACTCATATTTTTTCTTTCTAATACATTTAATATGGAAGATCTTATCATCTCAACTTGCTTTTCTTTCAAAAATCTTGCAACGCTTAGAATCTCGTTTTCAGCCAGTTCCTCTTTATCTGAACATAATACTCTTGCAATTCTCCTCTTACAGTCTTCTTTCGATTTTCCTCGTTTATCAGGCGTCTCAACAACGTATTCCTCCTCTTCAATGTATCCTAATATCCTGTATATATCCGCGGTCTGGGCAAAGTACTCTGAGGAGATTCTGACCATTTTACCCCTCAGTGGAACTTTACCGGATAAAAAACAAAGATTTGTCCTAAGAAAGCCACAATATACCAGTTCTTCATTCATAAGCCTCTCCAAATCGTTTTTACCTGACAAATGCTTGCCTTTTTTGAATGGAATTATGTCTGTCGTAGTACTCCCCATATCTAACAATATGCCTTCTTCGACTATTCTGGAAGCAAGTATAACGGTAGCGGGAAAATTAGACCCTGCAAAATTTAAAGGGTTCTCCCTTAAGTACTTTATATCATGGAGCACCCCTTCGTAGTCCATAAAGTAAACTTCATCGAAAGCGTTTTTTAAACTCTCTGCGATGAATAAAACTCCTTTTTTTCTCGTTTCAAAAGAATCAGCTAGCTCCCCTGTCATTACTACTCCAGTTTTATGAATTTTATCCTCTTTTTCCATTTCTCTTTTTAAAGAAAGAAAAAAATTTGGAAGATTTCCGTGGAATTTCCAGAGTGGATAGTAATAGGATCTGCATGAAACGATTTCTTCGTCATCAATCAAACCAACCTTTATGTTTGCACCACCTACATCTAGTCCTAATATCAAATTTTTTCCACCTTTATTCCTATTGAATCCTTTAGAGGCGCTATTGTGGCATCCCTGCTCTTCTTAAACCTTACTCGACATTTAAATTTTATAGGTCCGTACACTGTATTTTTAGCAATGAAATCTCCCATATCGTCTAATATCTCGCATAATCCTATTATTGGAGTGGTAATTCGCGGATTTATCTCTATCACATAAGGGACATCAGAGTAAACGATGTCAACTCCTACATATCCATTTGCGCCTTTAAAGCATTCTACGGCCTTTATTGCCTCTTCGAAAATTTCCTTCTTAAACTTGTGATCTACCGGTAATTCTCCTCCAAGATATTTAAAATCATTTAGATCTATGAGCTGTCTGTTCAGACTTATGGGATAAACATCTTCTCCAAAGATCATGCTAACGCTTAGATGTACGCCTTCTATATATTCTTGTACGATGAATTTTTCAAAATTGGATTCTTCTCTCACTTTTTTCAGTGCAGGCATGTAGTCTCCTTCATCTCTCACTAGAGATACTCCTGCACAAGAAACTCCATCCAAGGGCTTAACTATAAATGGGGGGTCCAGAGTTATCTCTTTATTTTTAACTATCACCGTTTCCGGTATGTTTACATTTTTTAATTTCTTATACATTATAGATTTGTCTGTATTATCGTATATGAAATTACTTTTAGAGTTCAGTAAATTTGAGTTGTTTTCTAGTATTTTAACAATATTATACAGTTCAAAATTGCTTTCTGGAGCTATTATCAGAGCTGAATCTACATTTTCTACTTCTTCTTCAAGAACTTCAATGTAATTTTCATTTTCCGGGTCTATTTTTAATGAAGAATGGAAATTAAGCCTTTTATCTACTGGAACTACAACTTCGTGTTTTCCGGAAATAGATTTCACAAGAGAATAAAGCATTCCGTAGCCTTCTGCTAGGATATCCGTGTCCAATTCTTTCATTGCTCCCCCAGAAGCGTATTCCCAAAGGAGTACTTTCATGGTATAAAGACCTGATTTATTTATAGATAACTCTTGCTACCTCAAATGCCTCTGCTGCTTTTAAATTGGCCTGGAAACCTCTAAACTCTGCTAAACCCTTTATTGCCTTTGCCCTCATGTAATACTTATTTTTCTGAGTACTATGGGATCTTAAGGCTTTTACCTTCAGATCCAATGTCCCTTCTATGTTTATGTATACTTGGGGGGAGAATTCAGCAAATGTAGCCGGAGTTTCATACATGAGTATCTCTGAAACATTTCTGCAAGCTGCCTGGGTTGCTATACTTGCTCCAACGTGATCTTGGTGCCTGTCCTTGGTAGAATGGGTGTATACTCTGTCTGGACTAAATTTATCTACATAGTATTCGATCAAATCGATTGTCTGTTTGATGGAATCATGAATGAATGTATCGCTGAGATTACCAAAGATTGGAGATTCTACTCCAAGCACTCTTATCGCTTCTTTAGATTCTTTGATCCTTATGCTTGGATCTCCTCCCACTTCCCCTTTCGTCAAGAATACTACACGTACCCTATCCCCTTCCTTTACGTGTCTTGCCAAGGTGCCTCCACAGCCGAGTTCTACATCATCAGGATGTGCGCCAATAGCAAGTATCTCCATGAGATCACTCTTCCCATTTTTTTATTATCCTCGCCACCTCAAAAGCCTCCGCAGATATAATCTTTTCTTCTCCCATGTATAAACCAGATTGGTACCCTCTAAATCTTGCAAGTCCTTCAATCGATGCTACCCTGGTATAGCTCTTGTGCATCTGGGACTTATGGGCCTTAACAGCATTTATCTTTGCTTCAATGAATTTCGTTATGTCTACAAAGTACTGAGGCGAGAAGGTTTCCATTGTATTTGGGGTCTCATACATTAAGATTTCTGGCACATATCTTCCAGCAGAAAGAGTTGCATATGCGGTATTCCTGTGATCCTGATGTTTTTCATGAATTGTGTGAGTATAGATCCTTTTTGGATTTACCTTCTCGATTACTTCTTCTATGACCCCTATAGTAGATGCATCATCGTGTATCATCGTCTCCGGGAGATCTGCAAAAAAAATTTCTTTGGCCCCAATTATTTTGGCTGCTTCCCTTGCTTCCTTTTTCCTGATATCTGGGTCATAGCTTTTTTCGCCACTGCTCAAAGATAATATATATACCTCATCTTTTGAGTAAACGTGTCTAGCTAAAGTTCCGAAACATCCGAGCTCGCAGTCATCTGGGTGGGCCTTGATAGCCAATATTTTCATAAGAATACCTCTGATTTAAGTTTTGATACGAATTCGTTTATGGTAAGACCTGACTCTCTTGAGATTTTTTTAAGCAACTTATGAAGTCCTGTTCCGTATTGGATTGCCTTTTTTTCCTTTTTATAAACCTCTTTCGGCAATTTCATCTTTTTTGCAGCCTCTTTTAGTGGATATTTTCTTTCTCCATTTTTTATTTTTTGTGTACTTGGTATCTTGAAGGCGTATTCAACCACTTCATTGTCCAAGTATGGTAGTCTCAGTGATATGGAATTTGCCATGCTTGCCTTATCGTCTCTCTCAAGGTTGTTCTTGGATATATTTAAAAATTCTTCCCACAGAATATCGTTTAAAGATTCTTTGTGCGCCAAATATTTGTGATAACCCCCAAACAACTCATCAGCTCCCTGTCCTGCAAGAACAACCTTTAATCCCAATTCTTTGGCGATTTTAGTTGCCAAATACACGGGTAATCCAACTCCAAGGTTCAGCACGCTGATGTCCTCTATTGCATAACATACCTCTCGAAGAGATCTTTTTACCTCTTCGATTGTGAATTCTTGGACAACCAAATCTATATCTAGAAGGGAAGCTATCTTCTTAGCTTCTCTTATGTCGTAAGAATCTCTAAATCCGACTGTAATGCATACTAAATCTTTTTCGCATAAACTTGCCAGTAATGTACTGTCTATTCCTCCAGAAAAAAGTATTCCGGTTTTTTTTACATCCATTAACCTTTTTTCGATCGCGAATACCAATTTTTCAATCAGAGTATTAACGTCAAAATTTGCTTCTTCAGGTCTTTTTCTATCCAAAGAATTTATTCTCAAGTTTCCATCAAATTTTAATAGGGTATATGGTTCTAAAGTTTTAATTTTTTTATCAGAAAAACCGAGTTTGATCAATGCCTTCTTCTCGGATGCAAAGACAAAATCCGTGTCATTATCATCGTGTAAGTAATAAAGCGGTTTTGATCCCACGTAATCTCTTCCCAAAATTATCTCATCTTCGTTGAACAAGGCGAGTGAGAATTCTCCATCCAAATTGAGAACCTTATCAGGCAATTTGTTCTTCATATCTGAATCATAGATCTGACCGTCTATGAAAATATATTTATCTTCTATGGATATTTCGTTTTTCTTTTCAGAAATTAAAAGCTTAGAATGGCCTAATGAAAAATTTGATCCTTCATTGACATCTAAATCTTCAATTTTAGGTGAACAGCTGATTTCTCCTGATTGATAAAGAAAAAAAAGATCTTCACCTCTATGTCTCATTGAGTTTAACATCTCATATACTTTTATACTCGCTTTTTTCCCTACTGCTCCACATATAGCAGACATAATATCAATTTTGCTTTTTTTTCTTTATATTTGTCTAGCCAAATTATATATACTACGATAATTAATCCTTTTTGGGATGGTAATGGAGGAGGGTGGCCAAGGATCTCTGGAATACATTATAATGATAGCCTTGGTGTTGGCTGCCCTAGGTCTCATGATAAAAATCCTTCCCGGGAAACCCAGTGCATCTACAGAAAAAGCAAAAAGAGCCTACAATATAACAAACACCAGCTTTGAAACAATTCTAAACGAGGCAAAATGAAGGTTCTCGGTATCACTGGAATGCCTGGATCTGGTAAAACACAAGCATTGAAGGTTTTTTATAAAAAAGGTTTTTCAATAGTTTCTATGGGCGATGTTATCCGAGATCTAGCAAGAGAGAAAGGAATTAAAGAAGATCCAGAGTCGATTGGTAGAATTGCCATTGAAATAAGAAAAAATGAGGGAGAAGATGCAGTAGCGAAGAGATGCGTAAAAAAGATTTTAGGACTAAAGAAAAATGTTGTAATTGAGGGGATAAGAAGTTTACATGAAATTGACTGCTTTAAAAAATATTTCGATGATTTTGTAATAGTATCTATCCACGCATCACCAAAAACAAGATATGAAAGGTTAAAAAGAAGAGGAAGGCCAGATGATCCAAAAAATTTCAAAGAGTTTTTGGAAAGAGATAAGAGAGAACTGAATATAGGCATGGGATCTGTAATTGCTAAGGCAGATTTTATGGTCGTGAATGAAAGTTCTCTGGAAAAACTATATGAGGAAATAGAGAAGATAGCAAGAATTTATGAGAGTGAGAGTTAGTGCAAAGATCTATCCTAGCGAAGATATTGAAAAAGTCAAAAAAGCAGTAAAAAATCTTTTTCCAACCATAAATCTTGAGATTTTAGAAAAAGAGAAATTATTGGTTGGAGAAGGTGATAAAGAGGCAATAAACCATTTTAGATATCTCTTGCACAAGGAGAAAATTCTGGATGCTGCAAGAAAGGTAATAAAATCTGCTACAAAAAGAGAAGGAGATCTCTATCACTCGCAATTTGATGTAAACAAGCAGGTAGCATTTGTGGGTAAAATCAGCTTTTCAACAGAAGGTGAATCTCCTCTAGGACCTATAACGATTGAGATTACTAGTAAAGAAGAATTTATAGATTGGCTGGCTCCAAGAACCATAGATGGAAAGCCGGTGAAGTGAATGCAAATCGGGGCACCCTCATCGGCTTTTTACAATGAATTAGAATCCTCTATGAAAAAAGCAGTGGAAATTGGACTTGATACGATTGAGGTAGTTGGAGAAGGTCCTCATTTCCTTAACGAAACTAACATCAAAAAAATTAAAGAATTTAGAAATTCTTTTGATTTGGATTTGAAAATTCATGCACCTTTTTCAGACTTAAATATTGCTAGTTTAAACGAAAAAATCAGAGAAGAGACTTTGAAACAGATATTATCATCTATAGAATGTTCTTGCGAAATCAAGGCAGATATCGTAAACATTCACCCGGGGCATTTATCTCCTTTGGGACTACGGTTTCCAGAAAAAGCATGGAGAAATAACATAGAGAGTATGAGAAAATGCGCCCAGACCGCAAAAGATATCGGTGTAAAGCTTACATTTGAAAATTTACCTAAAAGAGAGGGAGTATTTTGCTCTACGGTAGAGGAAGTAAAGACAGTAATTGAGGAAGTTCCTGAAATAGGATTTACCTTGGATATTGGACATGCATTCACAACAGATAATCCAATGGATTTTTTTGAGCTGAAATTTGATCACTTGCATCTCCATGATAATGATGAGAAGAAAGATCTCCATCTACCATTAGGATCTGGTAATATAGATATCTCAAAAGTATTAAAAATTATTGAAGACAAAAAATACAGCGGGTCTATTATATTGGAGGCAAAGAATTTATTAAATTTAAAGAAGAGTTTAGGATACCTGAGAAGGCTGGGGATGTTTTGATAGCAATAATCGGAGGAACCGGCAAACAAGGAATGGGTCTGGCAATGAGATTCTGCATCGCAGGTGAAAGAGTTATAATTGGGTCAAGAAATGCCGAAAAAGCGAAAAAGGCGTCTGAAATTATAAAGGAAAAAATAAAGGATGCTAACGTTATCGGACTTACAAATGAAGAAGCAACTGAGAGAGGAGATATAATAATCGTTTCAGTTCCATATAAAGCCCTAAAAAATATATTAAAAAGTATTAAGCCTTTTTTAAAGGAAGATCACGTAGTGGTTGATGTTACTGTACCTTTGGATGGAGATATTTCTGAATCAGCGAGTGAAATGGCAAGAAAAATTCTCCCGCATTACGTAAAACTGGTATCTGCTTTCAAGAATGCCAGTGCCAAATCCCTCTTGGATACGGAAAAGCCAGTTGACTCCGATATAATAGTGTGTGGAGATGATAAAAAGTCTAAAGAAAAGATAATGGAACTAGCAGAAAAAATCGATGGTGTGAGAGCCATAGATGGCGGTTCATTAAAAAATTCGAGAATAGTTGAGGGTATAACCTCTTTATTGATGGATATCAACAAAAGATATAAGGGTCATGCCGGCATCAGGATAACCGGCATACAATAAGGAGATTATACCTAAAAGAAGATCATGTGGAGAAAAAGATATAATGATTTGGTTGCTGGTTGCTTTAACTTTAAGCATTACTGACCTACTTCACGAACATATTTTTTGGAAGAAGTTTGAGCCTTATTACTTTGTATTTGGAAGTCTATTGAGAATAAAGTTAAATCCCATTGGACTATGGTTCGTACACGAATTGATAGAGTCTATTTTCCATCTTTTCCTGATTTCTATCATTTTCTTTTCGTTTACAATAGGATTCATCGCCGCAATGATTCATCTAGCCTTAGACATATATCATACACTGTTCATCCACGAAATCTCGTCAAAAACTCACAGATTACTCCACTTTTCCTTAGAATCTATAATTCTTTATGTTCTCCTCTAGTTACTTAAAGATCTCACCAGTCGCCTCAGACCAGAGGAGCAAATCCAGTTCTTCCATAGGAATGTTTATTTCTTTAGAAAAATTTCTTAATTTATCTTCTATTCTTAGATAATCTGTTCTTTTCAAATTTTTTGGAATCTCTTCTATGATATTCAGCATCTTTAAACTTCTAACAACATGAACATCTAATATCGCAAGATTTTCACCCAGACCTATGTTTCTTAGAAAGTGGCTGGCTTCTTTGAGGCCGATTCCTCTGATATACCCTACCAACCAATTTCGAATTTCAAAAGGATTCTCAAAATCATTTAACCTTTCTTTGATCCTTATTTTTCCGTTCACGCTGAAAAATTCTCTTGCTTCGTAGATATATCGTGCTTTATTGTTTGGAAATCTAACGCCATGCAAATGGACTCTTATTTCATTTAGATTGCCTTTAAAGAGAATTCCACTTTCCTCTAATGATCTAATTGCTCTATCCACAATTTTGGCCCTTGATTGCGGAGTGCATATACAGAAGCATAATTCTGCAAAGATTTTTTCGTCTGATTTTTTACCATTTTCTTTAAATTCTTCTAATTTCTTTTTTATTTCGTCTTTTTTAGCTTTGTATGAGGTTAGAATACTTTCAATATTCATGTGCATCATACTTTTAGCTTCATCAGATCTTGAGCAAGTAGAGTGTTTTTAAAAACCTCTTTTGACTCTTCCAACAACTCTTTTCCATCATATCTTGGACTGATGTGCGTCAAAACAAGTTTTTTCGCTTTTGATTCAAGAGCAACTTCTCCAGAATCTCTGGCAGTTGAATGAAAGGTTTCTAATGCTCTCTCTTTTAACTCATGGCTGAATGTAGAATCATGGATGAGAACATCACATTCACTGGCAAGTCTTACTACGTTCCTGCAGGGTCTTGTATCTGAGGAGTAAACAATGCTCTTTCCCTTTCTACTCGGACCTACAACGTCTTCTAACGATATTACTTTCCCTCCCACCGTAATTTTCTCTCCTCTTTCCAGCCTTGAGAACTCAGGGCCAGGTTTTAGACCGAGTTTATTTGCTTTATCGAGGTTGAACTTTCCTCTTTTGGTATACTCCTCAATTTTGCACGCAACTGTAGGTACAGAATGATCTGTTTCAGCAAAGACGAGTTTTAACTTCTCTAGTTTTATTTCATCGTTTGATACCCCTTTTATATTAACAGGAAAATCCAGTGTGTAGTAACCTACATCCAAGTAATCTTTAAGTTCTTTGGCGGAGTCTTTTGGAGTATAAATGTATACAGGCTCTTCTCTACCCAAAAAAGACATAGTTTGAACCAAACCACTTAATCCTAAGAAGTGATCTCCATGTAAATGAGATATGACAATATTTTTTATGCGCATGTAACTCAGTTTAGAGAGCAAGAATTGTTTCTGAATTCCTTCTCCACAGTCTAGCAGAAATATCTCCCCATCTACCTTTATCGCAACTCCAGGTGGATTTCTTTTTGTAGTCGGAATGCTTCCGGAGGTACCGAGAAATGTGATTTCCATCAACTTCTTAACACCGTAATTCTTCTCGTTAAACTTTTATGAACTCTATCCAAATAGTATTCAACCTCAGTAAGTCCTGTTTTGCTTATTATATCCTTCGTATCTACCTTTTCATATGGCAGAGATATAGCGATATAGGATCCTTTATCCAATACCCTTTCCATCTCACGCAATGATTCTAAGTAGAGATTCTCCAGCGTTAAACCCATCGTGCTTGCGGATATTCCATATGGAGGATCGGTTGCTATTGCCCTTATATCTTCAAATGGTATATCTCTTGCGTCTCCTATCTCGACTACGTATCTTTTGATTCCATAGAAATCGAGGTTTTTCTTAACCCCGGTTATTACCCTTTCATCCAAATCTAATCCGTATACCCTGCAGCCTACCAATCCTGCTTCTATTAGTATTCCTCCCGCACCGCAAAAAGGATCTAGAAAACTTTCATTGGTTCTCGCCCTTGATAAGTTAACCAGACACCTTGCTGTTCTGGGCAAAATAGTTCCAGGGCGGAAATAAGGTCTAACCTGGGGCTTTCTCTTCTCGTATTGGGATCTATCTATATTTTTAATTACTCTGCAAAAAAATGCTCTATCTGAGCTCAAAATTAGCACAAAAGGATTTTTCGGATTTTCCAGATCTACATGGCTTTCTTTTGAAATTATCCTACTTGCTATTTCTTTTTCTAAATCCGGAGACTTGAATCCCAGTCCGCTCCCCCTTACTCTTTTTATTCTAACCGAAAAAGAGCCTTCACATGAAACTTCTCCTGCTCTTCTCAGGATTTCCATTTTTTCTTGATCGCATACAAATTCTAGTTGACCATAGAAGTGAGCGTATGCCAATCTATTTGATAAATCTGGGCAATCTAATGCCTCAAACACAAAGACCTGATCTGCTTTATCAATCTCAGTGTACCTTACTGAAAGGGCTTCTAGAGTCGCTTTTACCTCTGCTTGAGGTAACTTAGGATGCTCACCTGAGAGCAATACCAAGTATTTCATGATATCTGAAAAATTGTTAGGAAATTTCATTTGCTATTAGGGGAGCAAGAGACACTTTGCTCACCTCTCTTTCTATGGAATTTGTTGCTATTAAATCCGAGACATTGCATGCTAAAATTTTTGAAAGTGCATTTCTACTCAGAACAGGATGTATACAGGATGCAATTATTTTTTTTGCTCCCCTTTTAAATAAAAATTCACTGGCCTCGATTATTGTACCTCCGCTATCGATAATATCGTCTATTAAAACGATGTTCTTCTCCTTCACATTTAGATCTTTTTCCTTCATTTTTACGATTCCGGGAGCCACTCTTTCCTTCTCAAGATAGTCAAAATCAATTTCTAAAATGCTGGCAAGATCTCTTGCCTTTTTCAGGGCTCCCCTATCTGGGGCAATCACCATAAGATCTTTTATATTCAAATCTTTTATGTAGGATGCTAAAAGAGATATTGCACTTAGTTCTTTAACTGGAACATTAAAAAAATCGATTATGTGCGGTTTATGGACATCAAATAGGTATAGAAGATCAATATCGAAATGACTGATCATTTTCGCAACCGCCTTAACACTTATAACTTCTCCTTCTTCGAATCTCTTGTCTTGCCTTGAAAACCCAAGATAAGGTATAAAAACTCTCATAGAGTTTGGCTCATAGTCAGATAAAAGATCTAATAAAAAAATAAGTTCCATTGTATTTTCTACCTGGGGATAATGGGTAGACTGTATCAGGATTACATCCTCATCTTTTACTCCTCTCTCTATCTTTATGTACAATTCTCCGTCTGGAAAATGCTTTTTTTTAACCCTCAAAATATCGCAAGACAAGAGGCTTGCTACCTCCGCACTCAAGCGTTGGGATGCGGTTCCTCCTATTACAATAATCTCAAACACCCGAAAATTAACTCTACCAAGGGCTTAATATTTTTTTGGATTTCCAAAAATATATATACCGTTCTAGTTTAGATCCCTTCATGAAGTTAGTGATAATTGGAGCAGGTGGAGCAGGTCTTCCTGCTGCTTCTACCGCGAGAGATCTGAGTAAGGATGTTGATATAAAGGTAATAACTAATAGAAATTACATTGCCTACTCCCCATGCAGTATTCCATTCGTATTGGGGGGAGAAATAGAAAGTTTTGAAGCGGTAATCATGCACGACCCTGTTTTTTATAAAAGAGAAAGAAACATAGACATCTTAAAGGAAACTGTTGTAGAGATAGATAGAGAAAACAAGTTGGTGGTAACCAATAAAAAAGAAAAAATACCCTACGACAAACTTATAATTGCCACAGGAGCAAAAAATATCATTCCTAATGTGCCTGGAACAAATTTAAATGGGGTATTCCCAATAAACACAGATTTAGAGGGTTCTATTCACCTGAAAAATTATATGCAAGGCAAAAAAAATGTGGTAGTGATAGGTGCAGGTGCGATAGGATTAGAACTAGCCTATGCGTTTGCTAAAAGAAGTTTCAAGACTTCTCTTGTAGAAATAATGCCTCAAATACTGCCAAACGTGTTGGACAAAGATATGGCTAAAATGGTTGAGAATGAGGTAACCAAAAAGATTAATCTACATCTCTCATCAACCTTAGAAGAAATAAAAGGTGAAAATAAGGTAGAATCTGTGAAGATAAATGGTAAAATTATCAAATCCGATATAATTATTCTAGCAACTGGAATGAAACCAAACATTGATCTTGCAGAAAAATGTGGCATAAATATAGGAGAATTAGGAGGTATTGTAGTAGACGAATACATGCGAACGAATGATGAAGATATATTTGCTGCCGGAGACTGTTGTGAGACAAAATTCCTGCTGACAAATTCTCCAGTACTGAGTCTATTTGGCACTACAGCGATAAGACAAGGTAGAGTTGCCGGGACAAATGCGGTTAATCTGTCAAAAAAATTTCCTGGAGTCTTGAACTCAATGGTAACTTTGTTTGGAGAACTAGAAATTGGTGCAACAGGTCTATCCGAATCTTTAGCAAAGAAAGAAGGGTTTAAACCTTTAGTAGCCAAGATATCTTCCTTCTCCAAGGCTAGGTTTATGCATGGAACGCCTATTCATGCTAAACTGATATTCGATAAACGAGAGGAGAGGCTAATTGGTGGACAAGTAGTTGGATATGAAGGTGTTTCACATATCGTAGACAGAATAACCATGGGAATATGGAAAGGTGTTACCATAGAAGATTTAGAGAATATAGAAACTTGCTATGCACCTCCAGTAGCATGCGTTGAGGACATTCTTACCAAAGCTATAAGGAAGGTTGAGGGAAGAAGGACTATAAGTTGTATGTAGGTCTGCCCAAAAGCATAAAAATATTGGCTTATAGATATAGGTGTGAGCAGTTGTTTAACGTTATGTTAACTCGATACCTACTTCTCGGGTGATGAATAGTGGATGAAGCACACATCAACGAAACCACCGAAAAAATAGATGTCCCTAAGAAGTTGATAGATCAGGTAATAGGACAGGATGAGGCTGTAGAAATCGTTAAAAAAGCAGCACAGCAGAAAAGACATGTAATCCTAATTGGGGAACCCGGAACTGGGAAATCATTGTTAGCCCAGGCGATGAGTGAGTTGCTTCCAAAGGAAGAACTCCAAGATATAGTTATTTTTCCAAACTTTGAAGACAAAAATATGCCGAAGGTCCGTGTTTTTCCAGCGGGAAAAGGAAAGGAGATAGTCGATGAATACAAAAAACAGGCAAGAGCAAATGAAGAAAGAAGAAAGATGTGGACGCTTCTGCTCATTTTTGGGATAGTTGGACTAGGAATAGTCATGAAGCAATTTTTGGTTGGAATAATAGCAGCGGCCCTTGTATTTTTACTCATCCAAAATATAAGGTACAGAGACGAGGTGATGATACCTAAGTTACTGGTTCATAATCAACCAGATGGCAAACCCCCCTTTGTAGATGCTACAGGGGCTCATGCAGGTGCTTTATTCGGAGACGTCAGGCATGATCCCTTCCAGTCTGGGGGCCTGGAAACTCCTGCGCATGAAAGAGTGGAAAGCGGAGCGATTCATAAGGCGCACAAGGGGGTTCTTTTCATAGACGAGATAGCAACATTAGATCCCAAGAGTCAGGTGGATCTCCTGACATCGATGCAAGAAAAAAAGATGTCTATAACAGGACAGAGTGAAAGAAGTTCTGGAGCGATGGTAAAAACAGAACCTGTTCCATCCGACTTCATACTTGTAGCAGCAGGTAATTTGGACGTTGTTGGAAGAATGCATCCAGCATTACGGTCTAGAATAAGGGGCTCAGGCTATGAGGTATACATGAACGATACCATGCCTGATACCCCAGAAAACAGGGAGAAACTGATAAGATTCATAGCTCAAGAAGTCGTCAAGGATGGAAGAATACCTCACTTCGATCAAGAGGCTACTGAGGAAATAATAAGGGAGGCAAAGAGAAGGTCAGGTAGAAGAGGGCACCTAACCCTCAAACTAAGGGATCTCGGAGGGCTTATTAGGGTAGCCGGGGACATAGCGAGAGCAGAAAGAAGTCCTTTTGTCACAGGCAGACATGTAATAGCTGCAAAAGAAATGGCTAGAAGCCTAGAACAACAGGTAGCGGACAGAGTTATAGAGAGAAAGAAAGAGTACAGAGTGTTTAAGACTGAGGGGGAAGAAATCGGAAGAGTAAATGGCTTAGCGGTAATAGGGAGTGATAGTGGGATAATACTTCCCATAGCTGCTGAAGTTGTTCCTGCTCAAAGCAGAGACGAGGGAAAGGTAATAGCAACGGGCAAACTAGGCAGGATAGCCAAAGAGGCGGTACAAAATGTTAGCGCCTTAGTAAAAAAGTATACAGGACGCGACATACGTAATTTTGATATTCACGTCCAATTCGTTTTGACCCATGAAGGTGTGGAGGGAGATAGTGCATCCATATCGGTTGCTACCGCAGTTATTTCAGCTCTGGAAAACATTCCCGTGGATCAATCAATTGGAATGACCGGTTCTCTGAGTGTAAGAGGAGACGTTTTACCAGTTGGAGGGATTTCGGCTAAAATAGAGGCAGCAATAGATGCAGGTCTAAAAAAAGTGCTCATACCAAAGGCCAATGAGAAAGATGTAATCCTAGACGATAAATATAGAGGCAAAATCGAGATAGCAACCGTGGAGAATATAGGGGATGTTCTAAAGTATGCGTTGATTCAAACCCCAAGAAAAAATGAATTGTTAACAAAGATAAAGGATCTTGCTGAAATTCTCCCAGAAAGTATTGCTAAGGTTCCCGGACCCAAACCTGCTTAGGAGGCGTCTTATTGGACGACCTTCTTATTTCTTTGATAGATAAAATTCAAGATAGATTAGAATACGTGGACATTAGATACGAAAAAACAATTTTTACAAATATAACAATAAAGGACGACGAAGAAAAAATAACAAATGGAATTGAATCAGGAATAGGCATTAGAACCTTCAACAAGGGAAATTGGGGTTTTTCCTCCACGAACGATATCTCAAATATAGAAGAAATAGCAGAGAATGCAGTCAAGCTAGCTCTCCATGGTAGAAATAAAAGAAAAACACATCTAGCTGAGGCTGAAGTAAACAGAAAAGTATTGTTCATGAAACCTAAGATAGATCCAAGAGAAATAGATATTTCCGAGAAAGTAGACTGCCTTAAAATGGTAATTGATACCACAAAAGAATTTTCAGAAATTGTAAACTCAAATGCAAGTTACCTAGACAGATTTACCGAAAGAATGTTTGTAAACTCAGAAAATTCCTTCATTAAAACTTCTCATTTTAGCGTATCTCTTTATACTTCTGTAGTAGCGAGAGATGGAGAAAAAGTACAGGTCGGAACTGAAAAAATCGGACATACAGGGGGTTTTGAATTATTGAAAGAAGAAAACCTAAAGGAACTTGGAAAAAGAGCATCAAAAAAAGCGATAAACATGTTGTACGCAGATCATGTGTCAGGTGGAAAGTATCCTATCGTGATGAGTGGTAAGTTAACTGGTGTATTCATTCACGAGGCTTTAGGACATGCATGCGAGGCAGATTTGGTGTTGCAGGATAACTCGGTACTAAAGGGCAGAATAGGCGAAAGAATTGCAGATGATTCTGTAACCATATATGATGATCCAACATTAGAAAACAAATTCGGATCTTTTTACTATGATAGCGAAGGTGTTAAGGCCAGAAAAACGTATGTTGTAAAGGACGGAATACTAAAGGAATTTTTACATTCTAGAGAAACAGCTTTTTTGATGCAAAGAGAGCCAAATGGAAAAGCAAGATCTCAGGGATATTCACATCCTCCGCTGGTTAGAATGAGTAATATGTGTTTAGAGCCAAAAGACTGGAAATTTGATGAAATAATTGAAGAAACGAAATTTGGCATATACGTAGATGGATCTAGAGGGGGGCAGGTTGATACTGGATCTGGAATTTTCCAATTCAATGCTGAAGAAGCATTCTTGATTGAAAAAGGAGAGATTAAACAACCCTTAAGAGATGTTTCTTTCTCTGGAAACGTTCTTGACACACTGAAGAACATAGATGCAATTGGAGATACGATAGAATTCTCAATCGGGGTCTGTGGAAAATCTGGTCAGGGCGTACCCGTAGGGGATGGAGGCCCCAAAACTAGGCTTAGTTCTGTATTGATAGGTGGAAGGTGATGTTTGATCTAGCTGAAAGAGCGGTTGATCTAACGATTAAAGAAGGAGCATCATATGCGGAAGCATACATATCTAGATCCAAGAAAATTGAGGTGAAAATCGAAAAAGATGAGATATCTTTATCCAAAGAAAAAATTTCTAAAGGCATTGGAATCAGAGCAATAACAAAAAATAGAGTGGGATTTGCCTATACCACCGATTTTGAAAAAATTGAGGATGCTTGCAGGATTGCTTACAAATCATCTACAAAAACAAGACCTGACCCAGATTTTAAAAAATTACCTGGTCCTGAGGCACCTTCAAAAATAAAAGGCACCTACGATAAAAGATTAAGAGACTTAGAAGTTGAAGAGTGCATAGATTTTTCACTAAAAATGCTTGAAGGATGTAAAATCAATCCAAATATCTCATTAACCAGCGGAACAGCCACATTTGCCTTAGATGAGTTTGCTATCGTGAATTCTGAGGGAATAAACTGTGGAGAGAAGGGCACATTTACCTCCGCATATATAACATGCTCTTACATAAGAGAGCCAGTAACAGGAGACGAATACAAGGCGAGCAGGTTTCTGGATATCGAGTACGAAGATGTAGGGAATCGGTGTGGAAGACTTGTTTTGGATTCTTTGAATCCAAGAAAGGTGGAAAGTGGAGTGTACAATGTTGTACTGAGTCCGTTTGCCGTGGAAGATATATTTTCATTTACTCTGATACCTAGTTTGAATTCTGAGGCTGTTTATAGGAAAAGATCAAGATTGAGGGGAAAAATCAATGAAGAGATTGCAGTAAAAGAACTAAATATTATGGATGACGGAACTTTGGCAAAGGGTCTTAATACAAGTTCAATCGATTCTGAAGGACTACCTACAAAATCTACGGAGATAATCAAAAAAGGAGTTTTGAGGTCTTATTTTTATGATAGTTATAATGCGTATCGAGATGGTGTAGAAAGTACAGGAAATTCTGTTCGCGATTCATTTAGATCTGTGCCCGGAGTCGGACCTACAAATTTCTTGATTGAGGAAGGAAAATCCGAGCCAATCGAAGAATTGAAAGAAGGACTCTTAATAAAAGGAATCATCGGAGCCCACACTTCTAATCCAATCACTTGCGATTTCTCTCTGGAAACCAAGAACGCATTTTATATAAAAGATGGGTCAATAGAATACCCAGTAAAGCATGCTATGCTGGTCGGAAATGCACTGGACATACTGAAGAATATAATATCAATAGGCAAAGATTCTGAACAGGTTGGTTCAGTATTTTCTCCAAGTATACTTGTTGAGAAAATGAGGGTAGTTGCATGAGGTGGTTTAGGCCGGATTCAAATTTGGTACTTAGGGATCCTATTGTAAAGAACTCATTAAAAAGATACTTCGCTGTTATGAATGACGAACAGGAGAGTTATTTTATCCGATCAAAGTATGTCACGGTAGATGTTGACCTCTCTGATGATTTAGATGCTCTCTTAAAAGAACACGATAAAAAAGTGAATGAGGTCAAGAAGGTTTCAGGTGAAGAGATACCTAAAATTTCTCTCTTAGATCTAAAAATTGAAATTGCGAGAAGAATACTGCATGAATGTGAATTCTGCGAAAGAAAATGCAAGAAAAATAGATACGAAAAGAAAGGCTTCTGTAAGGTTGGAGTCAAACCGATTGTCTCGTCAATATTTGACCACTGGGGAGAAGAGCCAGAGTTGGTTCCAAGTGGAACTGTTTTTTTCTGTGGGTGCACCTTCTTCTGTGTTTACTGCCAGAACTGGACAATTGCCAGGATAAAAGAAGGAGGTAGAAGTATAAACGCAGAAGACCTTGCTCTCCGATTAGAGCAGATGAGATCTCAGGGTATAAGGAACGTCAATTGGGTTGGAGGAGATCCTACACCTCATTTACACTATATTTTGGAAACTATGCATCACTTGGACGTAAACATACCGTCTGTTTGGAATTCGAACATGTACCTTAGCCAATTAGGTATGAATCTGTTGAACGGCGTGGTGGATGTTTACTTAACTGATTTCAAGTACGGTAACAATGAGTGCGCAAGGAGGCTTTCAAAGGTTAAAAACTACTGGGAAATCATAACAAGGAACCACCTGATTGCTAGCGAACAATGCGAACTAATCATAAGGCATCTTGTTCTACCGAACCATGTAGAATGCTGTACATATCCGATTTTGGATTGGATAAGCAAAAATCTCAGAAAAGATGTTAGACTGAACATAATGCCCCAGTACAGACCGGAGTTCATCGCTTACAAGTACGATGAATTGGTTAGAAGAGTCACAGGAGAAGAAATGAGAAGAGCCAAGGAAAGAGCAATAGAACTTGGATTGAACAACCTAGTCAGATAGAAACGTCAGTATAAATTTGATGGCTAAAAACTGTTTATTTTTTTTCCTTAATTCCAAAATCAAAACCAGCTTGCTCAAGTATTCTATCTATAAATTTTTCTTCGGGTAGTTTTAAACGATACTTCTTCAAAAGCTCGCTTCTGCTAAGATTTTTGCTCACATTCTCAGGCATCTTGTAGGGAGAGAGATCCACATCCACGTAGGGTGTTACATTTTCAATAAGATTGGAAATCGTGTAAAATTCTGCTTGACTGGAAACTCTTTCAAGGAAATAATCTATTTTCTCGTTTATTTTCATGTCAGTTTCATATATCTTTATTTCAATTAGCTCACTTGACAGTATATCTCCCAAAGCACTGAAAGGCTCCCTGAATTCATCTACAGGGTATTCCTTCATAAACTCTAGGATGTCCCCTTCTTCATACCCCTTTTTGACCGCTATAACTTCAAGTATGACTCCATTCCGAAAGATCATCCAGGTTTCTAGGTCTGATTTTGGAGAAGTTACCTTTAGATGTCCAGAATAAGAATTTTCCACCATTACTCTTAAAATTTTGAAAAAATTATCCACATCTAAGTCATATATCTCATTTGTCACCTTTGATTTACATAACACCCTAGCAATCAGTCCTAACTTTTGCATGAAATTATTATGTTCTCTAATATATATAATCAATTTGTAATAATTCGCGTTTCGAAATCAGGATTGACAAAATTTTCTTATGTGGCTGAATAAAAAGGTTACAACTCAAATCATTGCATAAGATTTCCGATGTAAACCAGTTCTGCGTCTCCTTCCATGTAACTTCTGACTGGAAATTCATTTTCGTATACTGTCCTTATTGTTAGTTCTCCTCCAATTAAACTTACATTTACGATCCTATCTGTTTTCTTCAGAAAACTAGAGATTATCGCACTTGCTGTTGCCCCAGTTCCACATGAAAAAGTCTCTTCCTCCACCCCTCTCTCGTACACCCTAACCGATATCCTATCTTTTCCTTCTATCTTAACGAAGTCAACATTCGTCCCTTCAGGAAATATCGGATTGTATCTGATTTCCCTTCCAACCTTCTTAACATCTACATCTAGGCTATCAACGAACACTATGGAATGAGGTACGCCTGTATTAATGGAATATACCTCAAATCCTCCCACATTCTCACCTAAAAAAAGATTTTCTGGATCTCCTTTTACTGGAATCTCTTTTCTTAACATCTTTGGAGTACCCATATCAACAACTATCCTATAGCCCTTATCTCCTTTCAGCATGCTTCCGTGAATAATACCTGAGAGAGTCTCAACCTTACACTCTTTTTTCATAGAGTAGTTTTCTAAGTAATGTTTTATCGCGCACCTAACCCCGTTACCGCACATGTTTGCTTCGGTTCCATCCGGATTAAATATTCTCATTCTTAGATCGGCCTTATCTGATTTTTCTAGAAACAATACTCCATCTCCGCCTACAGAATATCTCCTTCTACAAACTTTTTTTGCGAAAACCGCTTTTTCTTCTTCTGGTACGATATTCCCTTTAAGCTCATCTATCAGAATAAAATCGTTTCCGGTAGCCTGATACTTAAAGAACTTCATCCAATCACTTCAGATATACCACGTTCTCCTTTTTTATACCTGTAATTTCTTTTGCATGTTCAATAGCATCGTTCATGTTACCTAAATCATCAACAAGTCCGAGATTTTTGGCTGTTTCTCCTGTGAACAATGTTCCGTCTGCGATCTTCCTGACTTCTTCGATGTCCATGTTTCTGTTTTCCGCTATGGTGGAAATCATTTGATCGTTTATATCGTTGACCAGTTCTGTTAAAAGTTCTAATTCTTCGTTTTTAGGAGGTCGATAGTCAGCGCCAAGATCTTTATAATCGGTAGATTTTATCACATGAAACTTCACTCCTTCCTTTTCGTATTTCTCCGACCTATCCTCTAAAACTATTATTGCACCTAAGCCGCCAGTAAGGGTTCCTGGCTCCGCAAATATCCAATCTCCGGCGCATGAAATTATGTAGGCTCCGGATGTTGCTATGTCCCCCATAGATACGATAACTGGCTTTTTTTTCTTGGTTTTGTAAATTTCCCTGATTATATCTTGGATTGCAGCGGGAGTTCCTCCAGGGCTGTCTATCCTTATTATAATCGCCTTGATTCCATCATCTTCTCTTGCCTTTTCTAAAAGATTTGCAATCTCTAAAGAATTGGCTGGTGCATCAGAAGTTGCTATCATGCCTTCTATCTTGATTACTCCTATTTTGTTTTCTGATCTCTGATATAACAAGTATCCGAGGTATGAAGACGAAACTATAAATGATATTAAGAGAACTGATAAAAATACCAGCAAGTATTTCCTCAATAAATCACCTTCCGGTAATTGTAAGTTTGTTTGAGTCCAGAGATTCTTCTCCAATTCTGAGTTCTGCAGGGGGTAACTCTATCTTCTCGCCACTTCTTACGAAAAGAGCGATCTTGTAAAATATAATCCTCTCCTCCAATGGTTCAATATCAAACTTCCAAGTGATGATACTTCCTTCTTCAGAAACAGTGGTTTCTTTTGGTTTTATTGTAAGAAATTCTCCGAGCAATTCAATTGATGCTGGAATCCATTCTCTTATCTCTAGAGGTAATTTTTCCTCGGTGTAGTTTGATACGGTCAATTTGATTAAGATTTCGTTTCTTTTATTAGATACTACGTCTCTTGTGGTAGATTTTTTTATTGTGACTTTTTTTGTGAGAAGTCTCCTTTTTTCCTTTAAAACGGGTTTCTTTTCCTCTTTCTTTTCTAAAGTCTGGAACAATTTCTCACGTTCGTTTTCCAATTCTTCTATCCTTTTTTTCATGGATTCTATGAGTTTGTTGCTCTTTTGGAGTTTATAGCTATCAGTCTCTTCAAAAACGCTTTTTTTTATATAAATCAGACCCAAAGCATATAAAAATCCATAACCAATACCTGTAAGTATCAAGGAAGCGAGAAAAGCCAAAGGAATGATTATTTTTAGAGAAGAAACAGTTCCAGAGAGTATCTCCGTAGAGAATGAGGAAAAAAGCACTATGGAAATAGTTATCCCGATAAATACCATCGCAAATGTTACCAGTAACCCCTCAATCTCGTAAGATATGTCATTCAATTTGCTTCACTCATTCCATGATCTACTATCTTGTAAATATAATTTGTGCACCAGTCTAAATTTATATTGATTTTAAATTATATGTTAATGGAAACAATTTAACTATATCGTTCACAAAAATATTTGATCGGGAGGGCTACCTTGGATATCGCTTACAAAAGAATAACAATTAAAGATATTTTTGATGCTATTTGGTTTATTCTGGTCTTTTCTGCTGTCATGGCAATCATAATCTTTTCTTTAGTGATAATCTGGAGCATACTAGTTGGTTGAATGTAGAGGAAAACTGAGGGGTTCATATGATATATGGCGGGGTTGATCTATCTGTAAGCCCTAAAAATCCTTCAGGTATCGCACTTCTTAAGAAAAAAGAAGTTAGATCTTACCATTTATACTCAAATGAGGATATAATAAATGAGTTTAAACATGTAGATGTAGTTGCAATAGATGCTCCGCTAACTCTTCCTAAGGGGAGATGTTGTTTTGATGAGAGTTGCGTATGCAAAGAAGGTAAAAATTTAAGAAAAGCAGATATAGAGCTTATATCTAGAGGTTACAGGGTATTTCCACCAGGCTTTGGTTTCATGAAACTTCTTACAATTAGAGGCATTGATATAGCGAAAAAACTGAGAAAAATGAACGTAAATGTTATAGAAACTCACCCTAGGACAAGCAGACTCGTACTTGGATTAAGCGATAATGATTTTATCAATGAAGTTAGAGATATCTTCAGAAAAGTTAGCATGGAAAACAATTCTCATCATGAAAGAGATGCCATAACGTCATCCATAGTATCCTTTTTATACTCTAAGAATCTATGCGAAATGGTGGGGGATGAGGGTGAGGGTGTGCTCTATATTCCAAAAGAGGGTCTCTCCCTACGTGAGGTTTTAATGTGAAGAGAGGATTCTGCATAAAATGTGGTAGCGGGAGATTAATATTCGGCGTTCTTGGGACTACGGCTCAAATATACGAGTGTAAGGACTGCGGATATAGAGGTCCTATTATAATTGAAAACGGAGAATTAGCTGAAGAACTCAGGAAGATATACGAGGAGAAAAAGAAGGAACAATCCTAATTCTTTATTTAAGTTGAAGTAATACTTTCCCTTAGGAGAGTTATATTGAAAGTGTGTGGTAAGAGTTAAAAATAACTCAATTATAAATATATCATCATCCAATACTAAACTAATAATATCAAAACTCAAAGTGAAGAAAATGAAGTTTGAATGCAAAATTTGTAACCATGAATTCAGCGTATCAGAAGGTGCATTCATTTTGATTTGCGATTCATGCCTGAGATGTCCTGAGTGTGCCAGCAACAAACTAGTTAGAAAACCAGAAGAACGCCTACAAGGCATACGATTGGGATCTTTAAGAAATTTTTTCAAGATACGCTCTGAAAAAATATAAACTATCCGAAATTTATTCCTATCATATCATCTACCATTATTTTTTCTAAATTTTCCTCTTCGAGAATTTTTAAGGTATTTTCTATTCCTTCTGGTTTTTCTGATAAAATTATCAGGATGAATCTTCCAGCATCTTCATTTAAATAAACCACGGTTGTGTTTTTTCTCCCAAAGTTTCCTACTCCCTTAATCTTTATTTCATCTTCTCCTATTGAAACACCTTTGAGATAGTGAGAGACCTCTGAATATGAATCGTAGAGTCCAAGATAGATCATATCATTTTTTGTTGTTTGATAGTTTGTTATTTTAGAGGAGATTCCTCTAACCTCCAAGAAATTTCTTAGATTTATTCCATACTTCATTAAATCCTTATTAGTCAGTGCAATATGAGTATTTTCCTTTAAAAAATAGGGAAAGTCTGATAAATGGTATCTTCTCATTGATTTTATTAAAAAATCTACAAGGTTTGATATGAATTGATTGTTTTGTGCTACGTCGTTGTATGGCTGTTTTAAAAATGTGGCATCACCAATCGCGAGTACAGGGCCTCTCATCAGCACTGGAGAATATCTACCCGTTTCTTCTCTCTTTGAAGAATAAGTATCGTTGCTGGTGAAAATCAATCCATATTTCTTTGGATCAAGGGAGCAGGCAGAGAAAAAAACTATTTTTTTAAGATTTGAAGTCAAGTTGCTTGGATAAAAATCTCTCAAGAATATATTTCTGAAGTTTCCCTCATTCTCTCTCAAGTTGTACAGGTAATCATCTCTGTATAATATTCCGAAGAGTGTAGATACATCATTTATGTCGCTTTTCTTGTCTGGGTCACCGATTAACAATATTTTTCCTTTCTTTTGGACAAAATATTTCAAAATTTCTTTTTCTTCGGCAGTAAACCTCTTTCTTGGTGATATTATTACAAAAGAGTCCGCATATTTTAATTTTTTTCTGAAATTACTTGGATCCTTTAGATATTCAACCTTCCCCCCTGAGGAAACTATTTTAGAGACCAGAACATTAACGTCTTTGGGTTCGAAGTTGTTTTCATGTGAGAGATCAAATAAAACTGTTCCTTTACCCTTTATTTCCTCCATTGTGGGAAATTCACCGGTAGGAAGCACTTCTATTTGGCTCACATTATATGGACCTTTGTCAGGAGGAGAATAAACCCCTCTGTAGTAATAAAGCGTGCGAAAAGATAGGACGAGCAGGAATATGAGTATAAATATAAAGACTCTGCGCAAATCACTCACCCTGTTCTATGTATAGAAAGTGTACCGATGGTATGGTATTTGTTGGTTTCAATACGGTTTCGTTTACGTGTAAATGGAATCGAAGGCTGCCTATATTAAGTTCCTTGTTTATATCAATGACATCGTAGTTCGATATGCGGGCATAATGAGCAGCCTTCTCTATGGCATCTTCTCTAGAACCTATCTCGTCTACAAGGCCTACTTTCAGTGCGTCGACTCCTACATAAGAGTTTGCCATTGAGAGTTCTTCTCTCCCTATCTTCAGTTTTTCTTCCCTTTGTTTAATTACATTGCTCAGAAAGACTTCTTTTATCGTTTCTACTTCATATATGAATTCTTTTCTTGAAATAGCTCTTTTAAATGGACCTGTAACTATTAAATTTTCGTCGAGTTCAGTCGGTTCAGGAAGAACAGCCACCACACCTATACTTCCAATGAAAGAAGCAGGCTTTGCAAATATGTAGTTACTTGCGGTTGCTATATAGTAAGCGCCGGATAAACCTCCTCCATCAACACATGCTACCACAGGTTTTTCATTTCTCAGTTTAATCACTTCCATGAAGATCTCTTCGCAAGCAAAAGCGCTTCCCCCAGGACTGTCAATTTCCAAAACAACTGCCCTTATGCTTTTATTATCCTCCGCGTATCTTAACATCCTGTTTATATCATCCAAGTAGTTAGTACTCTCGATTGGACCATAGATCTTTATCAATCCCACATAAGGTTTTGGTATGATTAAGTGGGAAAACAATACACCAAGGGCCAGTGCTACTATGGTGATGAACCACAGTGGGTCTTTCAATCTCTTTATATATCCCTTCATATAATCTATCTTATCCAATTTCAACACTTCCTTCAAAATAAGTGATCATCACAATAAAAATCTTTGGAACAGTTCACCAAAATGTAAATATCGAGGATGTTAAAAATGGAAAAATGTCCGTTAAGTGATAGATTCCATGATTACCTAAAAAAAATTAAAAAATTTGAAGAATACGACAGAAATTACATGGATTTGCTAAAAAACTGTACCGTGAATTGCAGTTCATGCGATCAAAAGAAGAGGCAAGATATGTTTTAGCATGCCATATTTATAAAAGGAAAGTTAGATCTATCCAAGTACTTCGATACGATTGAAAACTTAATGAGCGATGTATTATGGCTGAAATTGCACAGTTGATGGTCAACGGCATTATCTATGGAAGCATCATTTCACTCTCAGCGATAGGTCTTTCTTTGGTCTATGGAATCTTAAATCTAGCTAACTTTGCACATGGTGAATATCTAACCTTAGGGGCTTATGGAGCATTCTTTGTAAGTGTAACTCTCGGATTTAATCTAATTTTTGGAATTTTAGCAGGTATAGCGGTTACTGTCGTGATTGGTTTGCTTCTTGACAGATTCATCTGGAAACCTATGAGGGAGAAGAAGGCAGGACTGGTAACGCTTCTCATAATTGCGATTGGTGTCTCTTATTTGCTGAGGTATTCTATCCAAGCGTTATGGGGGGCGCGAATAAGGACCTTTGGTCTCCCAATAAAAGAGGGAATACCTTTGCTTGGAGCAAAGATCACCTACGTACAGATAGCAATTATTCTGCTAGCATTTTCGCTTATGTTCCTCGTCCATTATTTACTTAGGTACACGAAGATAGGTAAGGCGATGCGAGCCTGCTCAGACGATATAGACTTGGCTAGAGTCTCTGGAATAGATGTTGACAAAGTTATCCTCTGGATGTGGGTCATTGCATGCTCCCTATCTGCAATCGCAGGAATAATGCTAGGTCTTGACACACACATAAGGCCGACCATGGGATGGAATCTACTACTCCCATTATTTGCAGCGGTTATTCTGGGAGGCATAGGAAGTGCCTATGGAGCAATAGCCGGTGGAATGATAATAGGATTCTCTCAAGAACTCAGCGTTGCAGTGATTCCATCTCAGTATAAGCCAGCGGTTTCATTTGCAATAATGATAGCCGTAATCCTCGTTAGACCAACAGGCATTTTTAGGAGGTAAAATATGCCCTTTCTTGAATATTTCCTGGTTATCTTGACCGTGGCGTGCATATACGCAATATTCTGCTTTGGACTTAACCTGCAGTGGGGATACACCGGGCTTATAAATATAGGACATGTAGCCTTTTTAGCGGTTGGTGCATATACATCTGCTCGTTTAACCCTTCCAGCGCCCTGGGGTTTAGGAGCTCCATTTCCTGTCGGTCTGCTCGCAGGAATGGTACTCGCTGGTATATTCGCATACCTTATAGGCATACCTACTCTCAGACTAAGAAAGGATTATCTAGCAATTGTAACATTGGGATTCGCAGAAATTCTCCGTTTAATAATACTAAACGAAATGTGGCTTACCAACGGTCCAATAGGTCTTCCTGGAATTCCACAGCCTCTCAGAGGATTGATACCAAGATATGATGTATTTTACTTTATTCTCGTGCTTTCAGCGCTTATAATCATATATTTATTCTTGGAAAGAATCACAAACTCACCGTGGGGGAGGGTTTTAAAGGCTATAAGGGAAGATGAAGACGTGGCAAAGGCACTTGGAAAGGATGTAACAGGATACAAAATGCAATCCCTTGTTTTAGGCTCTGCAATTGCAGGAGGAGCAGGTTCGCTTTTGGCTCATTTCTTTACTTATATAAGCCCGGATCTCTTCGATCACATGCAAACTTTCTACGCATGGATAGTGGTTGTACTAGGAGGGAGTGGTAACAATAAGGGCACTGTTCTAGGTGCATTCTTAATTACCGCATTTCTTGAAGGGACGCGCTTCTTGAAGGACTTTTTCCCCATAGCAATAGGTCCCGACAGGATTGCTGCTATTCGCCTGGTAGTGGTGGGCATATTGCTCATAGTTTTGATGATGCGAAGACCTGAAGGAATACTGGGAGAGAAGAAGTTTGTTTCAGAGCTGTTAGAGATGAAATAACCTAGGTGAGGCTATGTTAAGCATAATTAATGTATCAAAGAGCTTTGGAGGCATCAAAGCAGTAAATGATTGCAGCCTCGAAATAAAGGAAAATTCAATTACAGGTCTTATAGGTCCAAATGGCGCAGGAAAAAGCACGCTCTTCGATCTAATTACAGGCTTTCAAAGGGCTGACAAAGGGGAAATATACTTCAAGAATGAGTTAATATCAGGTCTCGATCCCCACATAATAGCTCTAAAAGGCATTGTGAAGACCTTTCAAATACCAAGACCCTTCCCTAAGATGACTGTACTTGAAAACATGTTGCTCTCTCCAAAGAAACAAATAGGAGAAAATATATTTGGAGTGTTGCTAAGATCTTCTGTTGTAAAAGAGCAAGAAACAAAAAATCTGGAAAAGGCATTAAAACTTCTGAAATTTATGAATCTTATTGATTTGAAGGATGAATATGCTGGAAATCTTTCAACGGGACAGATGAAACTCCTTGAACTGGCAAGAGCTCTAATGGTAGATCCAGAGTTATTATTGTTAGATGAGCCCGTAGCTGGAGTAAATCCAGTTCTCACAAAAGAGCTTCTCGATCACATAAGGGAGCTCCAGAAGAATGGAAAAACTTTCTTTATAGTGGAGCACAACATGGAGGTTATGATGGAGCTCTGCGAACACATTTTCGTCATGCACAATGGAAAAGTAATATCCTCAGGAAGCCCTGAAGAAATAAGAAATGATGAAAGGGTTTTGGACGCTTATCTTGGTGAGTGAAGGAAATGCTGGAAGTAAAGAATCTCGTCTCAGGCTATGGTGATCTGGACATACTAAGGGGAGTTTCACTAGCAATAGAAAGCGATGAGATAATTGCAATAATCGGTCCAAATGGCGCAGGAAAAAGCACCTTGATGAAGACAATATTTGGACTTTTAAAACCAAGAAAAGGTGAAATAAAGTTCGAAGGAGAGAGCATAGTTGGTCTTAGACCTGATGAAATAGTGAAAAAAGGAGTTTGCTACGTGCCTCAATCAAAGAACATCTTCCCTTCTTTAAGAGTGGAGGAAAATCTTGAGATGGGCGCATTTATACTTGAGGATGAAAAGGTTGAAGAAGCTCTAGAAAACGTTTACTCTCTTTTTCCCTTATTGAAGGAAAGAAAAAGTCAAAGAGCAGGAAGCTTAAGCGGAGGAGAACAACAGATGCTTGCAATAGGTAGGGCACTCATGCTCAGTCCAAAACTTTTGCTCTTAGACGAACCATCTGGAGGTCTTGCTCCAAAGCTTGTGAGAGGAGTATTTGAAAAAATAAAGGAAATAAATCAACTTGGAGTGGCAGTTATAATAGTAGAACAAAATGCAAAGAAGGCTCTTGAGATAGCTCACAGGGGATATGTCCTAGACATGGGAAGAAACAGAATAGAGGGCTACGGAAAGGATCTTCTAAAAAATGAAGAGGTGAAGAGGCTGTACCTAGGAGGTTAAATCTCCACCTTCTTCACGTGTACGATTTTTCCGCCCTTGAACTTCCAGAGCTCAAAGTCTCCGGCAACGTCTCCATTCTCATCAAATGTACAAGGTCCTGAGGCTCCATTGTATTCCTTACTTACTTCTATCAGAACATCCCTTATTGCTCTTCCTTTTGTGTCCTTCGCCTTCTCCATGGCAAGCGCAATGAGCCAGGTAGCGTCGTAGGCATTAGCAGCATATATACCGGGTGGTGCACCAAATTCCTTTTCGAAAGCGCTTGCAAATGACTCGTACTGTGGGCTCGCAGGTGGCAATGGAGCGGTTCCAACCATACCTTCGACTAGATCTGCTCCTAAATTTTTTGCGAGAGTCTCGTCTTTGAGACCTTCCGCGAGGATCCACTGAGCGGTAATTCCCATTTCTTTAGCCTGCTTCAGTATCACAGACCCGTATTCTGGATATCCCGTAAAGATTAGAGCCTCTGGATTGCCAGATATGAGTTTCTCTAATTCTGATCTGTAGGATGCCTGACCAGGATTGTATGCAACTCCGATTAAAAACTCTAAGTTATACATGGGCGCATTTTCTTTGATAACATCGTTCATTGCCACTCCATAATCGTTGTTTATGTAAATATGCGCTACCTTCTTGTATCCCATGTCAGAGGCAACTTTTGCGAGAACCTTGCCCTGGAAAGCATCAGAGGCGCATGTTCTGAAGAAGTATCCGCCATCGTCAGCGGTCGTTATCAGAGGTGATGTAGAAGATGGCGAAATCATTACTACCTCGTTATCCCTGCCAATCGGGATTATTGCTAGAGATTCACTGCTAGCCATGGCGCCTACAACAGCCGGTACTTTATTTACATTCACGAGCTTATTCATTGCCTTTACAGCGCCTTCCGGAGTTGTTCCAGCATCTTCATGTATTAGCTCAAAGGTTTTTCCAAGAACTCCTCCCTTCTCATTTATCTGCTTGGCTGCTAAATCAGTGCCTTGCTGTATAGGTAAACCTAAAGTACCAAGATCTCCGGTTAAATCTAATATGGTGCCCACTTGTATGGTCTCTGGTTTGGTAGGCTGGATACAGCCTAGGTTTAGAGCGGTTACGTAAGCGCCAGCCAGAACTGTGTACCTCAAAAATGTACGCCTATCCATCCACTCCCCATTCATAAAATCACCAAAAGATCTGTAATGAATAAAATATATAATTCTTTTGTAATCTTAACAACTATCTCAACTTCTCAAATTGAATTTTCCCGCTTCTTAAATTAATGGTAGCAAACTGAAATCCTACCATAGGTCCTGGATTTATGATTAGGGTATCTTTAATCTCATCTTTCCCTCTGGATTCATGTATGTGTCCACAGAAATTATAGGAAGGGGATAATCTCTCTATATACTTCCTTATTGCGATACTTCCTACGTGAAGGCCGCTCCAAGTCTTATCCACTTTAGTATCTCTGGGAGGTGCATGAGTTACGAGGATGAAGTTTTCTTTTTTATCCAAGAGAGATTCCAATCTTATTTCTATCTCGCTTTCATCCATCTCAAATGGAGTTGAAAAGGGAGTTAAGTTAGAGCCTCCCAGGCCCAAAAATTTTATGTCGTCTATTTCAACTATTTTTTCATGCAGATTTACTCCCAGTTTTTCTAAAATATTTACGGATTCTACTGGATCGCAATTTCCGGGAATTGCAAGTATATTGTCGTTTACCTCCATTAGGTTACGAACGTATCTCTCAACCTCCACTGGTCTGCCAAAGTCCGTTATGTCTCCCAAGATTAATATTAAATCAAATTCTCCCAACCTTGATTTGATGAGATCATAGGCTCTTTTTTTAGCGTGAAGGTCCGCAAGCAATAAAACATTCATGATGTCATTGTTTTTTTCTTACATTAAATTTTTATGCTGGGTAAAGGTTAAATACATGTAAATTACATGTAAAAAACATGAAATACATTCAGGCAGTACTCTCGGACGAGGAATACGAAGAATTTGTTTATATGGCCAAGAATTTAGGCTTAAATATAAAGGATGCGGTAAAAGAATCCATAAAAGCATGGATAGAGCAGAGAGGAAAGGTTTTCATAAGAGGAGTTGGAGAGGAAGTATTCTCTCATCCAGCATTTGAAGAATGGCACGAATTTTTTATCAAGGAATACAAACCTCCCGCAAGGAAAATTCTTCTATTTCACAACTGCACATGGGGGAAGCCATACCATGAAGCTTGGATATTCAGAGAAATGGAAAAATCAGTATACGAGGTTCTTGATCCAAATGAGGTTCATTTCGTTGTTTTAAGTTCAGCAGGTGTAATACCAAGAGAATATTGGGATTACTGGCCTTTTTGCTCGTATGATTCAGATCCCTGGCAGTTCACCCCCGAGGACCGTAAGGCCTTCATAAGAATAAACTCAAAAAGAGTGGAGAACTACCTTTCAAAGCATTCTGAGAGTTACAAATGCATGGTAGCATACTTCCCTCTAGGAGACTGTGCAAGAGAAAGCGTAAGAATAGGTCTGGAAAGGTCGAGATGTAAACTCCCTTTTTACGAGGTTCCTGATATCCATCCATTCGAAGATAGAAGGGACGAAGATTATTACGCTTGTCTTGCATCAGAAGAGGCCTTGCTACAACTAAAGAACATTTTGAGGAAATTAAATGATTGAGAATCTGATTTCATGGATACTTTTAACCTTGGGAGTTGTAGCCATATCAGCCATCTTTGCTGAAATTTACGGTGTAGAGATAGCCATAGGGGTTTTTGCAGCCCTAACCGTTATAGCAAATGTATTGGCCTTTAAGATAGTAAATTTTGCAATTTTTTCCGTTCCTTCAGCAGTAATAATCTATGCCTCAACGTTTCTCATGACAGATATAGTGGGAGAAAGATTTGGGAAAAAATACGCGAGAAATGCTGTATGGTCAGGATTTATTGCCAATTTAATATACGTTTTAGCGGCTACAATAGCAGTAAAATGGGAGCCTGCTCCTTTTATGTCGGCCGATAGCGTTTTAGCCTTTGACAAAGTTTTAGGATTTGCTCCAAGAGTTGTTTTTGCTTCTATGGTTGCATACTTAATAAGCCAGCATCATGATGTTTTTGCATTTCACTGGTGGAAGGAGAAAACGAAGGGAAAGCACCTGTGGCTTAGAAATAACGCATCTACCATGGTTTCTCAAGCAATAGATACAACAATTTTTATTACCCTTGCATTCTATGGCTCCATGCCCTTGTTACCCATGATAATTGGACAATATACGGTAAAGGTTCTCATAGCAATGATAGATACGCCATTCATTTATGCCGTCAATTTTCTCGCTGATTATGCGGTAAGGAGTGCAAAAGTATAAAGGACTTGAGATTTTAACTTATACTCCTGAAATTAATTTATGCTCCCTGAAATCTTTCGAAAGTCTTCTTTCTCATGAAAGGTTCTCTCAATATGTTCAATATATTTGGCCAGAGTTCTTTGTTTTTATGTTTAACTCTCCTCACCCTATATAAACCGTATTTTCTCCTTCTAAACAAATCTTCACCCAAACAAAATTAATTTTGGAACTATTATTTAATTATTTCCTTTAATATCTGATTTTTTATGACGTGCGTCTGACAGAATTGGCTAATTAAAAAAATTAAAGTTTTGAAATCTTGCAAAAGATTTTTGTTAGGAGAACGATTTATTTTTTACATGGAAGTGAATGTACTTTCACCGGATGAAAGGAAAGTGTTAAAAAAAATATTGTTGTTGAGGCGCATTGAAGAGTACCTGACAAAGAATTTTCCAGATCTTGCATTGGACGAGAAAAAAGAGAAAGTTATGGAACTTTTTCTTTCTATAGAGGCACTATATCCTGAACTTGAGATTCAACTAAGTTGTGAGTCGTCTTTAGATCTCCATAGATCATATGTGCAGCTTGAAATGTATTCTAGGATATACACTGACATGATAAGTCCTGCGGACGAAAAAACGGTTGAATCCCTGTTGAAAAAGATTAAAGAATACACATGCCTGCCAGAGTTTAAAGATCTTGGAGATATCATAAAAAACTTAGACAAGATCTCAGGCAGGGAAGTAGTTGTGGAAGAAAAGGAAATAAAGGTTCCTGTGAAAGAGGAGATTTTCCTACTTCCGGAAACTAAAAAGAGCTTGGAAGAATTTTTTCATAATGAAATCATAAGAAAGGAGTTCTTATTAGAAATTGACCCTAAAATCAAAATTACTTTAAGCAAAATAATTGAGGAATACCTTGACAGATTCATAGAGGTTAGTGAAGAAGCCGCAATAAAATCAATTGAATATGGGCATCTTCAAGGTACAAATAAGGCTTACAACAAGCACATCGAGGAAAAGGTAAGGTCAAGCATAAGCTGGTTGGTTAGGAACGATATAATAATTGAAGAAATTCTAGAAAGATTAAATAAAAAATAAAGAAATGTCCCTTAAGAAATAATCCCCATGGATCTGTCAGTTTTTTCTATGGATTTTTTTCCATCTTTTTCTATTTCTAACATTGCTCTTATTGCATCTATGTTTTCAGGAACTACGTCTGATTCTTGGTGAACTGCCTGATAGAAGTAGATTGTATCGTCTTTTATATGCACACTGTCTCTCCAGATCGGTATCTCATATAAATCATACCTAGGTCTACCCAAATCTCTTGAGAACTCATGGATCTGAGAAGTACTTGTTATGCCGGATTTTCCATCTACCAGAATTATCCTTGGTGTTCTTTCGAATGCTTCTATTATTTCTTCTTCTCCTACTTTACCTTTAATGTCAACCATTACGCAATGCAAGTGCATTATAGTTGTTGGAACCGCAACTGCCATGGTGGATATATTGATGTGGGGCATTACAGTTTGCACGTCTGGACCATGGTGAGATGGAACATGAAGCACAGGGACTATTGCATTTATAGGGCCTTTTTTAGAGTCCCATGGATCTGTTGCTCTTCTAACCATCACCGCCTTAACCTTATCAATCTCCACTACTTTTTCTATTGCATAGAGACTTCTGCACAGACCAGTTGTATTGCATGAAACCACCCTGACGAAATCCCTTCCAATTGCCCCATCGTAGTTACATAGGGCATTGAAAGAAAATCCTGCGACTTCATGCTCTTCTCCTCCTTGAAAAATAGCCTTTATTCCTGCTTTCTCATACATCGGCTTATTTTTAGCCCCTATACCGCCTGGTGTACAGTCCACGATGAGATCTACCTCATTTACCAAGTCTTCAACCAATCCTCCAACCTCAATTCCTGCATCCTTGAATAATTTTTCGTTTTCTTTTGAATCCGCGTACAGGGCATAGCCCTTATTGATTGCAAATCGAGCGCTAAAATCTGGTTTTCTTTTAGCAACGCCGATTACTTCCATATCATCTTGAATTGCAACTGCATCCGCGACTCTTTTGCCTATGGTTCCGTATCCATTAACGCCTATCTTCACTTTAGCCATTATATCACCTCTCTAAATTTTTTTTGCGGATTCTTTAAGAACTTCCAACGCAGGGAGTTTATCTCCAATTAAAAAAGAAATTAATGCCTTCCCCCCTGTACTCATGTAGTCAACCTTATCAGCGAAACCAAACTTTTCAATGGCTGAGATGAGATGGCCTCCTCCAACTATTGAGAAACTTTGTGATTTTGAAATAACCTCGAGTAACCTCTTGGTTCCTATATCAGATCCTTGGTGCTCAAAAACTCCGGCCGGACCATTCCATACTGTTATTTTTGCATCTCTTACAATTTCTGAGTATTTCTCAATGGTAATAGACCCTATGTCATATATGGGATATGATACTGGGCATTCCTCCAATGTAACTTCTTCTCTCACCCCATTTTTAAATATTGCAAAATCTAATGGGACTTTTATCTTTTCTCCATAGCGAAGAAGAAGTTTTTTAGTTTGATTTACCAGTTCAGGAGAAGTTTTATCTTGAATTAATTTTACACATGGATCGCCCAGTTCATGTCCTTTCAGATGATTTAAGAAAATTCCAACCAAGCCTAGAGTGAGGACCTGATCAACCACATCTTGCTTTAAAAGGCTTTCAATCAATCTTATGGAGTCTTCTACCTTTATTCCCCCGAGAAGAAATATCGCTGGTCTTTCCCCCTTCACTTTACTTAACGTCTTAATTTCCATTTCCATAACTCTTCCTATGCAAGAGGGCAATACAAGCGGAAATCCAACCAGAGAAGGATGAGATCTATGTGCAGATGCGAATGCATCGTTTATGAAACAGTCTGCAAGCGGAAAGAGCCTTTGAACCAAGTATGTCCTTGCTTGATCTTCAGGGGGTTTATCCAAAACTTCTTCGGAGCAAAATCTGAGATTTTCAAGAAGAAGAATATCACCTTCTTTTAACTTTTTAATTGCTTCTCTCGAAGAAGATCCCATAACTTCGTCTACAAATTTCACCTCTCTTCCAAGAATTTCACTAAGTCTCTCTGAATGTTCTTCCAAGGATAAGAATTCTGGATCGCCTGGTCTCCCTTGATGCGACATTACAACCAATTTTGTGTCATCAAGATCGGAAATTGTCTTAGAATGATTTTTTATCCGTCTATCATCTGCTATTTTCTTTGATTTAACATCTATGGGGCAGTTTATATCTACCCTACAATATACTGTCTTGCCCTTAAGATCGAAATCATCTATCGTCAAAAATTCAGATATCAAACTCAAGCCTCAATCTACTCTGTCTCACCTTTTGATTCTTCTTTCTCAGGTTTAGATATCTTGTAATCTTCATAGCTTAGCCAGGCAAAACCCAATCCAGCGAATATCAATATTAAACCAAAGGTTCCAGCAAAAACAACCCATAATGACTTAAAAAAGCGGATGTACCAAATTATACCAGCCAAGAAAACCAAAACTCCGACAGCGGTTTTAACTAGATTCTTTGTCTCCTCCTTCAAACCACCACCTCCTTACAATAACTCGAAGTTGAGCAGATAAATTTTTCTCCTGAACTATGATGTCAAGCAGTAACTCTCTCTTGGAATTGTTTTAATGAACAATAGCCGAAAAGATATCTAAATAGATCCGGCTATGCTATATTATAGTCCTATCGTTATTAGAATCCTTTTAAATTCGCTAGACAAATTTGGTAAAATCGCATCAAATATGTACTCCAGTTTATTTGTAGTTTTCACCATAATAACAGAAAATATAGCCGCAAATTTGTATACAGAGATTATATCTAGTTTTATTAACATAAATTTTATTGTAACAGGAATTCAAATGAAGGATAAAACTTTGAGTCTAGAGCAACTTCAATTAATAGAAGAGTATGCAAACTGTTTTGATGTAGTAGTGAATTTGCCTGAGTTCCTTTACGCTAAATATCAACTGAAAGACTTAAATACTCTTATCAGAAAAATCGGAAAAGATCTAAGAATCCATTTATCTACTGGTAGAAATTCAAAAGAGATAGAAAAAAGAATTTCAGAAGCAATAGAAGATGTTAGATTGAGAAGAGAAGATTTTGGAGCATATGAGGTTGTTCCTTATTTCAGCAGAAAAATTCTATTCAAGTTATTGAAACTTCATAGGAAGGCTTTAGACACTGCTATAATTTCAGTATTGTGCAGAGAAGGAATTTTGAAGATATTTAAAGAGGATGCAGACTCTATAAAAAGTAAAATATGGTTGGGTCTAGAGTTGGACATGTTCTCTATGTTAGGCGGTATACAGGTAATCAACGACGAAATATTTACCAGAGAGATAATAGAGAAGATATCAAAAGAATGCGTCCATGCATTGTACCAAAAGATTCAAAGAGGTTCTTTCATAAAAAAAGAGAAGGAACGACTACTGAGACAAATTCTAGGCATGTATGATTTTAAACACAAGGTCGGTTTTTATGGCTTAGATCAAGATCTCTGGCGCTTTTTTACCGTAATAGAAGCGAAACGATTGCTTGGTGTTAATGGAGAATTCGTACACGATTTAATAGAACTCTCTGTGTTATTGAGGAAGTTAGAGATATTGAGAAGAACCGAATACTTTCCTCCAGATTACGAAGAATATGCTTCTGAATGGGCAGGAAAAATCACTTCTTCTTGAAGAATAACCAATTTTTCTCTCCTTTGAATCTAATCAGAACATATCTGCCTTTCATCTTTTTACCTTTCAATTTAAAGATTATCCTGTCCTTCAGTTTTTCCTCTAGTTCGTATGTACCGGTATCCCAAATTTCAACGGATCCTGCTCCGTAATGACCTTCAGGTATTTTACCCTCGAATTCAGCATAGGAAACAGGATGATCCTCTGTTTCAATGGCTAATCTCTTTACTCCCGGATCGTTAGGTGGTTCTTTGGGTAATGCCCAGCTTTTTAACACTCCATCGATCTCTAATCTAAGATCGTAATGCGATTTGCGTGCATCATGTTTTTGAATAACGAATATTCTATCCCGAGTTAGATTTCCCTCTTTAGGCTCTGGAGTCATAGAAAAATCTCTTTTTCTCCAGTATTCATTCAATTTCATCTAATCTCCTCTCTTAAAGAATCTGCCCAACATATATTTACGTATTGACCAATAGTTCTTTTGAACCAACTTAAAGAGATGCTAATATGTTCTTAAGAAAACACTCAGAAGAAAGTCATGAGGAGCCAATTGAATCAAAGATTCGTGAAAATCTGAAAAATATCAAACACAAGCTTTTGGTTATGAGTGGAAAAGGAGGTGTAGGAAAAAGCACCGTAGCAGCCAATCTCTCTTTTATTCTTTCATTGAAAGGATATGAAGTAGGTTTACTTGACGTAGATATCCATGGACCAAGCATACCCAAGATGCTGGGAATAGAAGAAGAATCCCTTCTTCCTACTGAATCTGGTCTTGTCCCTGTTTTAATTCCTCCTAAACTAAAGGTAGTCTCCATGGGTCTTTTGGTTCACGATAGAGATGCTCCTTTCGTTTGGAGGGGAGCTGCAAAGATGGAGATGATAAAACAATTTCTGGGAGAGATTCACTGGGGAAAACTGGATTACATGATAATTGATCTTCCACCGGGGACTGGAGATGAGCCAATAAGCATAGCACAACTGATACCAAGATGCGACGGAGTGATAGTGGTTACTACTCCTCAAGAAGTCGCATTACTAAGCGTGAGAAAATCAATAAACTTCGCTAAGAGATTAAAGTTTCCGATCATTGGAATAATAGAGAATATGAGCGGTTTTGTTTGCCCCCACTGTTCTGAGAATATAGATCTCTTTAAAAGTGGAGGAGCAGAAAAAGCAGCGAAAGATTTCAACATACCTTTCTTGGGAAAAATTCCTTTCGATCCAAAGATCGTTGAAACAGGAGATGAAGGGAATCCTTTCGTTCTAGAATACAAAGATTCCCAAGTTACAAAATCTTTTGAAGATGTAGTTGAAAAAATAGAGAATATCGTTACGAGAAAAAAGTACATGAAGTTCTGGAAGTAAGATTGAATTATTTTTCCCGAAAATAGACTTTTTCTACTTTCTCCTGCTCTAAATCTATCACTTCTCCATCCACTTTTTTATCCGTTCTATTTTATAAGGGATTTAGAAAGAGTGTAATAAAATGTATAATATAATTTTGGACTAAAATTATCTTTACCGTCTCCGTTTCTTATAAGGGGGTGTAGAGAGGGGGTGATAAGGTAAGATAGTGTAAATTCAGTATAAAATAATGTAGAACACCTTCTAACCGAATAAAAAGGCAATTACTGCGATTATCATTCCTAATTTAAGATAACTAGATACTTTTCCAGCGGTCTCTGGTCCACCTGTTAACAATATTAGAATAGAATAGAGGAAAACTAAATCGGCGATAAAGACCAAAATCAGGTATCTTATCCCAAATATATTCAAGAAGTAGGGTAGCGGACTAAGCAAAACCGAAAAGGCTAAAAAGAGAGAAGCGATCAGCGATGTCTTCTCCTCTCCTATGAGCAGAGGCAAAGTACTTGCAAAGCATCTATCTCCATGGATGTCTTCTATATCTTTTATTAGTTCCCTGCTTAATGTGGAGAAAAAAGCGAGCAAGGAGAGTATGAAAGGAACTGTAAATTTTTCTACGCTTGCTCCTCCAAATATTAAGGTAGAGGCTCCCAGATAACTGATGCTTAAGTTTCCGATGAATCCTTTTCTTTTTAATTTGTATGAGTAAAATATCAGGAGAGCAGAATTGAAAACCGCGATTATAATGCAGATAAAAGTTAACTTCAAACTAATTCCTATCCCTGCTAGGAAGAGTAAAATAGCAAGCATCAATGCATGTTTCTCTTTTATTTCCCCAGATGGTATTGGTCTCTCTGGATTGTTTATTTTATCTATTTCAATGTCAAAATAATCGTTAATTGTATTTCCCGCACCGGTTATCAAAAATGCGACTGAGAAAGCAATTGTCATGGTAACCGTATCCAGTTTGCCTGTTATTATTATTCCAATAACAACCAATGTTCCTGCTAAAAAACAATTCAGAGGCCTTATTATCCTAATATATCCTTGCATGAAATCACACAAAGAATTTTCTTATCTCATACCCAATGTCTCTCGCTGGAGAAATCATGAACCATTCAGGAAGATGGGTTCTAAGGTTTCTGACCCTTTTATCCAAAATTACAACGATTCCTCTATCTTCATCAGACCTTATCAATCTACCTGCACTCTGCAATAATCTTTGAATCGCTGGAGTAGTGTAAGCGTAAAGAAATCCTCTTCCGTTAAATTTTCTATTCAGATATCTCTCAAGTGCTTGCTGACTTATCGTGGGTCTAGGATAAGGTATTCCCACTATGATAGTACATATCAACTCCTCTCCTGGAAAATCCAGCCCCTCTGATATTCTTCCTCCCATAACTGCCAGTAATACTGAATTTTTGTTTTCCTTAAAATCTTCGATCAATTTCACCAGTTCTATTTGGCTAAGTCCTTGCTCCTCTATGTATATTCTCTTTTCTATTTCATCAAAAATTTTGTAACTCATCAATCTGTTCATAAGTTCAAAACTAGGGAAGAAAACTATAATATTTCCAGGAACAGAATTGCATGCATCTCTGATATTCTTTGCCAAGAGCCTGTACAAATTTGGATTTTTCCTTAGATCTTTGAATCTCGTTGTTACATTGAGAGAGTATATGATCTTTCTATTCTCTGGAGGAAATGGAGAGGGGAAACTTTTCATTACTGAATCTTCGTTTAAACCTACAAGATCTCTGTATGCTATCAAGGGAGTTAGTGTACCAGACATGCTAATTGAAGAAAAAACCTTTTCAAAAACATCTTTCGTGGATAAACTTGCATCTAAACAGTTTATTTCTAGTACAGGGTATTCATCCTTCCTATACATCTTTATGAAATCCTCTCTATTGACGAGAAGCCAGTCCTGAATAAAACTGCCAATAGAGTAAATATAGGATATTGGTGGATCGCCTCTTTCTTCTTTAGCATCCTTTATGTATTCTCCTTCTGAAACAAGTATCTCAGATATTTCTAAAAGTTCTTCCAGGGATATTCCTAGGGTCTCGCAGAAAATATTTTCGTATTCATTTTTAAGGAGAATTTCATCCTCTTCAAACTCATGCATTACATCCCCAAGATGATTGAAAAATTCATCATGCGTTATTTCTCCATACAACGGTTCTTCCAACCCTTTTGACTCGTTCAAAGCTCTTCTAATTCCCCAGATGCTCAGTCTTCTACTTAAAAGGTTTCTTGCAAAATCAGGAAGGTTATGCGCCTCATCAACAATTAATATTATGTCAGAAATTCTCTTCTCTGTCCATTTAAGCAGGAGTTTTCTTATACTTGGATCGAACATGTAGTGGTAAGGACCAACTACAACTCTTGCATTTGGCGCTAGTATTTTGTTCATCTCGTAAGGACATATCTTCAAATTCTGACAGGTCTCTACAAGTTCCTCTGCAGTAAAACACCTCAACTTTTTAGAGAGATCATCTTTTATAGTATCTTGCATGTTTTCATAGAACTCGCATGTATGATCTTTTTTCCTTTTTTTGCATAGTCTTGAGAGTTCTTCTGAGCCTAAAGTAATATCTTTAAAAAGGAGACACATGTGCTTTCTTCCCTGAAAGGCTATTGAAGTTATTTCGGCATTTTTTTTCTCTATAATTGCCTTTAATTCATCTATAACTTGCTTTTGCTGCGAGTTCGTCCTTGTAACGTATACTATGACCTTCTCATTTTCGATAGCATACTCAAGACAAGGAGCAAGAGCACATATAGTTTTGCCTGTTCCGGTTCCGGATTCAAGGATCAAATTACCTCCGTTTTTTAAGGTGCTCGATATGAGCTCCATTATTTCGACTTGGTATCTCCTAGGTTCGTATGGAAATAAATCCAAGTTACCACCTATATTATCAGTATACTATCAGATGTTTAACACATCAAATCCCCAATCTATCAAAGTTAAATATAGAGTTAATGAAATAGATGTTTAACTCTGATTTTAGTTCTTTCCTTACAATTTTTATTTTTCGTAAAAAATTTTAAATACGAAAAAAGAGGAGAGAGAAAAAAGGTTTGGGGATGGAGCAAAGAATATTCGCTGTTTTGTTTCTAACCGTATTTGCAGCCATGCTTGGCGTTGCCATAATAGGACCTCTCATGCCAATTTATTCCAAAAGTTTGGGTGCAACAGGAATTTGGCTTGGTGTAATATTCGCCATGTTTCCGATAGCAAGGACTATTTTTATGCCCATAATCGGGAAACATTCTGATAAGAAAGGGAGAAAGCGCTACATATGGATGGGTCTTTTTGCCTACTTCATAATGTCTCTCGGATATGCTTGGTCTCAAAATGTCTATGAGTTAACAATAGTGAGGTTCTTGCATGGTGTTGCATCAGCCATGGTCCTTCCAATTGCCATGGCGTACGTAGCAGAGATAGCGCCAAAGGGCAAGGAAGGTCAGCACATGGGTACATTCAACATGTCTCTGCTTTTAGGCTTGGCCATTGGTCCCCTAATAGGCGGCTTGCTTACCGAAAAATTTGGTATTTCTTCTTCATTTTACTTGATGGGTTTTTTGGCAGGAATCGCAATGATAATGGTCTTGATATCACTTCCTGACCATAATCCCTCGGTAAAGAGAGAATATGATGTTTCATTTAAAGATATGCTCAAAGATAAAAGAATGCGGGGAATATTCACCTTTAGAACTGTCAATGCATTTGGAACGGGAGCAGTTTTCGTATTTCTTCCAATATTCGCGATAGGCGTTCACGTGAGTATCTCGCAAATAGGTTTTTTACTGTCTTTGGTTTATTTATTGATGACCGTATTGCAAAGACCTTCCGGAAAGTTGGCTGATAAATTCGATAAGGCAGGAATAATCCTTTTTGGGAGTCTAGGATTATCTACTGCTATCATTTTTGTTCCAAAATCCCATGGTTTTCTAGGTCTGCTAAGTATTAGCTTATTGATGGCTCTGTTCGGATCTCTTTCATTGCCTGCGGCCACTGCTTTCGTTTCTGAACTGGGTAGAATCCATGGAATGGGCGCCACAATGGGAATATTCAACGTAGCCATGAGTGTTGGTTTTGCTACAGGTCCTCTGGTATCAGGAGCGATCATGGATATTTTAGGTCTACCCTATGTCTTTTACTTCGGCGGTGCACTGGGAGTACTCGGTAGCATCGTTTTTTACTGGATGGTTAAATCTTAATTCCAGATAAAAATGCCAATAAAGTCTTATCTAATAAAATTTTTATAAGAAAAGATTTTAAAAGAAATTCCATGTCAGTTGAACTTGTTTTTCTGGGTACAGGAGGAGGAAGATTCGCCACAATAACTCAGAGAAGAATGACCGGAGGTATTTTGCTAAATTGCGAAAAAAGAATACACATTGATCCTGGTCCTGGAGCCCTTATAAGAGCCATACAGTTTGGATACAATCCCATAGGGATAGATGGGATAATCGTTTCTCATTGTCATCCAGATCACTACACGGATGCTGAAGTTATGATAGAGGCAATGACAAGAGGCATGACTAAGAGGCACGGCTTTTTAATCGGATCTAAAAGCGTTATCGAAGGATACAAAAATTTTGGACCCTCTATATCAAAGTATCACCAGAAACAGGTTGAAGAAATATATACTGTCGAGCCAGACCAGACCCTGGATTTAGGTAACATGACCATAGAGGTTACCCCTACCATTCACAGTGATCCTTCAGGAGTGGGTTTTAAATTCTTTACCGAAAATGGTATTATATCCTACATTGGAGATACGGAGTACTTCGATGATATATCAAAATATCACGAAGGTGCCCGTGTATTGATAGTTCCAAACACAAGACCTTCCAATGATAGAATAAAATATCATCTCTGTAGCGAGGACACAATCAAATTGTTAAGGGAAATAAAGCCAGAAAAAGCGTTTTTAATCCATCTGGGAATGAAGATAATGGATATTGCTAGTAAGGAGGCAAAAATCATAACCGAGAAGAGCGGCGTTGAAACAATAGCCCCAAACGACGGGGCTAAGATCTCTGTAGAGGAAGTGATTAAGGTAGATGCCTCAAGACAGGGCAGCTTGGATTCATTCTTAAGGTGAGCGTATGGAGATTCCCAAAAACTATCATCCAAAAGAAGTAGAAGAAAAATGGCAGAAGGAATGGGAAAAATCTAATATTTACAGATTTAAGCCAAGTTTAACGCCAAAATACTTTATAGATACACCTCCTCCATATCCCACTGGAGAACTGCATCTAGGTCACACACTCAACTGGGTGTATATAGACTTAGTAGCGAGATATAAGCGTATGAGGGGCTATAACGTATTGTTTCCTCAGGGATGGGATTGTCATGGCTTACCTACTGAAGTAAAGGTAGAGGAAACCTATGGAATAAGGAAGAGAGATATCCCAAGAGGTGAATTTAGAAATCTTTGCGTAAAATTCACCAAAGAGAACATAGCAAAGATGAAAGATCAGATGAAGAAACTTGGTCTTTCCATAGACTGGAACTACGAGTACATAACCATGAATCCGGAGTATGTAAAAAAGAGTCAGCTTTCTTTTATTAAATTATACAAAAAGGGTCTTATTTACCGTGGTAATCATCCAGTAAACTGGTGTCCAAGGTGTGAGACCGCAATTGCTTATGCAGAAGTGGAATACGAAGAAAAAGAAGGTTTTTTAAGCTATATAAGATTTTTAAAAGAAAATGGAGAGTACGTCACAATCGCCACAACAAGACCAGAATTGCTCTCTTCTTGCGTTGCAGTGGCCGTAAATCCACTTGATGAAAGATACAAGGAATTAGTGGGTAAAAATCTAATAGTACCCAAGTTTGGGCATAAAGTAAGGGTAATAGAGGATGAAGACGTGGATCCAGATTTCGGTACTGGAATAGTTATGATATGTACCTTCGGAGACAAGGCGGATGTTAGATGGGTGAAGAGGCATAAACTTGAGGTGATAATGTCTATAGACGAGCAGGGAAGAATGACTCAACAAGCAAAGGAATATCAGGGAATGAGTATTGAGGAGTGTAAGAAAAAAATCATAGAGGATTTAGAAAATATGGGTCTTTTGGAAAGAAAAGAGAAAATACAGCAAAGCGTCGGAGTTTGCTGGAGATGTAAAACTCCTGTAGAGATATTAGCAAGGGAGCAATGGTTTGCCAATATCTCTAAACTCAAGAAAAGGATGATAGAAATTACGAATTCTGTAATCTGGGTACCAGATCATATGCGGTACAGGCTTATTGAGTGGATAGAGTCAATGGAATGGGACTGGGTGATATCAAGGCAGAGAATATTTGCCACACCGATACCTGCGTGGCTTTGTAAAGACTGCGGCTACGTGCTGATCGCATTAGAGGAGAGCCTTCCCGTTGATCCCATTCAAGATAAGCCCCATATAGAAAGTTGTCCAAACTGCAACTCAAAGTTGGTTCCTGATGAAGATGTTCTTGATACTTGGTGGGACTCATCCCAGAGTGCGTTAAATGTTGCTGGATGGCCTGAAATTGATGAAAAATTCAAAATTTTATATCCTGCGGATTTACAACCAAACGGACACGATATAATAAGGACTTGGGATTTCTACCTGATGTGGAAGAGCATTGCATTGCTTGACATGACACAGTACGAGACCGTGCTTATCAACGGCATGATATACGGAGAAGATGGAAGAAAGATGTCTAAGAGCAGGGGAAATATAGTGCTTCCAGATGACATAATGAATGAAATGGGAGCAGACGTAGTCAGGCACTGGGCATCTAATAGCATTCCTGGCTCTGATATACAGTTCATGTGGAAAGATGCTCACTATGCCTTTCGTTTTCTACAAAAGATGTGGAACGTGTTTAGATTTGCCTTGTTACACCTAAAAGACTACGCACCCAGAGAAAATGTACATTACAGAACCGTTGATAAATGGATACTACACCAGATGAACTTGCTCATAAAAAAAGTTACAGAAGAGATGGAGTCCTTCAGATTCGGTCCAGCGTTACAAGAGATTGTAAAATTTGCCTGGCATGTATTCGCCGACCATTACATCGAGATGATAAAGTACAGGCTATATTCTGAGAACGAGTACAAGACCTCGGCACAGAATACCCTGTACTTAGTTTTGATAAATATTCTCAAACTATTATCTCCATTTATCCCTCATTTTACGGAAGAGGTATATCATCACCTCCCGAATACAAAAGGGTACATACATGAAGAGAAATGGCCTGAATACGAAGAAATAGATGAAAAGATCATCGAAGAAGGGAACATGATAAAAGAAGTAATTGCTTCTCTGAGAAGATACAAATCAGAAAATGGAATACCCCTAAACATGGCTCTAAAAAAAGCAACCGTCTTTACAAAAAATGAGAGTTACCATGACATAATATCAAAGAGCGCTCAAGACATTGTGGGAACGATAAAAATAAAAGAATTCTCCGTGATATTGGGAGAACCACGTTTTGAGATTTTTCCCAAAGAAGTAAATCCGGTGATATCAAAAATTGGTCCTAAATACAAGGGAAAGACAAAAGAAATCATTGATCACATAAAAAGAATGGATCCAATTTTCATAAAGAATGAAATAGACAAAAAGGGTTATGTGGAGATTTCAGGCGAAAAAATCACTCCTGATCTCTTAGAATTCGATATGAAAAAGAGAACAAAGGAAGAAGATTTAGAAGAAGTAGAGTGCGATGTGAAAGATCTACTAGTCTACGTGGAAAGATAAAGACTAGAGTTTTTTCGTTTTACTTAAAATCTCCCTTATAAAATCATCCTTCTTGTCAGTAGGGATAGTTGCACCAGCCGCTTCAGCATGTCCTCCACCAGAGCCCTTTACTTTCTTCGCAACCTGTTGTATAAGCAGTCCAAGGTTGAGATCTGAGTTGAGTGGTCTTCTTGCGCTAACTCTAAAGGTATTTTTTTCTTTCCTCATTGCGAAAGCAATTTTTCCTGTAAGTCCACTTGCAAATGTGGCTGCTTTTCCTAAATATCCTTCATAAGGTATTTCGACAAAAACAGATGAGTTAAATTCTTCTAATTTTTCTCTAACCATCTCATAAACAGATTCTTCAAACTTACTTGCCTTTATCGCTCTATCCACCACGCCTTCGATGTCTCTGGGGTGTTCTCCCTGAGATAGTCTCAGTATCAATTCCAATCTGAATTTCTTGTCCTTTGCATCGTAGGCAAGGGCTTGAGTAAGTAGGCAAGCATCCATGTAAATCAATCTCTTATCGTACCTAGATACTATCTCTGACACAAGCTTGGTATCATCCATGTAGTCTCCTACTGCACCATATACAACCAATCTCTCTAATTTTTGATTAGGAAAGGCTTTGAATGCTATTTCCGTGGTGCAGGCATCGATTTCATGGAGCACATTACCTGCAATATCATCTTTCGATATTCCAATCAACTGGTGATGATCTATGTATATAACTTCGGCTTCCCTGCTTATCTGGCGAAGTAAATTCAATACTTCATTCCTTATAAGATAATCAATGGCTAAATCGCATATAACAAGTCTCCCATATCCCTTTATTAATACATTCTCCAATTCTTCATCCAGATGTCTGGGCTGGGTAAGCACGATATCAGAATATGGATTCGCACTCACCACCAGAGAAGCAGCGCATATGCCATCTGCATCTGTATGAGATATGATTATCATATCCTGAAGATTTAATACCTACCATTTAAATATTAGTGTCAAAAATCTGGGAGGTAGATTCCTTGGAAAGGAAAATCCCCTTCTTCATGGGAATACTTTTCATCCTGTTCATATTCATCTCTTTGATCTCTGGCTATGAAATGGTAAAGACAAGGAAGGAAATAAGAGAGATTAAAAAAAGCATAGATAAATTGGAAAAAAACGACCAAAGAACTTTAGAAGAAATTAAGGGGCTAAGCAAGAGTTGTTCAAAATGTCATTGCGTATGTGAGGAACTCATAAAACCTATTGAAAACGTGACGAAGAACCTAGGAGGTGAAGCCTGATTACCTGAACCTGTACCTGTATTTCTCCCTCCTCCTTACCGAATATAAGCCACTTTTTCTGGATTTTCTTTTGAATGTTATTAAAAAAAAGAATATCGCAGAAAATAGAATAGATACCATGATGAATTTTAAATTTCTTTCGCTTTTGGGCTTTTCTTCGTTTATCCTGTTTTTTTCATTTGTTTTATACTCCCTATTTCCATATTCTATTTTATATTCTTCTACTTTATGTTCTTCATCAATTTTAGGCTCAAATTCCTTTTCTGCTTCAGTAGGAGCCACACTGTATGTAAAGTTGACGATTTCTTTTATTATTCTACCATCGATTGCCCTGCACTCTATCTTTAGGTAACCGCTGTGATTGCCCGGTGGAGCATACCAACTCGTGTTGTAACTTTTTATTTCATCTGGTGCTAGAATTGTGCTCCAGTTGCGATAAAATTCATGTGTATTCAGAACTACTTTGGCTTCTTCAATAACAAAAGAATTCGGATTTTTTATGTAAAACATGAGATAATTTGGCTTGCTTTCATTGACGGTTTTTTTTAAGTCATAATCAAACTCTATGCTAAATTTTTCGATCGACAAAGGCCTTCTCGCTAGCCATTTGAATACATTCAGGGCAAAACGCTCATTCTCATAAAGTTCCTTCTCATACCTATGCCTTAATTCTGCGACGTATAAGCAGGTATTTTCAAAAAGATATCCTCCTCCTATAACCATCACTCTTCCCACATCATCATAAATAGCCACGACAGGAAAAGGTCCATAATCCTCGTCTGGATCATGCAGGAAGTTATAAGAGGCACTTCCATTGTTTTCCAAATTATCTGCCCAACTTGATTCGCTTGTCCATGCAAGAATCTCTGCACTGCCACTTACATTCAGAGGAGATCCACAGTCCAGTATAATTTTGTATAAGTCTCTTGTAAGTAAATGATCTGAAAAATTCTTTACCTCAACGATTACTTTTGGATCTAAAATGAGATTTGGCTTAATTCTGATTCCGTAGGGTTCTGTGATATCTCCATAGAGTTCAGGAGCCTTTCCAAAAGCGTCTGCTAAAACGAGTAAGCTTCCTCCATTTTCAACAAAATTTCTGATTGCATGGATTTCACTCTCATTAAAATTTATTCCAGCGCCGATACTAGGCAGAACCAATATGTCAAAATCCTTCAAGAGTTCTTCTGTAATTGTTTCGCGGTTCTCAACTACGGTAAAGCCGTTTTTCTCTAAACTCTCAACCAATCTGGACATTCCGTACATGCTCGAGTCAATGGAATGCTGTCCATGAGAAGCATCTATCAGTACCTTTGTGGATACTGCAGGAAATACTATGAGTACGATTAAAACTATCAGGATTCTCAATGGTAACCCTCTCTCTGCCATGGATTTTTATAGTGCACAAACATCCTAGATAATGGTCTCGCCAAATGCCTTCTTGCGGAAGGGCAAACCTCATAATACCCTTTCTCGATTTTTCTTGGTAACTTTATTATCGCTCGTTCATCCTCTGCTTTTTTCTTCTTGCATACTTTACATTGAAAACCTTTTCCTCTACCCTCAGACTTCATTCTTTTACCGCAGCAAATTGGGTTTTTCCTTTCCAAAATTTCTACTAGATCTATAATTTCGATTTTCTCAAGGTTTATTGTTCCTTTTTTTACTCCACCGAAGACTCTTACCTTATCTCCCTCTTTCAGATGTCTTATTTTTTTCCTAAAGTCTCCAGTAGGTTCAAAAGCGCTGCATAATATTCCATCGACCTCAAAAAAGGTGTGACCTTTCTTTATCACCCAGGGATCTTTGGTAACAAAGCCTGTAAGCTCGACAGAATCATATTCATTTATATTATGGTTTTTTGCTTTCCTTATATGGGCATCAGTTGCTTGATTCGTTAGGAAAACCTCATAAAAATCGTAGTCTTCACATTTAATGGTCTCAAGGCTCTTTCTCAAACTCCATAGATCTTCTCCTCTAATTCCGAATAGAACCGGATCAGGTCCATTCGGAGCGATTACTATCTTATCGCTCTCATAATCATAGTTATCAAATGTAAAATGATTCAGCCGCTTTACGCTTTCTCTGTCGATATATCTTCTTGAATTCCAATTCTCCGCCTTTCTATAGGCGAGCAACTCATAGGTGTAATCATATAAGGGAAAAGCAATTGAAGCTAAGGCGCCTATAATGCCTCTTTTATTTTTGTATCCAAACGATTCGCATTTACTATTTTTTATAATCTTCAATGCTTCTTTTAGCGAAATAACCTCGTGTAACGCCCTAACAGAAAATCTTACCATATTTTCTTGAATCTTATTGCAAAATACGATGCCGGGATTGGTGTTTGGATCATCAAAATCAGAGAATTCTTCCAATGTTTTGATAGAAATCTCTATTATCTCATCGTTCATGTCTCCTTTTATTTCCAAAGACACCGCTCCATTTCCCCTTGTTTTAAATGGTATATTTGGATTCAATCTTATTAATCTCGGAATAGAGACTTCGTATCCTTCTTTTTTCAATCTACTCTTTAATATCGAGCAGAGATACGTTGTACAGAATCTTGAGAGCGAGTCGGTATCGTCTATACCTATGAACATCTTTTCACCCTGTACACCTTGATGAGATTCTTGTTTAATGTTTAGAATAGATGCTCACGCTTTCTCAAGGTAAAAATATATGTTGATACTTAAATCTTCCATCTGCATTCGAGACGATTTCACGAAAAGGTTAATAACTTTACAAGCTTTAAGGTTCGTAGGTAACTCGAGGAGCTCTGTTTGCAGAATGGCATAAGAGAGGAGAAGCGATCGAGGTACTACATAAGGAGGAAGTCCCTACTTCTGCTCTTGAAAAATATGCTGGTAAGGATTCTGCGCTGGGTGGACTCTAAGCATCATACGATGACTATCAATGCTCTCCTACGTAACCTTCAAGATAGTGGGCGTATTCTGATCTTATGAAATCTCTGTGGGACATCGGAGGAATTTTAACAAATTCTTCCATCGGTATCATGTTCTTCTCTTTCCATTCGCCTGTTAGCACCTTAACATACGCCTCCTCTAAGTTTCTCGATTCATCATTGATCCGGATAATGTTATAACTGTTATACCTGAATCCTCTCAAGGTGTTCATGGTTGGAGATCCGCATGTTAAAACGGTTGCGCAATGCATTTCATTGATTCCAGAAGAATGCCTGCAAGCCCAAGGATGATGTTGATGTCCAGTTAAAACTAAATCTATAGAGCAATCGGAAATCATTCTTATTATATCACCCACATCTTTTATTATATTATTTTCCAAGCCTCCAATGGGGATTGGTAGCAGGTGATGATGCATTACCAAAATCTTGTATTTTTCATTTCCATATTTTTTAAATAAGCTCTCTGTCACTATATGCTGACCGTGTCCGATTACTCCCCCTGACTCATCTCTCCTTGCTGTGCAAATGCCGATTAACATGTAGTTGTCGCTAATGAACAGAGGTTTTTTAAATTTTTTCCCTCGAACATGTATACCATCTATGTCCAGTGCTGTTTGAAGATCATAAAAGTAAGAGGAAAAGGGTACATTTCCTCCATAATAAAAATCGTGGTTTCCGGGAACCAAGATGGTTTCTATGTTTATTTTGCCCAGCACTTCTGAGGCTTTCTCATAGTTTTTCTCAATTCCTGTCTCCACAATGTCTCCTGCAATGACTAACAGATCAGCATCGGATTTTTCAATCTCATTGAGAAAGCACTTGAGTCTGTATTCTTTCTCTTCATTCATGTTATAGCTTATGTCTAAATCTCCGGTGTGAATTATTTTCATGATAAATCATATCCATTTTGACGTGAAACTCATGTTGTGTACACTCTTTGTACTTATATCATTCGGTTGTGATATCTCAGAGAGAAATAGATGAAAATTACGGTTTTCAAATTCTTTAGAGCCTGCTCTCTCGTCCGGCTTCGTGCCAAATGAATACTTAGCTTTATAACCTAATTTATTTCGTAGATTTTTTCTATTTCATTCAATATCTTCTCTGCAGTAGCATCTTTGCCTAAGACTTTGTAAGTCTTATCTGACTCCAAGATCAAAGCGGGTACATCTTTTATTCCGTATTTTCTCTTGAAATACTTGTACTCCAAGGATTTATACCATCTATAATATTTGTTATCTCGAAGATACCATTTATGACTTGCCTCGCCCGGAATTTTAAGTTCAACGACTTTTCCTCCTCTCTTAGCCCTTTCTAAAGCCAATTTTGCTTCTCGTTCCAATTTTCTGCTATCTTTTGACTGTTCAACGGTGAATGTATCTAGAAATGTATCTGCATCTATATACTTGTCAAATACATTGAACACAACTACAGGTTTCTTGAATAAGATTAGTTTCATACTTATCCTTTTTAAAGATCTCTTCAGAATATTTAGATAGTTCTACGATATTTGTATTTTGCGCTTTTAGAATGGAAAACTACCTATATTTTTTTAAAATTAGGCGTAAGATTTTTAAGATTATATATATTCCCTGAAATGATATGAACGAGTCATTAAAGTTCGGTGTCCTCATCTTGTTTATCGGATTGACGTTCATTCTGGGTTGCATATCTACTGAAGTTCCCAAAGCAAATCTTTTGATAAATGCTGAGCCAGTTAAAAGTAAAGTACAGGCTGGCTCGCCGGTGGAGGTGAAACTTTCGATTAAAAACAACGGCTCTTATCCTATAAATGATGTTTTCATTTATATCAACAAATTGGACATAGTAAAAGAAGTTGGAAATCTAAATGCTGGAGAAGAGATTTCTCTAAGCGTTATTGGAGATTCTCCAAAAGAAAAAGGCAATTTCTACATCAACGTAACAGGATCATTCAAAGACAAATACGGTAAAAGATATTCCCATGCAAAGTTCAAGATAGAGACTTGGCTTCCTGCCTTAAATGTGACAAGAAGAATTTTAAAACTCTCGGAGGGAGATTTTCTGATAAACATTTCGGTTAAGAACTTGGAGAATGTGAGTGTAAAGGAACTCTTTTTGAATATTGAAACACCTAGAGGTACAGTATATCCAGATGTTGCTAAGATTTTGAGGCTGGATCCAAGAGATACATGCGGATGCGAGGGTAGAACTGATATTAAACAAGTTAAATTTCATGTTAGCAAAGCAGATAAAATTGAGATCGTCGTATCAAATATGTACGGAGCACCAATATATCGTGAAACAGTAAATTTAACTTAAAATTCGAGAAATAGTCAATGCAGCCACGATGTATATAGTGCCTGCAAAAAAAAGTACGGTAGAAAAACCAAATGACATTGCAAGCATTATAGAAAGAACAGATCCTAATACGGATGCACAAGCATTTGCACTCCATGCCCAAGGAATTAAGGGCTGCTCTATTTCTTTTAGCAGGCTAATACCTCTTGGGAAAGGTATTCCCATCAACACCCCTGGAATCATTAAAACAGATATGGAAGAAAGAAAGCGAACGAGAATCCTTTTTCCGAGCAGATGGTAAAAGAAATCTGACAAAAACAGCGTATAGAGAAAGACAACAATGCTTATACTGAATATAACAGGTACCAGATATCTCATTTCAATTCTATCTGAGAAATAACTTCCTATTCCAGAAAATAAGAGAAGTGAAAAAACAACAACAGAAAAAGCATATATGGGATGTCCTAGAAATAATATAAACCTCTGTATCAAGGCAATCTCAATTAACATGTATCCCAGACCCAAAGAAATAAAGTAGGCAAGTATTCTCCACTTTTTGAAATTACTTTTTTTCGTTGTATTTAATTTATTTGATTTATTTTCAGTTCTTTTTAGTTTATACAAAGGGAGAAGTATGAAAAAAATTGAGAGTATCAGGGCTTGGAAGAATACAACTGGAATAAGATAGCCACCCTCTATGAAAGGTTGCCACTTCTCTCCCATGCTCTTGTAGAGGGGTACTATCTTTTTCCACCTAAAAAAATGGAAAAAGTATGGTTTATCGTCGTTTACTGGAGATACATCAAAGAGATATTCCTCGTAGAAACTTGAGCCCTCTGATAGAATTCTTCGAACAGCCTCATAGTATATAGGCTCACTGAATTTGTTGTAGATGTTCACCTCCGAAATCTCGACTCCTGGATAATAAACAATATCAAATCTTCTTTTTTTACAAAATTCTTTTATTTCTCTGATTTCTTCTTTGTTAAACTCGCTTTTGCTCATCAGAAAAGTAAATGTGCCCCAGCTCCTTATGATGGCTATGTGGTTCTCAGGTTCTGATACCCCTTGGTTATTTAAGGCTGAAATAGCTAGAGACAAAAGACGTATGTCCTCTCTTGGTGGCGGAAGTAGCCATCTGGTAATACTAAGTAACCCATCTTCAGATAAATGAGTGTAGTAATCTTCAAACGCCTCAGTGGTGAATATGTAATTTTCAGATAAACTATAAACACCCGTAGACGATGCGCCGAAGCTATCGGTCAGAGGTATTTCGATTAAATCATATGACTCTTTGCTCCTTCTCACATAACTCCTTCCCTCTTCGACGTATACGTTTACCCTTTCATCATTGTACAACTCCCCTGTGAATTCATCGTATCTATTTTTTAAAATATCAACAACGATTGGATTTATCTCTACAGCATCTATATGGCTAAAATTGTAGTATATAGCCGTAAGAACGCTTAATCCTCCAGTAGGATTTATAATGAGTACT
>JBHIEG010000013.1:0-57020 GCA_046760505.1 Candidatus Hydrothermarchaeota archaeon
CGGATTGGCAAGTAATGACTATGAGCTTGTCAGCAACAATAAGTTAGCAGAACCCCTTTTTCTATATGCTGATTATATTTTAACTAAAATTTACCTGAATAAGGTTAAAGACTCAGGGGAAGAAAAATTAGTTTAATTTAAGAATACTTATGAAACGAGCACGTTGCATTAAATATATGCAATACTTCAATCATACAGGGATACCATGAAAGTCGAGGACGTTAGGAATGATATACCCATTCTAAGTAAGGTTATTTACTTGGATAACGCAGCAACAACCCCAACTCCCGAGCCCGTGATTCATTCAATGCTAGAATTCTTTAGAGAATATTCTGCAAACGTGGGTAGAGGAGCACATCATCTTACAGAAGAGGCAACGATGAAATACGAAGAGGCTAGGGAAAAAATTGCGAGATTTATAAATGCAGAGAAGGGAGAAATAGTTTTCACCAAGAACACCACAGAGGCCATAAATTTGGTGGCAAACGGTCTAGAGTGGAAAGAGAAAGATGAGGTTATTACTACCGTAATAGAGCATCACTCAAACCTCTTACCGTGGCAGAGGTTGAACAAGAAAAATAAAATTAAACTGAATGTAGTAAACTCGAGAAAGGATGGCATGGTAGATGTAGGCGAAATAGAAAGGGAAATCAATGATAACACGAAATTAATAGCGATTACTCACATATCAAATGTGTTCGGCTCAATTCAAGAAGTAAAAGAGATAGGCAAACTCTGCAAGAATGAGGGCATACTTTTTTTGATCGATGGGGCGCAATCTGTCGGTCATATTGATGTAGATGTCAAGGAGATAGGGTGTGATTTTTATGCAATCTCAGGACACAAAGGACTCTTAGGTCCCCAAGGAACTGGAGCCTTGTACTGCAGGAAATCAATACTCGAGGAACTCGAGCCTTTAAACCTTGGTGGCGGAACGGTCCATTCAGTTTCATTATACGACTACAAGTTAATAGAAGTACCCCAAAGATTTGAGTCAGGAACCCCAAACATACCAGGAATAATCGGATTGGGAAGAGCGATTGATTATGTATCAGAAATAGGTGTGAATAAAATAGAGAAGAGAGAGAAAAAACTCACAAAACAATTAACAGAAGAATTAGAAAGTACAGATAAAATAGAATTGTATTGTCCAGTCAAAGAAGAAAACAGAAGTGGAGTGATTTCTTTTAATGTGGGAAATCTAAGCCCCCATGATGTTGCAATTATGCTCGATGAGGTTGAGAATATAATAGTTAGATCAGGACATCACTGTGCAATGCCCAGTATGGAGTTGCTTGGAGTAGACGGAACTGTTAGAGTCTCAGTTCACTACTACAACACCGAAGAAGAAATAAATGTTTTTTTGGATATAGTGAAGAAGATAGCAAAATCTTTCTCATGAGGAATCCCCATGCACAAAATGCACGAAATATACAAACTGATGCCAAACAAAGATTGTGGTCTCTGCGGAAATCCAACGTGTCGAACTACTTCTAGGAAGATTGCAACTGGAGATTTAAATATAGATGTTTGTGTTAATTTAAATCTACCTGAATATAAAGAAAATAAAGAAAAAATATTGAAAATTCTTGAAGAGGGAGTAGAAATAGGCGCTAGCAGCACCGTTGTAATAGGAGAAGAAGGAATAGCCTACATTCATCCTTGTGTTACCGAGGGAAAGGTCATGGTGGATGGCAGGTTAACAAGCGGACCAGAAGGGCAAGTGGATCTAAAGTATGGTTTTCTAGATCCAATGATGCTCTGTTACGTACTCAGAATATATGAAATATTTAAGGATGTAAAATGCTCGCCTGAATTGGGCATAGCCCAGATAAAATACGATGGAAAAAGCATCCTGATTTTCCAGAACGGAAAAATAAAGATAAGGGAGGCTTTAGACAAAGATGATGTTATGAAAACCCTGAGACTGGTTTCAAGGGTTATATGGGGCTCTATAATATGCTCGTGCTGCGGTAACGCAAGCGTGGACTGCGCATCTGGCGGATGTAGTGACTGTACCACTCAGATATGCCCTGTTTTAGCAGGAGGGCCCCCAGAACCTTTAGAAGAAGCAGAAAAAGAAAAAATAGAGGAGACCACTGGATCTACCACCTTTGTTAGAATAGAAAAATTAGATACAGGAAGCATTTTTTTAGACGGAATCAAATTCTTGGATGAAATTTATGAAATAGCTATAAAAAACATGGATACATTGATAGAGAAATTTAATGGAAGAGAAGGAAACATAATGTATTCCGAGCAAATGATAAGGGATTTGTTTGATAAAGCTAACAAGAAGGCAATCGAGTTTATCGTGAAGACTCCTAGGAAACAAGATGCCACCATAGGTTTATTACTCTCCGGGATAGCATCTGACCTGACGAGAATAGCGGAAAGCACCTTTAACCTATGGAAATATAAAGACATAAATTTACCCCCAGAATTTCTGAGTTTTTTAAAAATGGCAAGAGATATGACATATTATTCATACATATCTTTTAAGAGAGCGGATTTAAGTAAGGGAGAGGAGGTAAGAGGGGAGTATTCTAAAATTAGGAAAATTTATAGGATGCTGAAAAAATACGAGGGAAGGGATCTGGATAGAATTAGGATAGAAATAGATAGAATTGCCACGAATGCGTTTTATATCGCAAGATTATTACCAAAACCATTGCCTGCATGATGATTTCTTCAATCGTAAAAAAAGAACTAGTTGAACTGTCAAGCCAGAAAAGGTATCTGGTAATGTTCTTATTGCAATCCTTCGTTGCCTTATTTATCGTCGTAATCTCTAGTTCAACTCATGGAGTGACCCAAGATTTTATGCCCCCAGGAATGATTGAGTTTGCTCCATTGGGAGTTGTGGGAGATAGTGAGCTTGTAAAAAGGCTTGAGCTAATTAAGGAATTGGAAATAATAAGATTAGACTTTGAAAAAGCCCTCGATCTTTTTGAAAGAGACTACATACCCGCTTTCGTTGTTTTTCCAAAGGATTTTCATGATGAATTGGAAAAGGGTCATACTTCTAAAATAATCCTCTTTTTAGACGGGGGGGACCCAAAGTCAGTGTTCATTAAAAGCGAAATAGAAAATTTGATCGACGAGTATTCAAGAGAAATCACAGAAGAGAGGATTGGGGAAAGCAAAATTCAAAAGGATTATATCTTCAATCCTGTAGTATTAAAAAGGATAGAATTGGGAAGATTAGAGAAAGGAGGAGAAGAGAAGAATACTTTTGGGGAATACATTCTCCTTCTCGTTTTACTTCTACCATTGTTCACGTCTGCAAATCTCATTTCGGATAGCATAGTAGGAGAAAAGGAGAGAGGAACCTTGGAAATCTTGCTGAGTTCTCCTGCATCCAGATCTAAAATATTGTCCGGAAAAGTAATTTCTATACTGATATTGATGTCCATACACATAGCAACATGGATACTTTTCCTTGAATTGCTTGGTGTAAAGATATACAACCACATAACTTTGTTCGTGTATTTGTTGCTCACCGGGACATGGCTTATAGGTATAGGAGTAGTTATATCTGCATATGCGAACAGTATAAAGGAAGCCAGTCTTGTTTTCTCCTTTGTATACATGTTCCTCTTTTTCCTGCTTTTTGTCCCCCTTCCATTAGAATCGGCTGGTATAATTAGCGGAGTGATGAAATTCTCTCCTCTTGCTTCTATATTAACGATAGCCGGACAAAAAGAATTTTTATGGAAAAATTTGAGCGTAAGCGTGTTTGTTCTATTTTCTCTGATATTTTTAACTTTCATTGTTGGAAAGAAGATGATAGACAGTGAATCTTTATTATTAGGTTTTAATACCCAAGAATTCGTTTTGGAAAATATCGTATCACTCGAGAGGAGTTTCGATAGTTTCGTTTCTGATAAAATATCAAGAGCTTTACTGGCGTGTTTTCTTGTATCAAGCCTGATAGTCATTCCCACCATACTGATAGAACTTTTTCCGGTTGTTTTACTGGTTGTTTTGTTCAAATGGCGCGGCATAGTCCTTGCTATCCTATCTTTAACTTTCATAGAGGAGTTCCTAAAACCGGTAGGCTTATATTCTCTCAGTTATAGGGAAAAATTAACAATTAAAAAAAGTTTTTTGCTGGGAGCAATCTCTGGATTCGGTTTCGCATCAATGGAGACCTTTTTATTGACCATTACATCTTATCTGAGGGGTTGGTCTGTATCTGATGTGTTCCTTTATCATCTCCAAGTTATGCCAATCCACGTAATTACAACGCTTATTCTTGGAGGGTTCATTGCTGTTTCTGGAAGATTTCCTGAAAATTTTTACTCAAGAAAATTCTGGATAGGTTTAATACTCGCTACGGTAATGCATTCATTTTACAATGCTAAGGTGGTGGGATTGATTTGAAAATACTGATTATCGCAAAGAAAGAGATAAGAGAAATAATGGATGACCGAAGATATTTAATTGCATTTCTCTTACAATGCTTGGTTGCAGTAGCGGTTACATCAATGGCTCAAGTATATAGTTTTGTCGCCACACCTATAGTGGAAGAAACACCTTCGCTTCCAAGGGAATTTATCCCGATAGGGTTAGTAGAGGAATACAAGTTAAATACTTTAGAAGAACAATTGAGAAAATTGAAGGAAATCGAAATTTACTTATTCTCAAACAGAGAGGATGCGTTAAATTCTTTAAAATCAAAGAAGGTAAGTTCAGTCATTGTTGTTCCAGCCAGCTATGAGGACGATCTTAAAAGGGGAAAGACTGGTGAAATTATAGTCTATACCGATGGTACGAATTTCAGGTCAACAATCGCCTACAACATCATTCAACGTGTGTATCAAAACATTCTGAGGGAAGAGCAGGAAAAGAGAGCAGAATTATCTAATATGGATTTAGAATTTTTATTTTCACCAATAGAGATAGAAATGGTAACTAAATTATCTCAAAAGAAAAATTTAGAGTCTAAGGCATATATAGTCATGTTGGCTGGCTTCTTGATACCATTCGTTCTCTTTTTCCCTTTGTTCATTTCTGCAAGTCTGATTTCAGATACCATTGCTGGCGAAAAAGAGAGAGGAACGTTTGAATTATTGTTGTCAGCTCCCTTGAAACCCAGAGACATATTGATTGGAAAGACGATAAGCATTCTCTCACTTATGCTCTTTCAAAGCTTGATCTGGCTATTTTTGTTGGAAATACAGGGAGTGTCTATTCATCATAAGATACTTGTTTTGATTGTAATAATGCTCACGGGGCTCTCACTGGTTGGTATAGGTGTAATCATATCTGGAATATCAAAAACAAATAAAGAAGCAAATCTTTTGCTTTCATTTGTATTCATGGTATTATTTTTCGTATTTTTCTTCCCAATACCCCTAGAATCTACATGGTCTAAGTACGCATTGAGCATGAGCCCTGTCGCGACGATCGTAAAGATTGGAACCAGCGAAAAAATATTTTATTCCGAAATCTTTCCCAATATATTCTTACTCTCTTTAATTTCTTTCTTGGTGATATATCTTGGAAACAGGGTTTTTTCCAAGATATATTAATTTTTTATACTCATATCTGAACATCGCCTGAATTTATCGCGATTGCAAGGACATTTTCAAGTTCAAGTTGTGCAAACTCTTCTATATCTAAATCAGGAATTATTCTTCCGTGCAAATCTTCGAAAAGTTTTAAAACGATTTCGCCATCGTAGTTTATTCCAAGTATCCAAGTTCTTGAATCAGGTCCCTTTCTCATAGGGCTAGACTTATGGGTTAGTACTTTAGTGAGGGTAGCATTTAAGGCGGAGTAATTTTCTACGATAACCATATTATTTGGGTCATCGAAAAATACTTTGCATTCCACGTTGTCTATCATCATCTTTCCTATCTCTCTCATCAAAATCACCTTGGGGGTATCAGATGATTGCCTTTACATTAGATAATCTAAAACTGTTGTGCGAAGTTATAGATAAGAGTTATCCCATAGAGGCATGCGGAGTTATCATCGGGATCAAGAATGATGCTTGGATCGCGAAGGAAATAGTCCCCACACGCAATGAACTAAAATCCAGTATAAGATTTAAAATACCTGCTGAAGACTTTTATAACGCGGATAAAAAAGCTGAGAAGCTAGGATTCGAAATAATAGGAATTTTTCATTCCCATATTGATCAAAAGCCATATCTATCAAAGTATGATGTTGAATACGCCAAATGGACACCGGAACAAGTTTGGGTAGTGATAGGCTACTATAAAAAAGAGAAGAAAGCTGAGATGAAGGCTTTTCTCAAAGAAAAGGAAATAAAAATAAAAATAGGAGAAAAGATCTTTAATGAAGTCGTTTTTGAGTGCTCTAAATGGAATCTTGATGCTCATCGAGCGAAGATTTTGCCGTAGATATCTTCGGCGACAAAATCGTAGGGATATCCGTATGTAGCTTTCTCTTGCTCAGTAAGGGGCCTTATCTTTGCCCAAGGAGATCCGATTTTTCCACTCCATATGGTAAGGGCTCTTGCGCTTATCTCGGTTCCATCTCTATCTGATCCTGCAATTACGATTACATCTGTTCCTGTCCCGAATGGATTATTTACTCTGTTTATTATTCCTCTTCCCCAGCCAGGATTCATGTTAGAAACCTGTATGTCCATTTTGCTCAGAATTTCCTTTGTTATCTTGTTTGCTACTGGTCCCCCAACCAAGATTAGGTTGTAGTTTTCCTTGTCTTCTTGGGTAACCTCTTCATCGGTTATGATAGATACGCTTGTTTTAGCCATTCCCTCTATGTAATTCTTGAGTAACCTTGCACTCTCTAAATCCTTGGATGGCGCTGACTTCCCGTAAACTATCTTTGTTTTACCGTAATCGAAGAATCTTATGGAAGGTACGACTTTTATCTTTACGGTTTTGGATTCGGTAAAGACTTTTTCGTAAGTACCTTCAGGCTCCTGTGCTGAGGCCTCCACCGTTATGGTGTAGGTCCCTCCCCTCTTTGGAATCAATGTCCAGGATACGTGCTTAGTCTCTTGAGCCTGCAATTCTCCTGGAATCGTTTGTGTCTTAGGCTCGATCGTTTTAATCCAGACAGGTACTTTTATTTTTCCCCTCATATTTGTTAAGTATGGAGCGAGTTTTGGGGTGTTGTAGAATATAACATCTATCTTGTTGTATCCTCTGGCCTGTTCTATTACGGCAGGATATTCCTCTTCAATAAGTTCTATTATATCAGGACTCTTTACATTAATGCTGAATTCTGGTTTTGCTCCTCCTCCGTACTTATGACAACTGTAACAGGTCTGAGTGCCCTTTACGAACTCAGGTTTCGAAAGTGCTGGTGCCATCAAAAGCAATACCGCAAAAAGTATTGCGAAGCGTTTCATTAAACCACCTTCTGTGAGGTTAAAATGCATCATATTTAACTTTATCTATGCTCCATGAAAATGAGAAACAAATAAATTTTATCTTATGAAATGAGTAAATTAAATGATGGATCATGGAAGCCTTGGATATTAAAGAGATAAAAAGGATGAGACTAAGCGTTGGCATGACTCAAGCAGAATTAGCAAGGCTTGCTGGTGTAAGTCAGTCTTTAATTGCCAGAATAGAAGCAGGAAACGTAGATCCAAGGGTTTCAACTCTCAATAAAATTTTGAAGGTCCTTAGAGAAGCAAAGGCTCCAAAAATCGTTGCAAAAGACATAATGGCAAGTCCTGTAATATATGTAACTCCCAACGATACGGTAGAGAAAGCAGCGAGATTGATGGAAGAAAACGATATATCTCAACTTCCTGTTATAGAGAACGATGTGCCCGTAGGAAGCATATCTGAGAGTTGCGTCGTAAGAGAAATGGCTAACCTAGGTGATTCAAGTTTTCCAAAGAAAAATGTGAGGGAAATAATGGAAGAGCAATTTCCTATAGTTGGAGCGTCAACGAGTATTGATACACTGCTGAATTTAACCAGAAAATATCCTGCGGTTCTGATCTCAGAGAAAGGAAAGATATCTGGAATCGTAACCAAGATGGATATTGTTAGACTGATAAGATAGAGTGATAAAACAATGTGATAAAATAATGAAAACATAGTTCTGGCGATATAATGAATACAAGGATTCGAGACTTTATCTATACGAAAGAAGACATGTTTTTCGCTGTTAATTCTTATTTTAGTCCAGATGATAGAATATTTTCATCTCTCAGGTACATACCGTGTGAAAGAGGGGGTAGAATTAGAGAAAATAGAAGGTATTGCAAGGTAGGGGACACTGAGATGTCTTATGAATACCTAAGAAAGAATTTCAGAGATTATATTTATGATTGCAGGGTGACAAACATAGAACAACAGGCGGTACCAAAAAAATCAATAGTTGGAATTTTTAAACCTGAGGAGAGATTGAAGGAGATAGTAGAGGACCCAAAAGATGAATTGGAAAATAAATTAGCAATTCTTGCATCAGAATTTGAAAATCATGGTATTCCGTTTGATAAGATGGGAATATCAGGCTCTCTATTGGTTAAGTTACACGACAAGGACTCAGATATAGATTTTGTAGTTTATGGACGGGATAACTTTGAAGAATCTAGGAAGATACTCAAAGATGCCTTAATGGAAGAAAATAAGATCAAAGATCTAACGGATAAACTCTGGATGGATGCATATAGAAAAAGAATCAAGGACGATACACTTTCTTTTCAGGAATTCTTATTTTATGAGAGGAGAAAGTACAACAGAGGGATGATAAATGGTACTTATTTTGATATACTCTACACCAGAGACTGGAATGAGATCAAAGAAAAGTATGGGGATCTTTTATTTTATCCGAGAGAGAAAATATTGATAGAAGCTTCTGTACTAGATTCTAAACTTGCTTTTGATTATCCTGCTGTTTATGAAGTAGAGGGAGTGAAGGTATTAGAATCCGATGAAAAAAATCTTGAAAATGAACTAAATATCAAGCAAGTCGTGAGCTATACTCATACTTATGCAGGACAGGCCTTTAATGGAGAAAAAATATTGGTTAAAGGAAGATTAGAGCGAGTTTCAGGATTAAAAGAATTTCATAGGGTAGTTGTCGGAACAACTAGGGAAGCAATTGGTGAATACATAAAAGTAAAAGGTTAAGTACATACCTCACTCTGATATGATTATGGAGCATTTTGAAGATGGCTCTAATAATGTAAATCTTTTTGAATCTCTTAAAAAAGTTGAGAGAGATCTTGGAAGAAAATTAACTCCAGTAGAGAGGATAATACTGACTACAGACGGCTCAATAACAACTATTTTAGAATCTTTAAGCGGAGAAAAGGTAAATGTGAGGACCGTACTCCAGAGAGTAATTAAAAGCGATAAGGAAATATCAAATTCATTGAGTATAAGAGAAGGCAGCGATGTGAATGAAAGGATAGTTATTCTGGAGAGCAAGTATCCCCTTGTTTACGCAAAATCCTACACGCCTTTATCTATTTTGGAACCTTGGTTTATGGATAACATAATGAAAGAAGACATTCCCATAGGAAGAATAATAAGAAAACTGAAGATGGAGATCAGAAGAGATCTTGAAAGAATTTTCATGACGAATGCAAACAGAAACATATCAAAACTCCTGGAAACGCAAGAAAATGAGAGATTAATTTCTCGATCATACTTGATATTCTACAAAAAAAAGAAACTTCTACACATAACAGAAGTTTTTTCACCCAAGATAAACTCTTTTTGAGGTCTAAAATGGAGGATATTTGTAAAATACTAAAAATACTATCGAACAAGGATGCATTAAGAATTTGCATCTCTCTCCTAGAGAAAGAGATGACAAACTGGGATATTTCCATTAAAACAGGAATCTCTAAGAGTATAGTTGATTACCATCTTTTTAAATTAGGTAAAACAAGTATTTTAAAAAGAAGAGTTGAAAGAGAAAAAATACAAAAAAACGCGGCAACTACGCAGGAATCTGGCTATAAAGTTTACTTTAGCATAAATCCAAGATTCAGAGATTTTTTACTATCAATAAGCGACCTTGTGGAGACAGATAACTGATATATAAAGTTTACGCCAAGCCCCGTTGATACAGATGGCAAAAAGCTTAAATAACATTTTCCAAGGTAGCCTCAGGAACTTGGAGGTAATGGAATGAAGAGGAGGGATTTTCTTAAGTTAGGAATAGGAATGGGAACAACCGCCTTGTTAGGTGGATTTGCAGCATGCCTAGGACCTAAGACCGTGGAACTCCCGGCAATAAGATATGGAGGACAGTACTATCCGGGCGAGTTTCTGCTCTACGGAAAGCCAGATTTCTGGTCAAAGTATGGGATAAAGGTGGATCACAAAATATTCAGCTCAGGCGGAGAAAACAACGAGGCGCTAATAGCAGGAATCGTTGATATAAACTGTGGCGCTGATACAAGAACAATATCCCTTTTTAATGCAATACCAGAGCAAGCATTAATCATTGGGACGGTGCAGAGAGGCAACAGGTATACAACTATAGTAAGAGCGGACTCTGATTATGAATCCTGGGAAGATCTTAAGGGAAAAAAAGTGGCTACCAGATTCGGAACCGGAGCAGAGGGAGTGTTAAGAAAATACTATAAAAGAGAAGGATACAACTGGGAAGATTTTGAATATGTTAATTTAAAGGTTGAAGAAATGATATCATCACTAGAGAAGGGCTTAATAGAAGCATTCACAGCTTGGGAACCCACTCCGGCGATTGCAGAGGCAAGAGGTATAGGAAAGGTCCTGCGAACCTATGGAGACGTAGCCTTGGTTCCAGCAAGTATTCATACCAAAAAAGAGTTTGCCTATAAAAACGAGGATTCTCTGATAAGATTTCTTGCAGCTCATTTAGATAAGGCAGATTTAATTAAAAACAACCCAAAAGAAGCATCTAAGATTGCCTCTTCTGCAGCGCGCAAGAAGGGAATAGAGGTACCACCAGAAGCATTTGAGAAGGTATTCAATCGAATAAACTTCCAAATAGAATTCGGAAATGAAGTTATAGAAGCTATATATGATACAGCAGAATTCATGGTAGAAGCAGGGAAAATAACAAAGATTCCTAAACTTGCGTGGGACACATCTTTTGTAGAAAAAGCAAAAGAATTACGAAAAGAGCTACTATAAAATGAAGTTTCAGAGATATTTTCAGTCGGCAATTCCAGTTTTTGCCCTGCTTTTAGGTTGGGAGATTTTTTCAAGGTTAGGTATATTGAATCCCGTCCTTCTCTCCCGACCATCTGAAATATTTTTGACCATGTGGTTTTTGTTAAATACTAAATCACTCACTGGACATTCTGTTTTATTAACTCATATCTATGTAAGTCTTTACAGGCTTTTCTGTGCCATTTCCATTGCTACCGCCTTTGGTATCTCTTTGGGGATATTGATGGGAATAAATAAATATATCAATGCTTATTTTGATCCGTTAATCAGCATTACGATGCCCATTCCCGGTATTGCTTGGGCACCAATATTCATGCTTTGGCTTGGTTATGGAAGCCTCACCATTGTTACAGTTGGAACCCTAGCGGCTTTCTTTCCAATTGTCTACAATACTGCTGCCGGAGTAAGAAGCATAGAAAAACAGCTCATATGGGCTACTGAAACGATGGGTGCGGATAAAAAGACCGTCTTTTTAAAGGTACTCCTTCCATGGGCGGCCCCCTATATCTTAACAGGATTCAGGCTGGGTTTAGCCAGGGGATGGAGGACTGTAATTGCGGTAGAGATGATTGCAGCAAGCATATGGGGCTTGGGTTTCATGATATTTGATGCAAGGGAGTTTATACAGACCTCTGTAATTTATGGAGGAATCATGATTCTCGCCCTGATCTTCTTTTTAATCGAAAATACATTTGTTAGACTGGTAGAAAAGAATACAGTAGAAAAATGGGGAATGATTAAAAGCACGGAGGTCTTTAGATGATCAAAAGAGCAACTTGGACAGTTATTTTCGCTAATTTTTTAAAATTCACTTCTTTTCTACTTCCATTGTTATCTGTCATTTTGCTCTGGGAAATCATAGTTGACCTTAAATTTGTAAATCCAAGCTTGCTTCCTGCTCCGTCTACCATAATACTTACATTTCTTAAACTATCGATTCCTGATCCAATAATATTCATTCACATTTACAAGAGTTTTTATCGTCTCATCATAGGATATTCCCTTGCTATGTGTGCTGGCATTGCTTTAGGTCTTCTCATGGGGACCAACAGGTTTATCAACCAGGCTCTTTTTCCAATAATCAGTCTCTTGATACCTCTCCCAACATTGGCGTGGGTTCCCCTGCTTTTGATCACCCTAGGAATAGGAGATAAAACAATTGTACTGGCAATATTTTTGGGAGGCTTTTTCCCGATGGTCTACAATACCATGAGCGGCGTTAAAAGTATTAAAAAAGAGATGATCTGGGCTTCTCAGATAATGGGCGCTGATAAAATGACCATTTTTTTCAAAGTTCTACTGCCCGGGTCCTTGGTATATATAATAGCAGGATCTAGACTAGCAATAGGATATTCTTGGAGAGCATTGGTCGGTGCCGAAATGCTCGCTGCTACAGAGTGGGGAGTGGGTTATTTGATTTATGCATCCAAGATCCTTTACGCAGTAGAGGTTATGTTTGTAGGTTTAGCCATCATTGCCTTAGGAGGTTTTTTGATGGATCAATTGATTATGGGCCCTTTAGAGAAAAAGACAATAGAGAAATGGGGCATGATTATTGAAAGGTGATGTATTTGGGAAGTAAAACTAAGATAAGGGCTATAGATCTTAGAAAAGAGTTCGGTGATGTTGTCGCGATAGATTGTCTCAACTTAGAAATTAAAGAGAATGAATTTGCGGTTGTAGTAGGGCCATCTGGATGTGGTAAATCAACGCTTCTCTATCTTATAGCAGGATTTGAAAAGCCTACAAGTGGTAAAATTCTCCTAAATGATGAGGTAATCCGAGGACCGGGTCCTGATCGAGGATTTGTTTTCCAAGAATTTATGCTTTATCCTTGGAAAAATGTTCTGAGCAATATTATGTTCGGTCTTGAAATACAAGGAATTCCAAAAAAAGAAGCAAGAGAAAAGGCGATGTTTTATGTAAGAATGATAGGACTCGAGGGATTTGAGGACAAATATCCTCACGAGTTATCAGGGGGGATGAAACAGAGGGTAGGCATTGCCCGAGCACTTGCATATGACCCAGAGGTTCTATTAATGGATGAGCCTTTTGGAGCTTTAGATGCGCAAACAAAGAAGATCATGCAGGGAGAACTGCTAAGAATCTGGAACGAAACGAAAAAAACCGTGGTTTACGTAACTCATAGTGTAATCGAGGCTGCATACTTAGCAGATAGAGTTTTTGTTCTTACATCTAGACCTAGTAGGTTGAAAGGAATAATCGAGATAGACATTCCAAGACCTAGAGATTACACGAGCGATGAGTTCTTGGATGCTAGAAAGAAAATTTTGGATCTACTTGAAGAGGAGGTAGTAAGAACTTTCAGGGAAGATATGCGTTGATTTTTAGGCAATGATCATCTTTCTATTCAAAGTTTCATCAGGGCTAGTCCGTACTCATATTCCATTTCCATCTCCTTGATGAATTTTTTGTAATCATCCAAGTTATCTTCAAGCAAACTACTAAAAGCCCTCTTAAAAAGTCTAGTTGCTCTTAAAAAATGAGAATGTGCATTTTCATATTTCTTTGGCACGTTTACATTTTCCAACTTTATTATCGATTTATTTACCAATTCAATATATCTTTCAATTCCTTTGAGAAATTCTTCCCTTTTCATAAATCCTTCTTGGTAATCCCTAATCATATCATCTACGATTAACCTAATTCTAGAATAACTCTCCTTTTGTAATTCTATTTCCTGCCTGTACGTAAACTTCGATATCATGGCTACCTTTTTAGGAGGGGATTTTCACTCTGTATAAGATAGGCTCTGTATAAGATAATAGAACTCTATTTTTCTTAAATTTTTGCACTATTAAATAACTTTTTTAAATTATGCGCCTAACAAAAAATCATGGAAATTCGATAAGATAAAAAGGGGATTAGCAATACTAAAGTAATTACCGAAAAATTGAACACTATTAAATCATTCGCCTTTTACTTACTTTTTTCTATTTCATTTAATCTCAATTCTATTTCCTCTATTTTTTTCAGTAGGAGGTCTAATTTTTCATCAATCTTATCATATCTCTTGAATGTGTATTTTGTTACCGGATTCATCCATGCAAGGCTTTCCATCTCTCTTTGAAAAAATTTTCCCTTTATATCGATGTGTCCAAGCAGGATTATCCCACCAAAAGCCAAAACAATAATTATAATGGTTAACTTTGTGGTCCCGTGTTTACCCAAACCCAAAATTAAATTGCTGGTAATTCCGTATCCTTTTAATCTGTCTACAACCAAAAAGGTGATAGTAATAAACGTGTATAGAGCCAGATAACTTCTTCCCCTATCAAATCTTATCTTCAATTTTGCAAGGAGATCTAAAAGATGCATTTCCACCACAAATATTATTTTATTCTCTTTATTATTTCATTCTCTTTCTTAAATTTTTGCTCGGCAATGGATCTAACCTTGATATTTTTCAATTGCTTCCTTAATTCTTGAAATCCCTCTTTTAATTTCCTCCCTATTAACAGTAAATGCAAATCTTATGTATCCTTCTCCCTCACTTCCAAATCCAAGGCCGGGAACCGTGGAAACTCCATTTTCAATCAGGTATTTGCTTATTTCAACACAGCTTCCTAGTTCTCTCACGTCTGCAAAAGCAAAAAAGGTGCCTTTAGGGTACTCGCATTTAAATCCTTCAACCCTATTTAAACCTTTTACAAGTAATTCTCTTCTTGCATCGTATTCTTTTACCATATCCTCCACACATCTTTGATCTCCCGTTAGAGCCTCCACACCAGCTTTTTGTACGAACACCGGAACTCCTGAGTTTGCGAGTTTTTCGATTTCTAGTGCTTTGTTAAGCAGATCTTCATTTCCAACCATGTATCCCACTCTCCAACCGGTCATTGCATAGGTTTTTGAGAGGCTTCCTATTAAGATCATGTAATCTTTTAGATCTTCATTCATTAGGGGAAAACATGCCTTGTAATTATCATACACTATTTTTTCGTAGGCATTATCGTATATTATCAGAAGATCTCTCTTCTTTGTTATTTCTGCGATGTCATCGAGTAATTCGTGCTCTAAAACTCCTCCTGTAGGGTTGTTTGGAAAATTTAATACTGCAACATTTGCTTTTTTCGTTATCTCATCGAATTTCTCTATATCCAGTGTAAAATTTTCGCTGAGGGGCATAGAAACTGGTTTTCCCCCTGCTAGACAAACTGTATTATAAAAAACTGGATAAGCAGGACTTCCAATTGCCACAACATCGTTTTCATCTACAAAAGCCATTATTGCATCGAAAATTGCATGTTTGGAGCCAGGAGTAGCAATTATCTCCTTATCAGGGTTTAAATCTACACCATAGTCTTCCTCTATTCTGTATGCAATGGCTTCTCTGAACTCTTGGATGCCCCTGTACGGTGGATAATGGGTTAATCCCTGATCCAAAGCTTTTTTTCCTGCCTCTCTTATGTTTTCAGGGGTATTAAAATCAGGATCTCCAACATCAAAATGGACTATATCTTTACCTTTTCCTTCCAGTTCCTGTACTAGTTCTTCTATCTCTGCAATCATGTATGGAGGAATTCTTTTGATTCTATCTGCAACTTTACCCATATAACCACCTTATAGAATTTGATATCTTTTTTAAAAGGTTTACGTTACCATAATCTATTTAATATATGTTTACTCTCTCACATTCTTGAGGATGGGTATGGTAGGTAAGGCAGTGACCATTACAAATGAACTCGTTCAGGAAGCAGGAAAATTTTCTGAGAATGAGGGGATATAAATGAATGAAATAGCTGAAATGACCATTAACGAAGATTTGTGTATTGGATGTGGAAACTGCGTTGTTACATGTCCGGTTAACACAAAGGAATCAGACGATGCAAAGTACGGCAAGGGTCCTACGGAAGAGTTAACCATTACCATGGTGATAAACGGAAAGGCGAGTATTATAAATCCAGAGAAATGTACCCTTTGCGGCATGTGCGTTGATGCATGCCCTACTGAAGCAATATTCGTGCCAGAAAAGAAAAAGAAGAAAGAAGCGTGATATAATGGCTATAGAAGTATATCTTATTACTGGAAGAAGCGTTAAGCAGGGAGAATCGATGGAAAAGGGGAAAATTTTCAGTAATTATACCGAATCAGCAGCTATTTGCGAATTAGATTCATCAGATATGGAAAAATTGAAAATTAAGGATGGAGATACAGTTAAAGTTAAAACTGAATATGGAGAAGTAGTTGTTAAGGCAGTCGCATCGAAGAAGAGACATCCAAGCGTTGCATTTATCCCTATGGGCCCCTGGGCAAATGCAGTTGTAGATCCTGCCACAGACTATACAGGAATGCCTTCCTTTAAAGGAGTCAAGGCTAAAATAGAAAGTACAGGAGAAAAGGTACTGAATGGAGTTGAATTGATAAAATCGTTTAGGTGAAAAAAATGATGATTAGCGATGTCGTTTGCACGTTCTGTGGTTGCCTATGCGATGATATACAGGTTAAGGTAGAAAATAATGAGATAGTAGAAACGAGACACGCATGCATCATAGGTCACACCAAGTTAGTTTCTCACAAAGAGCATAGAATTAAAGCTCCTTTGGTAAGAAAGAACGGCGAATTAAAAGAAACAAGTATGGATGAGGCGATAAATAGAGCTGCTGAAATATTGAAAAACTCTCATTATCCCCTGCTATATGGATGGTCATCTACCTCATGCGAGGCAATTTCAAAAGGAGTGGAACTTGCAGAGTATTTAGGTGGAGCTATAGATCCAACCACTTCTGTTTGTCATGGGCCCACCGTCTTAGCGGTACAGGCGGTAGGAGCATCCGGAGCCACTCTGGGAGAGATTAGACACAGAGCCGATTTGGTAATATTCTGGGGGTGCAATCCTACACAAGCACATCTGAGACACATGTCGAGGTATTCTGTTTTTCCCAGAGGAATTTTTGTGAAAAGAAGAAAACAGAGAAAAATAGTGGTTGTAGACATAAGAGAAACTACCACTTCTAAGCTGGCTGATGACTTCATCAAGATAAATCCAGGCGAGGACTATGAACTCATAGATGCGTTGAGAGTAGCGGTTAACAAAGGGGAAATACCTTATCCAGAGGTAGGAGGAGTAGCAAGGGAAAAAATATACGAACTAGCTGAAACGATGAAATCAGCAAGATTTGGAGTGATATACTTCGGAATGGGCCTTACCATGAGTAGAGGCAAACATAGAAACATTGACAATGCCGTATCTTTAGTAAGAGACCTCAACAACTACACGAAGTTTACCATAACCCCGATGAGAGGTCATTACAATGTAACAGGATCCGGCACTACAATGGCGTGGCTTACTGGTTTTCCATTCGCCATAGACTTCAGCATGGGATATGCGAGGTTTAATCCTGGGGAAACTGCTTCTAACGACATTCTTCAAAGGGAAGAATGTGATTCAGCGCTTATAGTTGCATCAGATCCTGCTGCCCACTTTCCAAAGCAAGCGGTAAAACATCTAGCCAATATTCCTGTGATAACCATAACTCCTCATAGAAATTTGACAACTGAGATTTCTGAAGTTATTTTTCCATGCGCAATAGCCGGAATAGAGTGCGAGGGAACTGCTTACAGGATGGACGCAGTGCCACTAAGATTGAGAAAAATTGTGAATCCACCAGAGAATTGTCTTCCAGACGAAGAAATACTAGACATGGTTCTCCGAAGGATTAAGGAGGGACAACAATGAAAAACGAATTGTTGATCAAGAATGGTATAGTGATCGATCCTTTAAACAATATAATGGGCGAAAAGATGGATATTGCCATAAAAGATGGCAAGATAGTAGAAGAAGTAAGCAAAAATGCAAAGGTGATAGATGCCAGCGGCAAGTTAGTTGTTCCAGGAGGTGTAGATTCTCACAGCCATGTAGCAGGGAGCAAGGTTAATGTGGGAAGAATAATGAGACCAGAAGACGGAAGAAAGATGCGTGAATCTAAAACAGATGTCTTGAGGTCTCAGGGAGGTTTTTCTGTTCCAACAACAATTACAACAGGGTATAGATACGCTAAAATGGGCTATACCACTGTAATGGAAGCTGCTATGCCTCCATTGAAGGCAAGACATACGCAAGAAGAAATAAGGGACACTCCAATTTTGGATGAGGCTGCTTTCACAGTAATGGGAAACAACTGGTTTGTAATGGAGTATCTCAAGGAGAAAGATTATGATAAATGCGCTGCTTATGCCGCTTGGCTCTTAAAGGTAACTCGGGGTTACGCAATTAAACTAGTAAATCCCGGTGGTGTAGAAGCCTGGGGCTTTGGAAAAAATGTTAATTCATTGGACGATCCCGTACCAAATTTTGAAATAACCCCCAGAGAAATAATTGAAGGGCTTACGAAAGTAAACGAAGTGTTGAGGCTTCCTCATTCAGTGCATGTCCATTGCAATAGACTTGGTCAGCCAGGGTGTGCCACCATAACTCTGGAGACATTTAAGGTGCCGAAAGATGTTAAATTGAATACTGTAAGCGATAGAGAGCATATCTTTTATGTTACTCATGTACAATTCAATGCCTTTGGAGGAACAGGCTGGAGAGACTTTGAATCCGGCGCAAAAGAACTGGCTGATTATGTAAATCAGAACAAGTATATGGTTATCGATACAGGATGTGTAACATATGATAACACTACCACGATGACTGGAGATGGACCTGCTGAATTTAACATTCAAAGACTTGCAGGTTATAAATGGGTAAATGGAGACGTCGAGGTGGAATGTGGTTCAGGAATAGTTCCATTCGTTTTCATGCCAAAAAATCCTGTTCACTCAGTTCAATGGGCAATAGGACTTGAACTGGCGCTTTTAGTAGATGATCCCTGGCGGGTTATAATAACTACAGATCATCCGAACGGAGGACCTTTCATTAGGTATCCCAGAGTTTACGCCTGGCTAATGAGCAAGAAATACAGGGAAGAATGGCTGAAAAAAAGTCATCCATGGGCTACCGAAAGATCTTCTCTCGCAACCATAGAAAGAGAATATACTTTAGAAGAAATCATAATAAACACCAGAGCCGCGACAGCCAAGATTTTGGGATTAAATAGGATCAAGGGTCACCTTGGAATTGGTGCTGACGCAGATGTGGCCATATACGATGTAAATCCAGAAGAATTTGACTTTTCAAACAGCCCAAGAGAAGTTGAAAATATATTCTCCAATGCACTTTACACGATAAAGGGTGGAGAAATCATTGTTAAGGAAAAACAAATAGTCAACGTAATCCAGGGAAGCACATTCTGGTTAAATCCAAAAGTTGACAAAGAACTTGAAGAAGAGGTGTTGAAAGAAGTTAAAGAGAAATTCAAGGCCTATTATACGATAAACTTTAATAACTACGCGGTTGATCTTGCATATCTTAAAAATCACAGAGAAATTCCAATTGTGACCGGAGTTGCGTGAGGTGTCGATATGAAAGAGATTGTACTTACGCCTAAAGAACTCCCAAAACTTCCCATACATGCAGAAATCATAAAACCTGACGCATTCGCTGGTAAAACAATAAAAGAGATAGGAGAATTGAAGGTTCAAATAGGCAATAAACAGACTGATCTCTCAGAAATCTTTTCTGTTAATGGAGAAACCTCTGAAGATCCCTCAGATTTAAGAATAGTTATTGATGGAGACGTATCAAGAGTAAAAAGAATCGGAGAGGAGATGAAGACCGGAGAGATTTTGATCAAGGGAAATGCAGGCATGTTCACCGGAGCAAGAATGTCAGGAGGTACTTTGATTGTGGAGGGAAACGCGGATGCATGGTTTTGTCAGGAGATGAAAGGTGGAGAAGCGATAGTAAAAGGAAATGCAGCTAACTACGTTGGGTCTTCATATAGGGGTGAATGGACAGGCATGAAAGGTGGAAAAATTACCATAGAAGGTAATGCAAAGAGCGACGTCGGAGAGTACATGTCAAGCGGAACAATAATAGTAAAAGGAGACGTCGAATATTTCGCTGGAATCCACATGCGTGGTGGAACCATCATTATAGAGGGAAATGCGCTAGGAAGAGTTGGAAGCGAGATGGACAAGGGAACTATCTTGGTTAAGGGAGAAATTAAGAATCCTTTGCCAGGATACAAATACGAAGGCGCCGTCAAAGATCCTGAAGTTGGTGGAATCGTCCATAAGGGAGAGTATCATAAGTTTATCGCAGATATCTCGAATCCCAAGGCAAAGGGAGAGATATACGCACTCGCAGATAAAAACAATCACCTTTTACCGAAATAAAAGTAGGGTTTACCCTACTCCTTTCTTTTGTAAATTATTCCACCGATAACTGCGATAATCACCATCAGGGCGATTACAACTCCTATAACTGCGTAATTCGGCTTCTCCTTTTGCACTACAACTTTCTGTTTTATTCCAATTGCTCCTTCGGCTTTGCTTAACGCATCAAAGGCAGAATCAAGATTTTCTGCAAATTTCGCTAGGATGAATTTATGCCACAAAGGTGGTAGGGAGTCCTTAATCTGTTTTGCCTGCGATAAATACTGTTTTGCAGCAATAACATCTTTGCCCTGTACCTCAGCTTTTTTTATCTCTTCTTCCACCTTAATTATTTCCTTTTTTAATTCCTCACTTCGATTTAATATTTCCTTGGCTTTTTCCGGAATGTCTGTTGGAGCCACCCCTACCTCTTTGCTATGGCAGTTACCGCAAGTGGATGGAATCTCTTCTTTTCTTAATATTCTCGCTGAATGTACCTGATGACAGGTAACACAACTAGGAGCCAACTTACCTTTAACAAGGGCAGAGTAATGCTCGCTTTGAACCATCTGATTGTATTCTTCAGAATGACATTCTCTACATTTTTTAGGCACATTTTTATAGTAAACCTCGCTTGTTATAACATCCGAGGTTTGAAGTCCGATATGGGCATCTTCTTTCTTTGTTTTAGTTGGATCTCCACCATGGCATTTATCGCAAGTAACATCATTTATGCCGTGTACAGAGAATTTCCACTCTTCGTAATTCTCCATAGCCTGTCTTTGAATGAAGTCGATGTGACATTCAACCGAGCAAGATACCCCGCGAGCAAGGTGATCAAGTCTTATCTTGTCGTAGTACTTCTCTCTCTCGGAAATTTGAGTAGTTAAATCTTTGTGGCAGTCAATACACGTATTTGAATAAACTACGGTTGGAGAGAGGATTATTATCAAAAGTAAAGCGCTTTTCAGGTAAATTGACCTCGAAGCCATGGCACCACCGTGAAGTTTTGACTAAAATCTTATTGAGAATTATTTAAGGTTTTTCCTCGAGAATTATTTTTGATCATGACACTTGGTGCAATCACTTATTGATGAATGGTGATCCTTTTTATCCGGATGGCATGCAAGACAAACATCTCTGGCCTCTTTTCTTATGTGAACAACATGGCAGCTTGTGCAGTCTCCATGCGCGCCTATCATGTGGAGCGTTGTATTCGGAGTCACATGACATTCCTTGCAAGATAGAGGTTTATCTCTTTCATGGGGTCTGTGACATAGCTTGCAGTCTGATTCTCTATGTGCTTGAGGAGTTATGCTCAGTATTGGGGCTTCTTTTTCTTCGTGGCACAGCAAGCATTCTTTTCTTCTTGGGAGTAGCGTTGTGGTTTCTTCTTCAGATGCCAAAAATTCATGACATGTTAAGCAGTGGAACTGCATCTTGCTTACTTGAAATTCTATCTTATGACATCCGTTACAGGATGCTTCAGTGGGGATAAACCTGTGAATTCTTTCTCCATGGCAGTCCAAACATTCTTTCTCTAATTCTTCCACATGTTTCTTGTGACCCACCGTTTCTTTAACGAAAGGCCACCTAGGATCGTTTGCATAATGGCACTCCTCACAGTATTTACTTTCAACTTCTGCATGTTTCGTTATCTCTTTAGGTCTCAGCACTATGAATCTGTACAGTTGAATCATATTCTGAGTCATACTCTGTTTGTGACACTCATGACAGTTAACTTCGCTGTGCTTGGTATTATCCCATCTATTCCAAGCCTTTTCCATTAAGTGACAAGTTCTGCAAAAACTTGGATCGTTTTCTACATAATCCATGGTGGTGTATGCGGTAACACTGATTATTGCTAGTATAAAGAGGAGCGCTACTATTAAAATCGAGAAGGGCTTTTTTGATGCCCTTACTACCGGATTCATTCATTCCACCCTTAATCCTAAACGAATTGATTTCTCCATCGATATAATCCTGTTATATGATTTTTTGCTCTCTTTCAATTAAAAATCAGTAAATTAGACTATAAAAATCTTTAGGTTCAATTCAAATTATTTTTAAATTAATTTTAGACTTATTTTAGATTAATTTGAGGAAAAAGGAAAGATTTCATGCTTCTAGGAACAAATAATTGAGTTATATTTTGATTTACCCATATTTTAATGTTCGGTAAAAGTTACGTCAAGAATGACAAGGTGAGCATCCTTTCATAGATGAATGGTGATCCTTTTTATCCGGATGGCATGCAAGACAAACATCTCTGGCCTCTTTTCTTATGTGAACAACATGGCAGCTTGTGCAGTCTCCATGCGCGCCTATCATGTGGAGCGTTGTATTCGGAGTCACATGACATTCCTTGCAAGATAGAGGTTTATCTCTTTCATGGGGTCTGTGACATAGCTTGCAGTCTGATTCTCTATGTGCTTGAGGAGTTATGCTCAGTATTGGGGCTTCTTTTTCTTCGTGGCACAGCAAGCATTCTTTTCTTCTTGGGAGTAGCGTTGTGGTTTCTTCTTCAGATGCCAAAAATTCATGACATGTTAAGCAGTGGAACTGCATCTTGCTTACTTGAAATTCTATCTTATGACATCCGTTACAGGATGCTTCAGTGGGGATAAACCTGTGAATTCTTTCTCCATGGCAGTCCAAACATTCTTTCTCTAATTCTTCCACATGTTTCTTGTGACCCACCGTTTCTTTAACGAAAGGCCACCTAGGATCGTTTGCATAATGGCACTCCTCGCAAACCTCATTATCGATTTCGGTATGCTTTTTTATCTCCTTCGGTCTGAGCACGATGAAGTTGTAAAGTTGGACCATATTCTGGGTCATGCTTGGTATATGGCACGTGTGGCAAGTTAATTCACTATGCTTTGATCGATCCCATTTTACCCAAGCCTCTTCCATGAGGTGGCACATCTTACAAAAATTTGGATCATTTTCTATGTAGTCGTATGTCTTATAGGCACTAACGCCAATTGTCGATAGCAATATTGCTACTATTACCGAGAATATGATCAATTTCTTCCTCCATCTTTGTGTAAGAGGCACTAACGGACACATTTTTCATCACTTTAGATTTTAAGAATCGCAAACAAATTATAATCCTGTTATATCTTTTTATATCCTATTTTATCGCATTTAAACGAAGATCGAGAGTAATGTATATAAAAGTTTTTAGGTTTATTTTGGATCAGTTTCATATCAATTTGAGATTTCAAAAAAGAGAAATTTAACTGAAAGGACCATGTAAGCAAGAATACGCTATAAGAAAAGTATATTAATTTATTCTGAAACAAGATCTCTGGCAAATTCTTCTGCTCTCTCTATAACTTCTTCCTCGTCTAACGTTAGAACTTCTCCGCCTCGCATCACAACTTTTCCGTCTACTATAACATCCTCAACATCATCTCCATGAGTTGCGTATACGATGTGAGACTTTATACTGTGCATTGGTGTTAATCTGGGTATTTTTGGATCTATTACAATCAAATCTGCTTTTTTTCCGATTTCAATACTTCCTGAATTCGTTTTTAATGCTTTGCCACCGTAAGATGTCGCCATCTTGATAACTGTATCTACTGGCATTGTAGTTGGATCTAAGGAATCTGCTTTCTGCAAGAGGGCACACACTTTCATTTCCTCAAATAAGTCTAAAGTATTGTTGCTTGCTACCCCATCTGTGCCTAATGATACGGTAATACCCTTTTTAATCAATTTCTCTACCGGAGAGATTCCTGATCCTAATTTCATATTGCTTATTGGATTGTGAGATATCTTCACATCTTTTTCCTTCAGAATGTTTACCTCCTCATTGTTAAGCCACACACAATGAGCTGCTAGAACATCTGGACCCAAAAAACCAATATCATTTAGATATTCTATGGGATATTTTCCTTTTTCTTTCTTAATTTTTTCTACTTCCTCTTTTGTCTCATTGAGATGGATATGTATCCCTACCTTTTCTTTGCTTGCTGCTTTCCTGACTCTCACAAGCATTTCTTCGGAGCAAGTATAGGGTGTGTGAGGGCCAAACATCGGAATAATTCTCTCGCTCTTCTTCCATTTTTTCACAAATTTTTTGGCTGAATTGAACATTTTTTTTCCAGTTTCCTCATCTATTTCGAGTATTCCATAGGATAAAGCTGCTCTTATTCCAGATTCTTTTACCGCCTTTGCAACATCATCCATGAAAAAATACATATCTGCGAAGCATGTGGTTCCTGATTTCAACATCTCCAGACATCCGAGTAAAGCGCCATGATAGCAGTGTTTACCGGTCAGTTTTGCCTCTCTTGGCCAGATCTCTCTCTGAAGCCAATCCATTAGAGGCATATCATCCGCTATTCCTCTAAGTAAAGTCATTGATAAATGAGTATGGGTATTTATCAGTCCGGGCATTACAATTTTATTTTCCCCGCCTATTTTTTCCTCTCCCTTAATTTCTCCGATCTTACCTATCTCCACGATTCGATCTCCCGATATTCCTATCGCTCCATCTTTTATTATTTCATAGGGTGTTAGGACATTTCCCATTACCACCAAATCATTCATACAAAATCACCAAAGTTTTATGAGGAGTATCTAGAATTTGTATGCAAGAACACTTATATGGGTTATGGATCTCCACTAAAGCTTCCTGTATTTGGAAAGAAATCGAAGGTGATAATATGAAATACGATATAAAAGATATCTCTCTAGCGGAAAAAGGAAATTTAAGAATAAAATGGGCATCTACTCAGATGCCTGTAATTGGATTGATAAAGGAAAGATTTAACTCGGAAAAGCCTTTGGAAGGAATAAATATCTCTGCATGCCTACATGTAACATCTGAAACAGCAAATCTATTGATCACTCTTAAAGAGGGCGGAGCCAATGTATCTCTCTGCGCATCAAATCCTTTGAGTACTCAAGATGATGTAGCAGCTTGTTTGGTTAAAGATTATCATATCCCAGTATTTGCCATTAAAGGCGAAGATAAAGAGACCTACTACGAGCACATAAATAGTGTTCTGGACTTAAAACCCAATATAACCTTGGATGACGGTGGTGATTTGATATCCACCATCCACTCAGAAAGAGAAGAGTTGATACCAAACGTATTCGCAGGCACTGAGGAAACAACAACCGGAGTAACTCGTTTTAAGAGTATGGAGAGAGATGGTGTACTGAGGTATCCTGTAATTGCCGTCAACAATGCAAAGACAAAATTTCTGTTTGATAACAGGTACGGAACAGGACAGAGTACCATAGACGGCATCCTGAGATCCACAAATATTCTGTTAGCAGGAAAGAATTTTGTTGTAAGTGGATACGGCTGGTGCGGCAGAGGAGTTTCAATGCGAGCAAGGGGCATGGGATCTAACGTTATAGTGACAGAGGTAGACCCTCTCAGAGCTTTAGAGGCAACAATGGATGGATTCAGGGTAATGCCCATGGAAGAAGCAGCGAAAATAGGAGACATTTTTGTGACCGTAACTGGAAACATAAACGTAATAAGAAAAGAGCATTTTGAGTTAATGAAAGACGGAGCAATACTTGCTAACTCCGGACACTTTAACGTGGAGATAGATATAGAAAGTTTAGAAGAACTTTCAACCAACAAAAGAAGGATCAGAGAATATATAGATGAATATACATTAAAAGACGGAAAAAGAATTTATCTTCTTGGAGAGGGACGTTTAATTAATCTTGTTGCCGCTGAGGGACATCCATCCAGCGTTATGGACATGAGTTTCTCGAATCAAGCACTTTGTTCAGAGTACATTGTGAAAAAATACAGGATAGATAAAGAAAGATTAGAACCGCGCGTATATGATGTGCCTGAGGATATTGACAAGGAAATTGCGAGATTAAAGTTGCAATCAATGAACATAAAGATAGATCATCTTACTGAAGAGCAGAAGAGATACCTAAGCTCATGGGAAGTGGGGACATAAAAATTAAAGATTTATATATGAATTACTAAGTCATATTTCTGTGATATTATGGACAGAAACGCCTTGCTGAAGAGTACCTGTGAAATATTGCACAAAGCCAAGTTCATGGTTTCTGACACCTGCAAAATAAGACCTAGTTGTTTTGATCTCGTTGCGAGAAAGGGATTTACCACTTTGCTCCTCAAAATCCTGCACAACATAGACAGTTTTCAGGAAGAGCAAGGGTATAACCTCATAAAGATGGCAAAGATTATGAATGCCACTCCACTAATAATAGGTCACAGGACAAGAAATTGTTCGATCGAAGAAGGGGTGGTTTATCAGAGGCATGGAGTTCTCTCCATAAACATCGATACCTTTGAAGACTTAATTCTTAGAAACATCCCACCTCTAATATATGCAGATAGAGGTGGTTACTACGTTCAATTGGACGGAGAAACATTGAGAAGGGAGAGGCATAAATCTAAGATATCTCTCGGAATGCTGGGAGAGATGATAGGCGTTTCAAGGAGAACCATATACAAGTACGAGAAGGGAATGACCAGTGCTACATACGAAACCGCATTAAAAATTGAAGAAATATTCGACACTCCTTTGGTTAAGCCTGTAGATATACTTGCGGTTCCGAAAGCGTTGGATGTTGAGAGGGATATCCCTCAGATCAACGATAGACTAGAAAAAATTGCAATAAAGAAACTGCTCGATCTGGGTTTTGATGTTGTAAAAACAGAAAAAACTCCATTCAACGCTCTCACAAGCAAAAAAGAAGTGATTGTGCTTACTGGAATCTCGAAGTATGACGTACAGAACCTAAAGAAAAGGATAAAAATAGTTGGAAGTATATCCTCTGTTTTAGATTCTGAGGCTCTATTCATAATAGATACTAAAAAGAAAATTAAACCATCAATTTTAGACATACCACTACTCATTCTTGAGGACTTATTTAGATTGGATGAAGCAGATGAACTGTTAGAGTTTGTGTATAGGAGGAAAGGTTAGGCTAATTTATAAATACAATTTCCTTTTTCCATTGGAAACATGATAACCTTTGAAGACATAGGAATTGCATGCTGGTTCATACTTCCAGCGTATGGTGCAAACCTCTTCCCAGTCGTTGCGAAAGGTAAAAGACCTATAGATATGAGGAAGAATTGGATTGACAATAGGAGATTGCTCGGAGATGGAAAAACTATTGAAGGTACTTTATCTGGAATCCTTGCTGCTTTTTTAATAGGTTTTCTTCAGGATGATGTTTTCTTAGGTCTTATTTTAGGCCTTGGGGCAATAACCGGAGATTTGTTTGGTAGTTTTATAAAGAGGAGACTTGATCTTCCTCAGGGTTCTCCCTTTCCCATAATGGATCAATTAGACTTTATAGCTGGTGCTCTATTGTTTGCAGCCTTTTTTGTAGAACTTAATATTGAGACTGTCGCAATCATATTGATTATTACACCATTTCTTCACCTCATAACAAATAACTTCGCCTACAAGTTCGGTTTTAAGGATGTGAGATGGTGAACAGAGACGTGTTAAAAAAAACCAGCATAATAATTTTAATTGGATTAATAGCCTTTCCACCAGCATATTATACAGGAGAAAAGTTCTCTGACCCTCCATTTAACGATGGAGAGTCAATACTGGTAAAGGGCAAGATAATAGGAGAGGGAAAAATGAGTTTGGGCCATGATGGAATTTTTGAGATTGAAAACATACAAGATTATCCTAGTAACATTGTGGTTAGAGGGAAGTACTTAAACGGACGCATTTACGTTGAAGAATTCCACAAACTTACAACACTGGAAAAATTAGGTCTCTCATTTGATTTTTTTGGAAGATTAACCATTATATTCTCCTTTTTAATATTTGTTTCATCTTTGATAAAGAGAAGATAATAACTCTTAATAATTTTTAAATTCTCCATCGCAACTCTATCTTTCCATTGTGTAAAGCACTTCCAACCAAAACAGCGTGGATACCAATATTCTTCAATTTAAAAAGATCTGTTTTGTCTCTTATACCACCACCAACAATGATTTCTTTCTCAGTTTTGGTTATGTATTTGGTGAAATCATCCCATATACCTGAGAATCTACCAACGTGATAAAGATCAAGAAGTATGAAACCTTCAACAAATTTTTCGAATCTTTCCAGTATTTCAAATGGATCTTTAAAGTAATTTTTAGAGGAAATGATTTTTCCTTTGTACATGTCAATGCTCATCAGAATATCTTTACACTCATGTTTCTCGAGATTTCCATAGTCTTGAAAGGTTTCTGTTGCGATTATTACTTTCGATGCAATTTCGGAGATATCTTTCATCTCATCTACTTTTTTTATTCCTGCATCTATCCATGTTTTTACATGACTGCTTATCTCTTCCAATAATTGTATTTGGACTTCGCCCCCTGTTATTGCATCGAGATCAGCAACATATACAATTGGAGCTCCCAAGTTTTTAATGAACTTCAGTGGGTCTCCTTCTGGACATAGTCTAGAGTTTATTACCTTATATTCATCTCTCTTTCCGCCAATCGCCCTTACTACCTTTCCATTCAGTAGATCTATTACAGGTACTATCTTCATGTTTTTTTGAAGATAAAAGGTTATATAACCCTTTATCGAGTTAGGTAATGGGGAACTCATGCTGTTGCTCGTAAGCCCGAAGGATAAAAAAGAGGCAATTGAGGCTTACTCAGGTGGAGCAGATATTATTGACATAAAAAATCCAAAGGAGGGCTCATTGGGCGCTAGTTTTCCATGGTTGATCAGGGATATAATAAGTTCAATCCCTGCTCATGTGAAAACGAGTGCCACGGTTGGTGACGTGCCGTATAAACCTGGAACTGTATCGTTTGCGGCGCTAGGCGTCGCTGTTACCGGAGTGAATTTCGTAAAAGTAGGGTTGTATGGCACAAAAAACAAAGATCAATCATTGGAAGTCATGAAAAGTGTAGTGAGATCAGTAAAGGATTTCAATGAAGAAATAAATGTTGTAACCGCTGGATATGGAGACGCATTTAGGGTAGGAGCAGTTGATCCTCTAGAAATACCATCAATAGCCATAGAATCAGGGTCTGATGTTGCAATGGTAGATACTGCGATCAAAGACGGAAAATCCCTTTTTGACTTTATGAGCGTTAAAGAACTATACGATTTTGTGGATGAAGCAAAATCAGGTGGATTAATGGTTGCTCTCGCTGGCTCTTTAGGAAAAGGGGACATACCGCTTCTTAAGAAGTTGAAACCGGATATTATAGGAATAAGAGGGGCTGTATGTACAGGGGGGGACAGGGACAACGGCAGGATAACGAGAGATGAGGTCAAAAAGTTCTTAGAATTAATTCGTGATTAATTTCATCCGAGCAAATATTCTCTTATTCTTTCAGGATCTATTTTTTCAATTTTTTCTTGGATTTTCTGATTTATTTTTTCTATCTCTTCCCATAGTTCTCTTACCTCAGGATAAAGTACCCATTCATCTGGTTTTGTTGAATAATCTTCTCCCTGACCTATAAAGGAGTATACATAAACGACGCATCCCCTGTATTCCCTTTGATTGCCCTGCCAGCGGGTAAATCTACCCGGAAAGATTCCTGCTATTTTCATTCCTCCCCTTAGAGCCATCATCTGGGTTATATCGTGCCAAGTCTCTAGAAAGGCAGTGATATATTCGGCTCCGGATTCTTCTATCTTTTCACGTATTGCCCAGCCTAATCCATAGGTAATCCTTTTCTCTCTGTAATCTGGATGCGTTCCTAACATAGAGTATTCTATCTCAAGATTCTTATCTTCCTTCGTAAGCATCGCTACCGTAACAAGCTTGCGAGTCTCTATTTCTTCAACAACCGGCATGCAATGTTTTTTATTTATTCTGTCTCGCTCCCATGTTTCCTTTAGCGCTACTTTTTCCTCGTATTCCTCTGGAAACAAGATGAATTCATATGGAGATCCATATATCTCTGGATATGATTGCCTCCATAATTCAGCTACTTCTTCAACATCATCTCTTCCGATCATCCTAACTCTGTATTTCCCCTTGAAAAAAGGCTTTGATGAAAAATCAGGCCAAATAACTCTTTTGTCTCTTATTTTTCTCGTTTTGCACGTTTTACCCATCTCTTTAAAGGGTCTGTACTTTGACATGTCCAACTTCATACAAAACACCTGAGTTATATCTCAATGCTCTTTATATTATTTATTTCTCATAAATTTTTTATCTTCTATTTACAATGGAAGAAAAAATGAAGGAAAGTTATTTGAGGGTTGTAAACATCTTTTTGGCAATTTGAGATGAAAATTTCCAGCATAGACCACGAATGAAGGGATAACTTAATATACTCATTAGTCACCTTAGGATTGGAGGAAAATTCCAGGGGTCTATAAATGAATAAGACTTTAGTCGATAAAATGATTAGAGCAGCCAGATTGGACATATCACTGTACGAGGAAGTTGAAAAAGATCCAAATGCCACTAAAGAAGCTTTTCTTGTTGTCGTAATAGCATCTGTCTGCGGAGGAATCGGATCTATCACCGCTGGCGGTATTGCGGGTTTAATACTGGGAATAATCATGAGCGTCATTGGATGGGCTATGTGGGCAGGGATAATCTATCTAATAGGAGTAGTGATACTGAAACACACATCTGATATGGGAGAACTTCTAAGGTGTCTAGGGTTTGCTGATTCCCCGGGTGTTCTGAATATTTTCGGGATAATACCATTCTTAGGTGGATTGATTAGATTTGTAGTGAGCATATGGTTACTGGTTGCCTTCGTAATAGCGGTTAGACAAGCATTAGATGTTGACACAGTCAGGGCCATAGTTATTTCCATTATAGGGTTCTTTGTATATTTAATCCTGCTTACCGTGGTATTCGGAGCCATTTTTGGAGCACTTGGCCCAATGGCCGCTGCCACACATTAATTCTTTCCTCTCTTTTTTATTTTCCAGTTACGAGAAAAAATTCAGCATAATCAGATTCGATTGAATAATTTTTTGTTGAAGCCGGTATTAATGCCGAGTTGCCTTTTTTTACTGAAACTTTTTCTCTTTTTCTTAAAGTTAAATCGCCATCCATGCAAAAAATTATGTGAAAGGCTTCATAATCCATATTCATACTGCCCGTGATTTCAAAGAAGTCAACGGTAAAGTATGGAGTATCCAAAAATCTTTTGAATCCTCCAAGAATTCTTGGCTTTTGAATCAGTTCTTCGACTTCTACTTGCCTTAAAACCTTCAATGCCTTATCTAAATGCAATTCTCTTCCCCTTCCAAAGTCATAAATCCTGTAAGTTATATCAGAATTTGTTGATAATTCTATAACCCTAGTTCCTCTTCCAAGGGCGTGGATCACGCCTGATGGAATGAAGAAAGAATCAAATTTGTTAACATTTATTTTATTCAATTTTTTCTCAATATTTTCATCGAATATCAATTCTCTTTTAAATCCCAGATATAAAAAGCCATCTTCGGAATCTAAAACAATCCACCCTTCTTCTTTTCCATGATCATTCTCACCTAAATCTTGAACATCTTTTTCTGAGGGATGCACTTGAATGCTTAGGTTTTCATTCGCATCTATTATTTTTAAAAGAATCGGAAAGTAATCGTATTTTTGGCTTAGAACTCCAAGAATTTTTTCTCTATACTCATTAAAAACATCAATAAAACTGTAAATCTTATCGTTAAGTATTACATAAGAAGGATTTGATGGATGGGCCGAAAATTCCCAAGATTCTCCAATTTTGTTACATTCTACTCCCTTAAGATCACATATGTACCTACCGCCCCATGGTTTTTTTACGAGATTATGTGTTGCCTGTAGTAAAAACTCTGGAAACATCAAATAATGCTTTATGAAAAAAATACATATAGTTTTTATCATCTCAGGAAGAGTAAATATTTTATAAGTCTATGATTTTTTCTATCTATATGTTCAAGCCCCTTCATAAGAAAAGCAAAAAGCTCTCTGCTCATAGGAAAAATGAAACAAATGATATCGTAAAGAGAAAAGGAATCATCACCGCTAACAGAGTACATCTCACCAAGTACCCTATTGATAATCCAGTCGCCATATTCAATCCCTCTATAATCACTGAAAACGATAAAATCACGATTTACGGGCGAATTGTTTTGGGGTACTTCACCTATGCGAGTGCAATAGCGGAGATATCAGTGGGAATAGAAGATATCTATAACAGACTTCCCACCCACTATACTGCCGAAATTACCGTATATCCAGACAGTAAATTCGATGTCTGGGGAGTGGAAGACCCAAGAGTCTATGAAATAGATGGAATGAGGCTTCTTACCTATTGTGGCAGAACAGTCAACTACTTTGATCCATCCGTAAGAGTTGAAAGAACACTGCCTGTTACAGCAATATTCGATGGAGAGAAATGGAGAAAGCTTTGCGTTTTCAGAATGCCGGTAGAACTAAGGGGATTCACAATAAGTGATAAAGATGCATTCATTGTCAAGATAAAGGACAGGCTTAAGCTTTTCCACAGGCCCCACATGAAGGATGAGAAATTCTACTTGGTGATTAGCAATATCCCAAAAGATGTACTTGAGTTCAAGGAATGTAAAGAGGTAAGCATCAAATCGCCTGCACTAGCCTTTGATCAGGCGAAATTTGAGGAAAAGATTGGATGGGGGACACCCCCAGTCAAAATCGACGGGGAATATTTGTTACTTCTTCATGGAGTAGATGCAGTAACAAAATGCTACAGGGTATTTGCAATTCTAATGAACGAAGAAGGCGAGGTAACCGCAGTCACTCCCTATTATATAATGGAGCCAAAAGAAAATTATGAAATTTATGGCGACAGACCCTTCACCGTTTATCCTTGCGGAGCGGTGATCATTGATGAGAAGTTAATAATCTCTTACGGCGCAGCAGATTGTGCGATAGGGATGGGTGAGATAGATATAACTGAGATTATGTCTATTCTTGATTCAAACAGAATTATTTGAGTTCCTCGTACAACATTATAAATTTTTGAGCAATTTTGTCACTTCTGTTTTCTTCAACAAATTTTTTAGCAGCATCTGCAATCTTTTTCCTGTAATTTTCATCATCTACAAGTTTTTCTATTTTTCTCCTCAAATCTTTCACGTTTTGGTATGGGATCACAGGTCTAACGCCATTTATGGATGGTAAAAGCTCAAAATGCTTTGTGTTTGGTACGACAGTTGGGGTTAAAGATCCAAGGCACTGTGAAAGAGTGGATGAAACAACAATGCAATTTGTTCTCCCTTTCGGTAACAGATGAATGTCGGAGGAATGCAAATATTTGTAAATTTCATCGTTTTCGAGTTTTTTCTGCTTTTGTTTTAACCAAGGAAAATCAAAGGGTAAGGGACCGTTAGATCTAATAACTTCATACACTAAATCGTACTTTGAGTTTAAGATTTTTAGGACTTCGATGTAATCCTTATATTCATTTGGAGGCTGCCTCCCAAAGCTGAAGAACACAAGTTTCTCCTCGCCAAATCTCCTATTACCTTTAGAAACCGGATAGCAAGGATAAGGTATAATTCTGACCTGCTCATTTTTGATCATGTTGTTTTTATATCTGTGATCAAAGGCTACGACTGCATCGAATATTCGCAAATTAGAGTACTTGATGTCTTCCTTTTTCCCTTCATGTATCACAGCCACTACCTTTGTTTTCTCTTTGATCTTTTTTACCAAATGCTCAAGTTCAGAGTATGGCAAGCTAGAGTAAGATTCTACTATCAAATAATCCAAATCTTCTGAGATTATCTTATCTTCATCAATTCCTCCACCAATCATGGTTTCAGGATCTAATTCTTGGTAACATCGGATTATATAGTCCTCATCGTTTCTTATTATTTTGTGATGCCACCACTTATTTGCAGAACTCACGTAGGGAGCAAAAATCTTAACGTCATAGCCCATCTCGATGAACTCTTTGGCGATAATTTCGGCATGCATCGAAACTCCGCAAGTAGCATTCCATCTTGTGAAGATCCCTATGGTGTACATAGGAACCCTCCTTGAGAGCAGTAAAATTAATCTTGGGAATATTATTTGTTAAAGTTATAGATAAATCTAACCCGTTCGATATATTTATCAATTTATGAGAACAATGCAATTTTCCAATAACCATGTTATCAAGTATCATAATTAATTAGGATAAATGAGAAAGCTTCGAATGGGGAATAAGAGAAATAAGCACTGAAATGGGGGGTACTATGATAATAGTGGACGATGTAATTAAAATTTCAGCTCAATTAAACACGATCAACAACATGCTGATTTCCTTGGTTGAGTTACTAGAGGAGAAGGAAATACTTAGCCGAGAAGAATGGGAAAAGAAAATAAAAGAAAAAGAAGGAAGAGAATCTAGCAATCTCTGAAATTCTTTTACTATCTATAAATATCTCCAACAATTAAACCATCCTTCAATCGAACTATCCTATCTGCCTTTTCAGCCATCTCAGAATCGTGGGTTACCATTATTATGGTTTGACCTTTTTCCTTATTCAATTTGAGTAAAAGATCGATTATTTCATGGGAAGTTTTTGTGTCCACATTGCCAGTAGGCTCGTCTGCCAATATAAGCGAAGGATGATTGGCAAGTGCTCTTGCTATTCCCACCCTCTGTTGCTCCCCTCCTGATAAAAGTCTTGCCTTTGTATTCAGCCTCTCTCCTAGACCTACTTCTTCTAACAATTTTTTAGATTTTTCTCGGGCTTCTTCATCCGAAATACCTGCCATCATCATCGGAAGCATGACATTCTCCAGTGCACTTAGATCATTCAGCAAATTATATGCTTGGAAAACGAATCCAATTTCTTTCAGTCTTAAATCAGATCTTTGTTTTTCATCCAATTCAGAAATATCATCGCCCCTCAAGTATATCTCACCTGACGTGGGAGAATCAAGCATTCCGATAAGGTTTAAAAGCGTTGATTTTCCAGATCCCGAAGGACCCATGATGGCTACAAACTCTCCCTTTCTAACCCTAAGATTAACTCCTCTTAAAACTTTTATCAACAATTCTCCAACTTGGTAATCTTTCACCAGATCTTTGGTGATTACGATATATTCATCACGGCTGAAGTTACTCCCGTCATTACCTCCATTATTCATCTTTCCAACCCTCTTATGGCGTCGATTATGTTTATCCTGCTCGCTTTTATGGCAGGATAGGTTCCTGCTATGATGCAAGTAAGAAATGTTACAAGAGAAGATGTTAAAGCTACATTTACGCTATAAACAGCGCTGAAATAACCGTACACAGGATCATACATAGGATGGAAAATTAAATATTGGATTACGGAAAAACCAAATATGTTGCCGAATATTACGCCAAGAATTCCAATTAAGATTGCTTCTCCCAAGAAAACATATAAAATAAACGAGTTTCTTCCCCCTATAGCCTTCAATATTCCTATCTCATGGGTTCTGTTGATCACCGTTATGTACATCATGACCACTACCGCTATTGATGCCGCGAAAAGAGTTATTCCTCCCACGATGAGAGAAACTAAGTAATACTGCTCCATCAAAGCCCTGACAAATTCTACCTTGTCTATCCAGGTCTTCACCTTTCCATGAACGTTTTGCTGCATAACAAGGTATTTCATTTTATCTACTTCTTCTGGATCCGTTACCCTGATGGCAATTTCAGTCGCATCATCTCCAAGACCAAGAACATCCCTTAACTCATCCAGATTTAATATTAACATTCCGCTATCGATGAAATCTAAATCGGTATGAACCAAACCTTTAATCTTGTAGTCTCTTTCGACGCCGTTTTTGAAAATAACTTGAACTTTATCTCCTACCTTAGCGTTTAACTTTTCTGCTAAATTATCTCCCAAAATGATACTTTTCCTATCGTTATCCGTTATGAAACTGCCTTCTTTAATTTTTGCAGAGATTATAGTGACCCTGTTTTCCTTTGATGGAATGATTCCAAGTATGCTACATCTCTCATCCTCAGTTTTTCTTATCACAATTCCCTCTGAATTAATCCTAGGAGACTCTCCCAGTGCTCCGGGCATCAAGTTTAGCTTTTTTTCTACACTTTTTACGTTTGTAATATAGTCTTCGTCCTCTCCGGGCTCGACGATCAAGTGACCTGAGACTATGTTTACCGTTCTGTCTATCATTGTCCTTTCCCACCACTTCATCGTCCCCATGTAGACCATGAAGGTGGTTGATCCTACGGATATAGCTAAAACAAGCAAGGCAAACATTTTCCAGTTCGTTTTCAGATCTTTAGTGATTAAGAAAAACTCAGTCCTCATCACATACCCCTAATAGCTTCAATTACGTTCAGTCTGCTAGCCTTAATCGCTGGATATATCCCTGCGAGTATGCATGTAACCATAGTTACCACGGATGACGTGATACCAACGTTTAAATCGTAGACCGCTGATATGTATCCGTAGATAGGATCATAGATTGGATTTAACTCAAAATATTTAATGATAAAAAATCCTAGGATGTTTCCAAAAATTGTCCCAAGCAACCCTATGACTATGGCTTCTCCCAAGAAAACATATAAAATAAACGAGTTTCTTCCCCCTATAGCCTTCAATATTCCTATCTCATGGGTTCTGTTGATCACCGTTATGTACATCATGACCACAATTGCTACAGCAGCTGCGAACAATGTTATACCGCCAAACAGAGCCATTTGATCTTTTGAAAGTTCTATCACGGCTAAAATAAAGGCTAATTTATCTTTCCAAGTCTTCACCTTTCCATGAACATTTTGCTGCATGATGAGATATTTCATATTGTCTACATTATCTAAGTTGGTTGTTCTAATGACTATTTCAGTTGCCTGATCTCCTAGATTCAAGACATCCTTTATTTCATCCAGACCGACTATGACCATGTTGCTATCGATTTCGTCGAGATCTGTGTGGATTATGCCCTTGATGATGTAGTCTCTTCTTTCTCCATTTCTGTAGGTAATTCTGACTTTGTCTCCTAATTTAGCTTTAATTTTATCAGCAAGCTTATTTCCAATAACAATGTTCTCTCTATCTTTGTCTGATATGAAAGAACCCTCTTTTATTTTTTTGGAAAGTATGGTTACGGTATCTTCTTTTGATGGAGTAATACCCTGTAAAGTGCAGGTTTCTAACTCATTTTTCCTGCCAATAATAGCGTCTGTATCTATTCTAGGTGATATGCCGGTTACTCCGGGAATCAAGAGGATTTTTTTCTCTACCGTTTTTATTCCAGATATGTACTTCTTATCTTCCAGCGGTTCTACTATAATGTGTCCAACATGGGTGTTTACTGTTCTGTCTATCATTTTATCGACGAAATCTGTCATGAAACCCATCATCACCGCGTAATTCGCAGCGCCAATGCTTATCGCTAAAACTAAAAGGGCAACCATTTTTCTGTATGTTTTTACATCTCTGAATATCAAGAAAAGAACTGTTTTAAAAGAACTCACTTCTTTCTTCTCCATAGGAGTATTCCTATAATTAAGAGCAAAATGACCAATCCAGCTAAGATTAAAGAAACAGCACCTTCATCTTTATAAACAGTTAAGTTGAGAGGCTCTGATAGGATGTGCTCCCCGAAATCGTCGCTGTACTTCACGATTAGGGTGTAGGGGATAGTCCCTCTTTCAGAGGGAGTAAAGGTGAATACCGCTGGGGCATCTTCATCAGGCTCTATTTTACCAAGAAAAGCCTTCCTTGTACCTTGGAAGGGCAGGTCTACCTCTGCGTATACGCTTTTTGCATCATCCTTTCCCACGTTCTCCAGTCTTACAATGAGGTTACAGTGTTCCCCCTCTATCACCTTAGAAGGATCGGTGGTTATGCTTGCTATATTCAACTCTGCCTTTCCCCTTATCTGCAAGCCTACCATTTCTATCTGATTCATGGTTAAGTCGTCTTCGTTGGTAAAATTCAAAATCACAGGGACGGATTGAAGGCCCAGTTCTGCTTTATCGTTGGAGATGAGATTAAATGAAATATTTTTGCTCTGGTATACATCTAGTTCTTTTATAAATATGTTATCAGGCCCGGTAGATGAAAATTCTGTCCCTTCCAGTTTTATTTGAACATTGATATCCTTTACCTTGGCCTCGCCTGTATTCTTCAGTGTCATTTTAATGCTAAAAGCCTTACCAGGTTCTACATATTCTGGAATTTCTTTATCAACGGTTAACGCAGGTGTTTTAGCGTAGACTCTTACAGGGATAGCCCAGTTGTTCTTGTATGTAATCTTATCCCAGTTCTTCCATGATGGTCCAAGAGTACTGGGGGCTTCGTAAGACAAGAAATAACCTGTGTATTCGGTATGCAAATTTAAACTGTAAGTTTCTGCCTTTGCAAACGACATCACGGAAACAACGAACGAAACAGCGTACGTATCTTCTGGATTCATAGTTCCTAACCTCATTCTACCGTTTTCTACCTTTATAAAATTGTTTCCCTCGAGATCGATCAGAATGTCTTTAGCAGGAGCTCCACCATTGTTTTTTATCACTATTTTTAAAATTCCTGAGTCTCCTGGTTTCAATTTCTCTGTAGTGCCTGTCAATTCATAATCAACCACGAGTGCTGTGGCAGAAGGTTGGTAAATAGAGGTTGGTATCTGGGCTAAAGCTAAAAAAGGTAGGATTATTGTTGCTAAGAATAAAAATATAGATAACATTGATTTTTTTTCACATTCAGACATCTTATCACCTGCTTTTTTGAATTTGTAAACTTTTGAAGGCTATCATTCTTCTCACAGGCTTAACTTGTAGGTCTGTTTTGTTTTCAGAGCCTTTTTTCATAGCCTCAGCAAAACTTAATTTTTTTGCTATTTAAGCGTTTTGCATTGTTTTTTCTTGAAAATATGTTGAGATACCACCTTTAATAAAGGTGGGCCAAAGGTACTACCTCCTTCGGAGGTAGAACATCTCCCATACATTATATTTTTGTTTTTCTTAATGAGATGTTGAATTGCGAAGCAATTCTACCTAATGATCTCTCTCCACCTTTTATAAAGGTGGGCCAAAGGCACTATCTCTTCGAGATAGATCATCATGCTTTGGTTTTAATATCTTTGTTTTTCCTAATGAGATGTTGAATTCGCGTTAGCGAATTCGACCTAATGATCCCCCTCGACCTTCAAAAAGTCGATCATTTGGTAGCACTTCACAGTGCAACATCTCAAATAGAAAATGGCCCCCAGCACCTTTCATAAAGGTGGGACAAAAGTACCTCCTCAACCTTTCAGAAGGTGGATGGGGTATCTCTCCCTAATAAATTCGATGGTATATTTCTCATCTTTTAGATCTTTTAAAATTTTTTCTCTATCTCTTTCCCCTAGATTGCCGTATCCGCCCCCTCCAGGGGTCCTGATGCTAATTATTGTATCCGGTTCTACGTCAATGATTTCTTTGCCCGAGAGAATTATTTCTTTACCGTCTTTTATCATTATATCTAAACCTTTTGAGCCATCTTCTCCCATTTCTATTCCCCTTGGAGGTATTTTTCTCCTTTCGCTTAGTAGTGATAATCTTGCTTTGGTAAGGACTCTTATATCTCTTCTAATTCCAAGACCCCCCCTGTACTTCCCATAGCCTCCAGAATTCTCTATGAGTTCATATCTTTCGATTCTTAATGGATACCTCATTTCCAAAGCCTCTACAGGAGTGTTCTGGGTATTCGTCATATGTACATGGATGCCATCCACTCCATCGGCTCTATCAGAGGCTCCATAACCGCCTCCTATCGTCTCATAATAAGTAAATTCAGAAGTACCAATTGCTACATTGTTCATCGTGCCTTGAGATTGGGCAATTTTCATTCCAGTAATCTCTCTGAATGCAATCAGTAAAGCCTCAACTATTCTCTGAGATGTCTCAACGTTTCCTCCAACCACTCCTTTGGGGTAGGAAGCATTTAAAAGGGAATTTTTTGGGATGTTTACATCTATAGGTCTATAACAACCAGCATTGGGTGGTATTGACGGATCAGTGACGCATCTAATTACATAATAAACACACGAAAGGGTAACAGCATATGGACAGTTGAGATTTCCATCTACCATATCGCTTGTTCCATCGAAATCTACCACTATTTTATCCTCTTCTACTTTTACCGAGACCTCTATCTTTGAGCCATCATCTAAAAAATCTACTCCTTTTCCTTCCTTTCCTCTATACTTGGATATCTGAGAGAGCATCATCCTCTCGGAATAATTTTTTATCTCCTCGAAGGAATAGAGTAATTTTTCTCTGAATTTCTCGTACAATTCTTTCATTCTTTCCTTCCCCAAAAAATTTGCTGCTACTTGAGCATATAAATCTCCAAGGCGTTCTTTAGGATCTCTTACGTTAGCAAGGAATAGAGAGAGAATCTCTTCATCCATTGTTCCTCCCTTATAAAGCTTTACTGGCGGTATTCTCAAGCCTTCCTGGAATATTTCAAAAGTATTTCCTGCCATGCTTCCAGCTGTAATACCACCTATATCTGCGTGATGTGCCCTGTTAACCAAAAAACCAATTAATTCTTTAAAATAAACGGGAGTTATCACCGTAACGTCAGGAAGATGGGTTCCCCCTTTAAAGGGATCATTTGTTATTATAACATCGTTTTCTTTTATTTCAACCTCTTCTAAAACGTTTTTCAAGCAGTAGGGCATTGATCCTAAGTGCACAGGTATATGTTCCGCCTGTGCTACCAGTTCACCGCCAAAATCGAATATTGCGGTAGAAAAATCCCTCCTTTCTTTGATGTTTGAAGACTGGGCTGCTCTTTGAAGAACTAAACCCATTTCCTCTGCGATTGCAGTCACTCTATTTTTAAAAACCTCCAGTTCTATGGGAGTGAGCACCTTGATCACCCTGTATTTATGAATAAAGTTCCATATCTATCCATCTCAATCTTTCCCTCGGGAACCAGTATATTTGTGTCCTTACACTCTATTAGGAGAGGGGCTCTTTCTCTCCATCCTGGTTCAATATTTTCTTTTCTGAAAACTGGAATTTCCTGCCATTGATCTATCCAAACCTTTCTCTCGCCAATAAAAGGATCTTCTTTGCCCCATTGATAGAGTAGAGAAATTTCTCGCGGAAGAGTTATTCCCTTTACCCTGAAGTTAACGATTTCAATGGGATTTTCCAGTATAAATCCATAGCTCTTCATGTGTTCTTTTTCAAAATCATTCTTTAGATGGGTTGAATAAGGTATCGTTAGTTCATAACTCTGTCCCTGATATCTCATGTCAAGGTTTCGGACCAATAGGATCTCATCTTTAGCAACGCCTTCTTTAACTAGCTTATCGACAACATTATGTTCCAGACTCTGAAATATACTCTCTGAAGTTCCAAGTTCAAATTTCTCGAGAGGAATTAAATAGGTTTGCATGCTTTCAAAGGAAAACTCAGCAAACAAACACCCTAAGGCAGATAGAACGCTTGCCATATCTGGAACTATTATTCTTTCTATTTCCAATTCTTTTGCTAAATAAAAAGCGTGTAAAGGTCCGGCTCCACCAAAAGATATTAATGAGAAGTCTCTTGGATCTAATCCCCTTTCAACGGTTACCAATCTTAAAGCTCTTAACATGTTGGAGTTTACAACTTCTAATATACCTGATGAAACCTCATATTTATTTAATTTAAGTTTTTCCTGGATTTTTTTCATGGAACTCTCTGCTAAATTCAAGAAAACCTTCATTTCTCCACCCAAGAAATAATCTGGATCTATGTGTCTTAAAACAAGATGAGAATCTGTTACAGTGGGTTCATTCCCTCCTCTTCCATAGCAAGCAGGGCCAGGTATTGATCCAGCGCTCTTAGGACCTACCCTCAATGATCCTCCCTCATCCACCCATGCTATGCTTCCTCCTCCAGCACCCACGGTTACGATGTCTATCATAGGTATTGTCATCGGATAACCCGCTACCTCACCTTCTGTTCTTATTTTAGGCATATTGTCCTGAATTACGCTCACATCACAGCTAGTTCCACCCATGTCGAAGGTTATCAGGTTAGAATGCCCAGATATCTTTCCTATAAAATTGGATCCAATTACCCCACCAGCAGGGCCTGAAAGTAATGCATAGACTCCAAATTCTCTCGACAATTTTGAACTCATCAGTCCCCCATCTGATTTTATTACGTTTAATCTAGCCTTGATCTTTCTTTTTTGGAGTAGATTCTCCAACTTAAACAGGTAACTTCCAAGAGCAGGAGAAACATAGGCATTTAAAACAGTTGTAGAAGTCCTCTCATATTCTCTGTAAATAGGGTTTATATCTGAAGATATTGAGACTGGAACATTCATCTTTTCTTTGATGTAATGCTTAATCTCTCTCTCGTGTTTAGGATTTAAAAACGAGAACAGAAGAGAAACTGCTATAGACTCTACATTATTCTCTATTAGCTTATTGACCGCTTCTTCTAAAGATTTCATATCCATCGGCTTTATTATCCCATCTCTCGATATTCTCTCCTCCACTTCCACTCTACATGCTCTTTCTACAAGAGGCTGTTCTCTCCTAACCTTTAAGTCGTAAAGACTCGTTCTGGTTTGTCTACCTATCTCCAGTACATCTCGGAATCCTTTTGTGGTTATCAAACCAACTTTAGCTCCTTTTCTCTCAATAACTGCATTTGTAGCTACAGTAGATCCATGATTGATTGCTTTAATCTCAAATTTTTGTTTAATATCATCTAAAATTTGATTGATTCCTTTAATGATACCTTCTTCCTGATTATATGTAGTAGGAATCTTTTTTCTGTAAAGTCTTCCATCATGGTAAGCTATTATATCTGTGAATGTTCCCCCAACGTCTATTCCTATGAGCAAAAACCTACCTCTCTAAATTTATCTTCTCAAATGTGCTGAACATCATCTCTCTATAATTAGGCACCAAATCGCATATTTTATTCAATAATTCCCTCTCACCTGTATTTTTTATTATCTCAATACCTTCATCTAGATTCGTTTCCCTATAAAACCTCATTATCCAATCTCTTGGGACTTTGATTAGGGGATAGATCTTTCTATCTTCTATTACCTTCATAGGCTTTATATCTTCTCCATTAAACATCTGTGCTAGTATATTTTCGCAGTAATCATCTATGGTTAAGGGATATGCTATCTTTCCAACGAGTGAATTCGTATTTTCCAAGTCAAAGCAGCTCGTAAAATTATCCCTATCTCCAAATATCACTAACTTTATTCCATATTTCCGTGTGTAAGGCTCTAATACATTTATAAGACACGTAGATTCTTTGCTTCCATCGTATATTGCTGTTACTGTGTCCTTAGGTTGTATGAAATTGTACTTTGCCTGAGTTCTCGCAACTCTCAAACATATTTTCTCGTAGAGTTTTGACCTTATAACCGGTTTCTCCATGTATATTTCTCTTTTTCTTGGAATTTTTGCTAGTCTGCTATGCTGAATTATCATGCAGTCTTTTCTAATCGTTATGTAGCGAGTGTCCATCATTTTCTCTATGTTGTTCTGAATAATTAACTAAACTCTTTGATCAATTCTTCTGCTCTATCTATCCTTATTTTATTTTCTTTTACCATTATCTCAGCTATCTTATCTATGAGATCGCCCTTTGCTCCAGCCATGATCGCTATGTTTTTTGCGTGTAGAGACATGTGTCCTTTCTGAATGCCCTCGGTTGCCAGAGCCCTTAAGGCTGCGAGATTCTGTGCAAGTCCTACCGATGCCATTATTTCAGCCAATTCGTTTGAAGTTTTGACTCCCAGGATTTTTAATGCAACTCTCGCTACTGGATGGGCCTTTGTTGCTCCACCAATGATTCCCACTGCTAGGGGTAACTCAATGGTCCCAACCAAATCTCCATCCTCGTTACGCTCCCATGTGGTCAAAGGAATGTATCTGCCAGTTATACACGCATAAGAATGAGCTCCTGCCTCTATCGCGCGGGTATCATTCCCTGTGGCTAACGCCACCGCTGTTATACCGTTCATTATACCTTTGTTATGCGTTGCCGCGCGATATGGGTCCTCCAATGCGAAGGCATAGGCCTGAAGTATACCCTCCACTACGTCATCTCCTCCCAAGGCATCCTTGGAAAATATTGCTCTTGCTCTGGCGATTCTTTTTGTAGCGAGGTTGGATACTATCCTCAAATAAACTTTCCCTCCTGTTATGCTTTCTATCAGAGGTGCTATCGTCTCAGCCATGGTGTTCACCGCATTCGCACCCATTGCATCTCTACAATCAACTAAGAGATGGATGATAACCATTTTTCCCATGAAGGTGTCTATAACCCTAACCTCAATATCCTTCGCTCCTCCTCCAAGCTTAACCAACGTGGGATCCTTTTCATTCGCCACCTCTAAAAGTTTCTCTTTTTGAGATAAGATTTTCATCCTAGCGTTGTAGGGATCTTTTACCCGCGTTAACTGAATCTGACCGATCATTACTGGATCTGTGCTCTGAGTAAAAAATCCTCCCTTAACCCTTGCTATCTTAGCCGCATTGCTTGCTGCGGCAACTACGGAAGTTTCTTCTATAGCCATTGGAATTAAAACGTCTCTTCCATTTATCAGAAAATTGACTGCTATGCCCAAAGGAATTTCCATAGTGCCAACCACATTTTCTATAAGCCTATCTGCGTCCTCTAAAGTAATACCGGTTCCTTTTACTAAATCTATTTCCTCTTCTTCAAGGCCGCAAAAATTTTTTAGGTACTCTAGCCTGCTATCTATGTCTAATTTATAAAATCCTTCTATCCTAGACGTTCTCAACTCAACCACCTCTACCTAAGTGGGACATATAAGTATATCAATAAGAAATATTACCTTAATGAACATGGGGGTAAAGGTAAAGTTCTTTGGAATTTTAAGAGATAGGGTTGGAAAGAAAGAGATAGATCTAGAAGATTTTGATAAAATAAAAGATCTGATAGAATCGCTAGACGAAAAATATGGATTAAAGGAAATGTTAATCGAAAACGAAAAACTGAGGCCTTACGTCAATATTTTGGTTAACGGAGAAAATATAAGATTTAAAGATGGATTAGATACAAAGGTAAAATCTGGGGATCAGATAGCACTATTTCCAGCAGCTGCTGGAGGCTAAAAGCTATACCAAAAATTAAAGCGTACCTATTTCTTCTTTAGCCTCTATTATCTCCATAGCGTTCTTCCATAACTTTGGTCTTTTCTTGTATATCAACTCCAAAAGTACTCTAACTTCATTATCAATTAAAAAAAGTTCTTTTTTGTTGAGAATTATTTTGGTTACGTTATGGGGTCCGTACTGCTCTGTTTCAACGTTTACCATCATATCGCTTCCTTGATCTCTCTCTCCAATTCGCTTCTGGAGGGTCTTCCTATGAACTTCAACTTTCCATTTATTGCAATAGCAGGGACCGCATATATCTTGTACTTGCTTGCGTGCTCAGGTCTCTCTTCTATGTCTATAATTTCTACCTCAACATCATCGAATTTTGAGACCACTTCTTTTACCAACTCTATCGTAGCAGGACAGTGAGGGCAGATAGGCGCCTTGAAAACCTCTAACTTTATACCCATACGACAACCCTTTAACAGATAGATAACTTACAGTATTTAACTCTTAGTGATCGACTATCGAAGGGTTAAAAAGATGATGCAACCAAGAATTACCTGCAAACTATTCGGAGCTTTGAGAGTAGTTCTCGGAATCAAAGATGCAGTGCCTTTAATCCATGCACCCCTAGGGTGCGGATATCATCTAAGATACATATTCGGCATGCGAGGAAATGTACCGATAAGGATTTACGTCACTCAGATGGACCAAAACGATGTTATTTTTGGGGGAGAAAAAAAATTACTTGATTCTTTAGAAAGTTTGGACAAGAAATTAAATCCAGATCTCATAGTTGTCTTTTCTTCTTGCGCGAGTAGCATAATAGGAGAAGATCTCGAAGCAATATCTAGCCAAGCAGATGTAGGATGTGAGATTCTTACAGTATCCAGCGGTGGATTTGAAGGCACGCAAGTCGATGGTTACAGAGAGGCGTTAGAGAGAATAATCACAAAACTTATAACCGATTCAGATGAAAAAATAGATGCCTTCAATATCATTGGAGAATTTAGAGGAGGAGAAGATCTTAAATACTTGAAAAATATTTTCAATAAACTTGATTTAAAATTAAATTCAGTTTTGACTGCAAGTTCAAGCCTGAAAGAGATTAAAAATGCCTCAAAGGCAAGTTTAAACATACCTGGATGTGAATCCGCAGGAATAGACGCATGTAAATTAATGGAAAAGAGATTTGGAATTGAATACCTGAGATTACCCATGCCCATCGGAGTAGAACAGACAGTAGAATTTTTTGAGGGAATAGCAAATGCTTTCGATAAAAGAATAGACTTGGAAAGAGAGAAAAGGAGTACCTTAGAAGAATTGGAAAAATATAGGAAAAAACTTGCAGGTAAAAAGGTTTTTATCGCAAGCGGTCCCACAAGAGCCTTGGCATATACGAGATTTTTATCAGAACTACATATGGATCCGGTTCTTGTCTCTGTGGACCATTCTACGGAAACTGTAGAGAAAGAACTGAAAAAACTCAATGTAGATATGCTCAAAGAGCCGGATTTTGAAGAGTTCATAAATATTATAAACGAATTAGATTTTGATATAATGATCGGAGGAATGGGAGAAATCGGGGCAAGTACATTTATAAAAAAGCCACTTCTAGATGTTATGCATGGAAAAAAATTGACATACGGCTTTGAAGGAACATTAAATATTGCAAGAGAGATGGCTGAAGTCTTAAAATAACGCTCTTTTTCTAATTATTCTCTGTTAAAAGAAACTTAGGAGGGTCTTAATGTCTGTAATGAAAGGGATTCATAGAATAGAAGTTCCAACCCCATTTAAGGTTGGATCGGTAAACACTTACCTGATCCAGGGAGAAACCATATCTCTCATAGACACTGGTCCACAAACTCAAAATGCTATCGATACGCTTAGGAGAAAACTGGAAGAAATAGGCTATCAGATAAAGGATATAGATGAAGTAATCATTACGCATGGACATTTGGATCATTATGGAATGTCAAATTTAATAGAGGAAGAATCTGGCGCAAGTGTATATATGCATAAGGAAGATGCCTCAATAGTTTCTGCATTGCATAGTAAGAACATAGAGGTATTTAGCAGTTTAAAGAGATCAATGTCACTTTCAGGTGTTCCAGAGGGTATCATCTCAAGAATAATGGCTCTTTTCAAATCTCATGAAAACTTTGGAAAACTTGCTAAGAAAATTAATTATGTAAACGAAGGAGAAGTACTAGACTTTGGAGAATACATGCTTAAAGTCATTCATTCCCCGGGTCATTCACCTGGTTCCATTTGTCTTCTTGAAGAGGGAAGAAGAATACTTTTCTCTGGTGATACGCTCATTGAAGACATAAGTCCAAACCCCATCTACAACTTTTTAGATAAAGAAAAGCAGCTTGGTTCCAGAGGATTGATAAAATACTTACAATCTATTGATAAAATCAAGAAATATGACGTAAAACTAGTTTTACCGGGTCATAGAAACATCATTAAAGATTATAAGAAAAGAATCAACGATATCATTAAACATCATGAAGAAAAGAAGTTGAGTATTTTAAGTAAATTATCTAGAGAGCCGAAAACAGCCTTCGAGATTTCAAGAATCGTTTATGAGGATCTCTCATTGTCAGAGTTATTTCTGGGCATAGCAGAGGTAGTTGGTCACCTTGAGATTCTTGAGCAAGAAGGAAAGGTTGAATCATTTAAGGTTAATGAGGTCATTTACTATAAAAAACTCTAGTTTTATTCAGGTCATTCTTAATTTTATTTTTGCTACTAATCTTTCCTCCAAAATAAGAATGGATGGTAATACCCCTAAAGCAGCCACCATACAGTAAAAGATACCGAGAGCAATCAGGTAACCCATCTGGTGCATGGTAGGTAATTCTCCGGCTAACAAAGATAAAAAGCCTGATATGGTCATTAATGCGGTAAAGAATATACCTCTCCCTGTTCCAAAAAGAACTCTTTCCAAGGCTTCCTCTATTGATTTTGTTTCTCTCTCCTTTCTGTATCTATGAATAACATGTATACCAAAGTCTACTCCTAAACCAATGAGCATTGACCAAACTCCGATTGTAACCATAGATAGCTTTATTTTCATCCATCCAACAGTTCCCATCGTCCAAAATGTGCCAAGTAAAACCGGAGTCAATGTCAATAAGCCCCTGGTAAGAGAAAAGAAAGTCAGCATTACCACAACTAAGACGCCAAAGAAGGCATAGTATGTAGTCTTGCTCATGTCTTTCTGCATGAATCCATGTATCTCGTAACGTATTGGAGCAGTACCTGTGATTCCCACCTTCATATCGTAAGGCATTGGAGTGGTCTCAACGATTCTTTGAAGAGAATCTACCAGACGTTTGATCTCCTTCTCATCATTCTTTATATCGCCACTAAGGGTTATGTAGGTTAATGTGTAATCGTCGTTTATCAATGGGCTCTGCGAAACCAGTTTGTCTATTTTATCTTTACTGCTGGGTACACTCTTATATTCTTCCCAAACCTTATCGGCAATGCTCTGAGCACTTGTTATTCCTTCCTCTTGCAGGCATTTTCGCTCTATAAGAAGCATGGTTTCTATCACCTTTGGATCGCGAACATCTGGAGCTTCTACAACAAGATAAGTTCTGTCTACACCTCCGAATTCGTATCTCACATTTTTCATTGCTCTGATCTCCTCTATGTCTGGCATCATCTTCTCCTGATCTGTTTCCATCTGCATGTACCTCATACCGGCTAAGCAGAAAAGCGTGAAAAGAATTGCAAAGACAACGATTGGTTTGGGATGTCTTTCATGGACTCCTGCGAATCTTTGCAAGAAGGTTTCCATCCTTTATACTCTCCATCAGTTTCTCCTCTAGACAAATGAATGAGGGAAGGACGCATATGGCTCCAATTAAACATGCCAGAATTCCCATTGCTAGGGTAAAACCAAGCCTCTGTATTCCAGGCATGGTGGCAAGCATTAACGAGCCAAAGCCAACCATCGTAGTGACAGCGGTAGATATAATTGCTATTCCTGTATCGGATACAGCTATCTCAATGGCTTCTTCCAATGTTTTCCCGCGTTTTCTTTCTTCCATAACTCGGTTCATGAGATGGACACCATAGGCTATACCTACACCGATGATCATTGCACCCATTCCCGCTGTTATAGTCGTTATAGGTATATTAAGGAGTCCAAGAATGCCTAAGGTCCAGATAACACCCATTACAACAGGTATTAAGGTTAATAAGCCTCTCGAAATAGAATGAAATGCTATGACCATCAGAATAAAGATAATGAATAATCCAACGGTAGTTATAAGACTCATATCATGGACCATTAGCTGTAGCATCTTTACTATCAATATAGGCTGTCCTGTGATGCTTATAGATACTCCTGGAGGAATCAAAGATGTCTGGATGTCTTCATTAATTGCCTCTGCAAGCTTGGCAAGTTCATAAGGATTTGCTCCAATGTATGTTTTTACAAAAATTAGGGTCATTGTGTAATCAGAGTTTACAAAATTTTTTGCACTCGGATTCTTATCGATGACCTGTTTTATGAGTTCCCTGGGCAACAAAGGCTGCTCGAAGAAATCAGCCAAACTGTTAATCTCCGTGACTTCGGGCTCTTTTTTAGCCAGATCCGTAATCTGCTTGAGGAAGTATATTAACCATGGATTTCTGATGTCTGTTTCTGTATAATCCGTAGTTTTCTCAGGATCTAGACTCACCAGAACCATTATAATGTTTCCCCCTGCAAGTTCATCCCTGATAAGGTTTTGAAGCTTGATTACATCTATGTCCTGAGGGATTTCCTTTGATATATCAGATTCAAGGCGAAGATTCGATATTCCTATAATAGCTATTAGAGTTATGATCAAAGCAAGAACAGCTACAGAATAAGGTCTCTCGAATTGAAATCTTGCTAATCTTTTAAGAGATCTCTCGATCATCATATTTTATCCGACCCTATGGGTCTGGCTTCGTTCCAGAAAAAATCATACATATTCTCCAGAGTGGATATTATATTCTGATCATTCGTCCAGATACCAAGAATTTCACTGAGGTCCATTTTCTCTACATATGGAGAGGAAGAATGCAAGATCTCATTTCCGTCAACTATTACCATCCAAGAGTGAAAACCCTCATGTAACCTAATTTGAATGTGTTCCGGAATTAAATCAGCATCGTATTCACTTTCAGTTATCATTCTTGCTATGATCTGGGTACGAACCCTGTAAGATAGGAGCTTTTGACGAATGCTTTCAAATTTTGAATCCTCTTGCTTACCTACTTGTATGAAAGGTGTAGCAATTTTAACTGTTTCTCTTGCGTTATCCAGCATTTCGAGGATCTTTTTTATCACATTTATCTTTCCTTTTACTACCCAAACCTGTCTGCCGACAGGAAGCGTTTTTGAATAGATGTTCTCTAGGTTTTGAGTAACTATTTCTTCCGCTTTTTGAAGTTCCTTCAAAATTTCCTGTATCGCGTTTCTGACTGCATACTTCGGTCTAACAGCCTTATAAACAATCGGTCTCCCTGGCTGTGACTCGACCCACCCCTTTCGTTCCAAATCCTTCAAAACACTATAAAGCCTCGTATAAGGGATATCTGTTACGTCGCTAATTTCTCTGGGCGACATCAATCCTTTGATCACGAGTGTTGCATAGGCATTGGACTCGTGTTCCGATAAACCAAATTGCCTAAGTGCTTTAGTAGTTTTTTCCAATTCTATGTTTTTTTCAACTTCCATTTCTATCATATTTCTATTTTTAAATTAAATTAGTTATTAAATTTTTTTAGTAAGATTTATATAAACTTTGTATTAAAAAATTTATCGATGATATAAGATGGTATGAATGGAGGCGTGGAGACTTGAGAAAAGTACTGAGCTTGCTGCTTATCTTCTCTCTTTTAACAGCACTTGGATCTGCGCAAAAAGAGGAAAAAGAAAAAATACCCGGGATAAAAATAGGCTCCACCTTGCTGGATCCCACACATATAGATCCGGGGGACACGGTAAACCTGAACGTGCAAATAGAGAGCATTGGTGATGGTGCAGCATACGACTTAATTGTTTGGATCGAGCCTAAAGATGCCGAAACCGCTAAACATGCTAAGATTCTCAAATCAAGAGAGGTAATAGGCTTCGCTGGAGTTGGATCCGTTTATTTTCCGATGTTCAGGATTCAGTTCGATTATGAAACAAGAACAGGAGTATATGAATTTGATGTTTTTGCGTCATATGCAGACTTCAATGGTAAGATCTATACGGTAAAGAAGACAGTTTGGCTTCCAGTATTCGGACAGGCAAGATTTGAGATAAAAGATGTGAAAACCATACCAAATGATTGTGAGCCAGGTTCTACCGCCACTTTGTACTTGACCATAAAGAACACGGGTTCATCTACAGCGAGAGATCTTCGAGTAGAATTTAATTCCCCTGCTCCATCTCCACAATCAACCTCAGGATTTGAGATCACAAACATGGCAAATCTACTGAGTGGAATATCTTTAATGCCAGAGAAGACATGTCCCCCATGTCCAAAGGCGAGTTTACCTCTCACTTCGTCTGCTTCTCAACAAATTTCAGTTTCCACCTCAGAAATTATCAAGCCCATAGGATCTGCTTCTAGATTCATTGGTTCTCTGAGGGCAGGAGAAGAAAAAACTATTACATTTAGATTTTTTGTTGATAACAGTGCGCAAGATAATTCTTACGTGGTGCCAATACTGCTTAGATACGAAGAAGAGAGCGAGGCAGCGGTACATCAGCAGGAAATTGTTCAGGAAAGTAAATCGAGAACAATAACTCGTACGCGACAGATAGAGAATCAGGAACAAATAGAAATAATGAGAGTAGGTGTTCGAGTGAAAGGCATACCCGATCTTGCGATAGCCAATGTGATGACCGATCCAAAGCAGATTCGAATAGGATATGACTACGCAACCATTGAATTAGATATAGAAAACAACGGAAAGGGTCCTGCTGAATCAGTTAGGGCTGAGCTTATCCCTGTCTATCCTTTCAAACCATCATGGTCAATGACAAATATCGCAAACATAGGGCTTTTAGAGCCTGGAGCAACAAAATCAGCAAAGTTCACGGTTGATGTAGCAGAGGATGCAAGGGCAGGCACATATGAGGTACCTTTAATTCTCACATTCAAGGAAAGAGATGGAACCGAACATGAGGTTAATCACACCATAAACATAATGCTAAAAGGAAAACCAAGATTTGAATTATTTGATATAAAAACCGACCCGGCAAAGGTTAAGGCTGGAGAGAAGGTAAGACTTTCTTTCAAAATAAAGAATACAGGAAGCGAACAAGCAGAATCTGTTGATGTTAGAGTGATAAAAAAGGCTGATCAGCCCTTTGACTTTGAGGAACGAAGCGATTTTATTGGCACTTTAGATCCCAATGATGTAGGAGAAGGTTCGCTAACATTTACGGTTAAAGATAATGCAGATATCAAGAAATATCTGCTTAAGATAAAGATAAATTGCGCTGGAGATAAGGAGGAGGGAGACATAAATGTATACACATATGAAAAATCGATTCCAGTCGAAGTAGTTGGCAAGAAATTAAGAATAAGTGGAATTCTACTATTATTTTTGGTAATTCTTTTGGCAGGTGGCTATGGATATTACTACGTTAGAAAAAGAAAGGAAAAAGAATCAGAGGCTGAATAATATACTTTTATTTTTTCTAAATAATCTCATTTGATTGGAGTTGAGATGTTCCACTCCATCTCTGCGAAATATTTGAATATTGATACTATTCCTTCTCCGCTTGACCAAATCGCAGTCATATCTTTTAGACCGTTAAATGACTGGTCACCGAAAACAACAATGAGAATTTCTCTGCCATCAACCAACAATAAGCCGCCCTTCATTACAATTGATTCATCATGAGTATTTCGAATTCTTATGTCGGCTTGGGGGATATCTTTTGATATTCTTTTGATTTCGCCCTCATTTGAGGCAACTATTCTTATTTTAACTCCTTTTTTTACTTTTTCAAGCAGAATAGGCCTTATGTTCTTAAAAATGGGGTATGCACTCGCAACATCCACAAAAAATGGATATGCAGCGATGAGTGTAATTTCTTCTTGAGAATTTTCGATCATCTCGACTGCTCTACCAATAACATTCTTTATTCCCTTAACAGACCATACTGCTTCTTCCTTAGGCTCAACCTCATCTGTTTTGTATATCTGCTCTAGATGCTCAAGAACTCTTTCAGATTTTGTTTTAAAATCATTCTTGAGTCTTTCAAGTGCTATTTTTGGAGATACAACCCTGTATTTCATAGGTTTGCCGTGCTGAATCTCGACAATCCCTTTCTCTATCAACTTGTTCAAGGCTCCATAAACAGCTGATCTCGGAATGCCTGAAATTATATGAACATCTGAGGCAAGTCCAGACTTGATTTTGGTAAGCGCAGTATATGCCTTCGCTTCATATTCTGTAAGACCTAATTCTTTCAAAGATCTTATAACTCCTTCCTCGCTCATTTTCATTTCCCTCTATTCTCGTTTAATCTACAGAAACACTTATATATAGATTTTCATAAAATTAACATTTCTGTATTTATTAAAATACTGAATAAAATTAAGAAGGGTTTCCTCATGGATTTCATCAAACCTTCATTAATTTTAAAATCAGCTCTAGGAAATCCAGCAACAAGAAAACTGTTAAATTCGATCTCTTGCTGGTGCAAAGAGTGTCAGAAAAATAGACTAGAAGTTGCAATTGATCTCTGGATTGATAGAAGGAGAGAAGCATGTATAAAATGCAGATCTGCAGAAAAAATTCTATCAAAATTACTGGAAATAGGCTCAATATCATTTGGAGTTTCTGAAAAAGAAATAAGAAATACATTCTCAGATCCATACTATGGAAAAGGTCTAGCCTGCGTGCTTAAGGGTATTGCAAAATTCGGCATAACAAAGCCATTTACTCCCGGATCTCCATTCATGGTTGTTTGGGATATTACCCACGCATGTAATCTAAAGTGCAAGCATTGCTATGCAACTGCTGATAAAAATTCTAAGAACGAATTAAATACAGAAAAAGCCAAACTTGTAATAGATAAGCTAGATAGAGCAGGAGTTCCAATAATCGCATTTTCAGGGGGAGAACCTTTAGTTAGAAAAGATTTTTTTGAAATATCAAGTTATGCGTCCGGAAAAGGAATGTACGTTGCGATTGCGACAAATGCTACCTTAATAGATAAAGAAACGGCAAGGAAAATGAAAGATGCAGGTATAAGATACGTACAAATTTCATTGGATGGATCAAATCCAGAAACGCATGACGATTTTAGGGGCAAAGAAGGGGTTTTTGAAAGAACAATTGAGGGAATAAAGAATTGCGTAGATCAAAATTTTTTCGTAAATATCTCGACTGTTGCGACTCATTGTAATTACGAGGAAATTCCTGAGATCATAGATCTTTCTGAAAAACTAGGTGCTGACTGGTTTATGGTTTATAATTTTATACCGGTTGGAAGAGGAAAAGAAATTAAAGAACAAGATTTAACTCCTAAAGAAAGAGAAAAGCTTTTAAAAATTCTTTGGAGAGAATTGAAAGCAAGAAAAAAAATAAACGTTCTAACAACCGCTCCACAGTACGCGAGAATTGCCTTGCAGGCGGAGATAGGTGATAGAAAAATAGTACCAACTCACTTCTACAATTTAGAGTTTCAAGGAAAATTGGTAAACTTGGCTGAATTCATTGGAGGTTGCGGAGCAGGTCGCTTCTATTGCGCGATAAGACCACAAGGCAATATTGAACCATGCGTTTTCTTCCATTTAAAGGTTGGCAACATTATAGATGAAGATTTAGAGAAGATCTGGGAAAATAACAATATTTTTAGGGAGTTGAGAAATAAGGATTTGTTGAAACCAATGTGTGGAACCTGTGAGTACAGATACAATTGCGGCGGTTGCAGGGCAAGGGCCCTTAGTTATTTTGGAGATTACCTGGCACCAGATCCAGGATGTATAAAAAATGAATCTTACATGGGTTTAAGTAACGAAATGATTTTTACCAATGAAAAAATACTTAGTGGGGAGGGTTACGATTGAGAGTCCTTTTTATAAATCCACCTTATCCGGGATTGTATCAGAAATTGGGTTTCAAGATACCTCCTCTAGGTCTAGCATATATTGCGGCTATTTTAGAGAAAAAAGGATTCAAATCTCATATAATGGACTTAAACTTAGTAAAAGAAAAAATTGACGTGAAAAACTACGACGCAATAGGAATTTCAACATTAACTCCAACAATAAAGAGGGCAATAGAAATAGCCAAACAAATAAAATCAATTGATGATGAGATTCCAATTGTCATGGGAGGGCCCCATGCTACAATCATGGATAAGCAAGTTTTGGAAACCGGTTTTGTTGATTTTGTGGTAAGAGGAGAAGGAGAATACACGTTTCTATATCTTTTAGAAGCATTAGAGGGTATAAGAGACTTTAAATCAGTGGATGGAATTTCATACATGGAAGGAGAAAGATACATCAGAAACAATGATAGTGAATTCATTGAAGACTTAGATAATTTGCCTTTTCCTGCACGTCATCTGCTTAAATTAAAGAAATATACCAAACATACGACAACAATGATATCAAGTAGAGGCTGTCCTTTCTCCTGCTCTTTCTGCACAACTCCAAAGATTTCAGGGAGAAAATGGAGAGCTAGATCTCCTAAGAATGTTGTAGATGAGATGCTAGAAATAAAAGAAAGATTTGGATTTGAAAACATAAGTTTCGTGGATGATAATTTTACCCTTGATCCTTCAAGGGTCATCGAGATCTGTGAGGAAATTGAGCGAAGAAAAATCGATATATCTTGGGGATGTGAATCCAGAGTTGATACCATCGTTAATAATCCATCAATGGTTAAAAAAATGGCAAATGCAGGATGTAACATAGTTTTTTTAGGAGTTGAAAGCGCCAACCAAAAGGTACTGGACGATTACGATAAAAAAATAGATGTTAATCAGATTCAAAATGCCTTCAGAATACTTAGAGAAAGCGATATAGAAATATGGGCAAGTTTTATAATTGGAAATCCAGATGAAGACAAGGAAATGATTGAAAATACGATTGAATTCGCAAAGAATCTTGATCCAGATGTTGCCCAGTTCTCAATACTAACTCCATACCCTGGAACCCTTCTCTATGAGAAGGTTAAGGAAATGATAACAAGAAAGGACTTCGATTTTTACGATGGTTTGCATGCAGTTATGAGAACGAAGTTTTTGAAACCTAAAGAAATTGAAGAAATGTTAAGAAAAGCATACAAAAAATTCTATCTTCGTCCAAAAAAGATATTGAGAGGTGCAATAGAAATATACGGAGATTTCATAAGGACTTTGGATTTTAAAATCAGTGATTTATCCCAAACTTAAATAAGTCAAATTTTATTGAGGATTTACTCCCTATCGATTATTAGTTTACCTCCAATACCTACGTTTTCAGGAGGATTCTCCTTTATTAAAACTAAGAAGACTTCCTTTTGCATTTTATAAACTTTTGCAGCAACTTCTGTAAATTCTTCCACCAATTTTCTCTTTGATTCAACATCTAACGGAGGTCCTTCTACAATTATATTGGGCATATTCATCACCTCTAAATTTAACTTTAATTTATTTATCTATAA